>NZ_JAVXUS010000007.1:68984-77947 GCF_032334135.1 Halomonas sp. I1
ACCGGACCGGTAGTTCAGTTGGTTAGAATGCCGGCCTGTCACGCCGGAGGTCGCGGGTTCGAGTCCCGTCCGGTCCGCCATCTGCTTCGAATTCCAGGCCTCGAGTTGAAAGACTCGGGGCCTTTTCGCGTGCGTGCCAGTCGAGATCGACTATCCTCCATGGGCGAGTGCCCGGGCTTTGCGGAACCCGAGCGACTATCATACAGTTGTTTGAATTTCCGTTGCCCGACCGCGAGGACTCGACCGTGACTGTATATCCCCATCTGTTTCGCCCCATCACGCTGGGGTCGGTGACCCTGCCCAATCGCGTGCTGATGGGCTCGATGCATACCAATCTGGAAGAGGCCCCGCAGGGCTTCGAGCGCCTGGCCGCCTTCTATGCCGAGCGCGCCCGGGAAGGCGTGGGACTGATCGTTACCGGCGGAATCGCGCCGAACCCGCAGGGGGCGGTCTTTCAGGGAGCGGCGACCCTCGAGCGCCCCGAGCAGGTGGCCGATCACCGGAGGGTGACCGACGCCGTGCACGCCGAACAGGGTCGGATCTGCCTGCAGGTCTTGCATGCCGGACGTTATGCCTATTCGCCCGACCTGGTGGCACCGTCGCCGATCCAGGCGCCGATCAACCCGATGACGCCCCGCGAGCTGAGTCGTGATGAGGTCGCCTCGACCATCGACGATTATGTCCGGTGTGCCAGCCTGGCTCGCGAGGCGGGCTATGACGGTGTCGAAGTGATGGGCTCCGAGGGGTACCTCATCAATCAGTTCATCTGCCGGCGCACCAATCAGCGCGAGGACGAATGGGGCGGTGACTTTGCCGGCCGTATCCGCTTTCCGGTGGAAATCGTGCGACGCATGCGTGCCGAACTGGGCGAGGATTTCCTCATTATCTTCCGGCTGTCGATGATCGACCTGGTCGAAGAGGGCAGTACCTTCGAGGAAGTGGTGGCCCTGGGACGTGCCGTAGAGGAGGCCGGGGCGGATGTCGTCAACACCGGTATCGGTTGGCACGAGGCGCGGGTGCCGACCATCGTCACCAGCGTGCCCCGTGCCGCATTCAGCGACGTGACCCGGCGCATGCGCGACGCGCTGTCGATCCCGTTGGTCACCACCAACCGCATCAACATGCCCGAGGTCGCCGAGCGGGTTCTCGCCGAGGGGCAGGCCGACATGGTCTCCATGGCGCGGCCCTTTCTGGCGGATCCCGCCTGGATCGCCAAGGCGCGGGAGGGGCGCAGCGAGGAGATCAACACCTGCATCGCCTGCAACCAGGCCTGCCTGGATCACACCTTCCAGGGCAAGCTGACCTCCTGTCTGGTCAATCCTCGGGCATGCCACGAGACCGAGCTGGTCATCGTGCCGACCGAGGCGGAGAGGGCCATTGCCGTGGTGGGCGGTGGGCCGGCGGGGCTGGCCGCCGCCGTGACGGCCGCCGGACGAGGTCACTCGGTGACGCTGTTCGAGTGTCAGTCCGAACTGGGCGGCCAGTTCAACTATGCCCGGCGGATCCCTGGCAAGGAAGAATTCGACGAGACCCTGCGTTACTTCCGGGTGATGCTGGAGCGTCACCAGGTGAGCGTGCGTCTCGGCACGGCGCCCAGCGTGCATGAGCTGGCGGCCTTCGACGAGGTGATCCTGGCCACCGGTGTGCGGCCGCGCCGTCTCGACCTGCCCGGCATCGACCATCCCAAGGTGATGTCCTATCCGGCAGCCATCGTGCATCCCGAGCGGGTCGGTCCTCGTGTGGCCATCATCGGGGCCGGGGGTATCGGGTTCGATGTGGCGGAACTCTTGACCCACGCCGGGCATCCCGCTCTGGATGCCGAAGTCTGGTGCGACGAGTGGGGGGTCGATCTGACGGTAACGACGCCGGGGGGGCTGCGTGAGCCGCAGCGGCCGACGGTGTCGCGTCATGTCACGCTGCTGCAGCGCAAGACGTCCAAGCCCGGCAAGGGGCTGGGTACTACCACGGGATGGGTGCACCGTGCCTCGCTGCGTCACCGAGGGGTCGAGACGCTGGTCGGGTGCGAGTACATGGGGGTCGACGACGAGGGCCTGCACATCCGTCAGGACGGTGAGCCGCGCCTGCTCGAGGTGGATACTGTCGTGATCTGTGCCGGCCAGGAGTCGGTGCGTGATGACCTCGAGGCGTTGCAGGCAGCGGGGGTCTCGGTGCACGTCATCGGCGGCGCCGACGAGGCAGCGGAGCTCGACGCCAAGCGGGCCATCGAGCAGGGGACTCGGGTCGCCGCCACCCTCTGAGAGGGTGTTTACAAACTACTGCGCTCGTCCATGCGGCGTTGAAATCAGCCTCAAAATGCTCATTTACCAGCTCGTAAACTCCGCTTTTTCGGCTGATTTCGCCTGGCCTGGCCGTCGCTCGTGACTTTTGTAAACACCCTCTGAGAACGGCGTGATGAATCCATGCGACCATTTTCCACGAACCCCCCGGCGGTTTCCGGGTTCATAAGGATAAGGAGTGGAGGCAGGCCGCTGCGTTGAAGAACGAAGAATCGTTGTCCGCTAATGCTGTCTACGCTGAAGTTACCGATCCCCGGCAGGTTCGCCGACACTGTCATGGCCGGGGCGCCGGGTCTAAAGGAGGCTTCGAT
Source organism: Halomonas sp. I1 (assembly GCF_032334135.1). Taxonomy (NCBI): domain Bacteria; kingdom Pseudomonadati; phylum Pseudomonadota; class Gammaproteobacteria; order Oceanospirillales; family Halomonadaceae; genus Halomonas; species Halomonas sp. I1. The sequence goes on from NZ_JAVXUS010000007.1 coordinate 71,593, forward strand.
GAGCATCTTCGATCATGTGCAGAACCGCTATGCCCGCACCCAGCAGGAAGAAATGACCCTGCAGGAGTACCTGGAGCTCTGTCGGGAGCAGCCATCGGTCTATGCCAACGCCGCCGAGCGGATACTGGAGGCCATCGGTGAGCCCGAAGTGATCGACACGGCCAAGGATCCGAGGCTGGCACGGATCTTCTCGAACAAGGTGATCCGTCGTTATCCCGCCTTCGCGGAGTTCTACGGCATGGAGGAGGCCATCGAGCAGATCGTCGCCTACTTCCGGCATGCCGCCCAGGGGCTGGAGGAGAGGAAGCAGATCCTCTATCTGCTGGGGCCGGTCGGTGGCGGCAAGTCGTCGCTTGCCGAACGCCTGAAGCTGTTGATGGAGCGGATTCCCTTCTATGCGATCAAGGATTCCCCGGTGCAGGAGTCGCCGCTGGGGCTGTTCTCGCCCGAGGATGATGGCGAACTGCTGGAGAAGGAATATGGCATCCCCCCGCGTTGCCTGAAGAGCGTGATGTCGCCCTGGGCGGCCAAGCGGCTTCAGGAGTTCGGCGGCGACCTCTCCCAGTTCCGGGTCGTGCGCCTGTATCCGTCGCGGCTCAATCAGATCGCCATCTCCAAGACCGAGCCCGGCGACGAGAACAACCAGGATATCTCCTCGCTGGTCGGCAAGGTCGATATTCGCCAGCTGGAGCTCTACTCCCAGGATGATCCCGATGCCTACAGCTTCTCGGGCGGGTTGTGCAAGGCCAACCAGGGGCTGATGGAATTCGTCGAGATGTTCAAGGCACCGATCAAGGTGTTGCATCCGTTGCTCACCGCCACTCAGGAGGCCAACTACAATCCCACCGAAGGGATGGGGGCGATCCCCTTCGATGGCATCGTCCTGGCGCACTCCAACGAGAGTGAGTGGCAGACCTTCCGCAACAACCGCAACAACGAGGCCTTCCTTGACCGTGTCTATATCGTCAAGGTGCCTTATTGCCTGAGAGTCAGTGAGGAAATCAACATCTACAAGAAGCTGCTCGAGCACTCCTCGCTCAACGAGGCGCCCTGCGCGCCGGACACCCTGCGCATGCTGGCGCAGTTCTCGGTGCTCTCGCGACTCAAGGAGCCGGAGAATTCCAGCGTCTATTCCAAGATGCGGGTCTACGATGGCGAGAACCTCAAGGATACCGATCCCAAGGCCAAGTCGATCCAGGAGTATCGCGACAATGCCGGTGTGGACGAAGGGATGGATGGCCTCTCGACTCGCTTCGCCTTCAAGATCCTGTCCAAGGTGTTCAACTTCGATAATCACGAGGTTGCTGCCAACCCGGTCCATCTGCTTTACGTGCTTGAGCAGCGTCTCGAACAGGAACAGCTGCCCCGCGAGACCTTCGAGCGCTACCTACGCTATATCAAGGAGTTCCTGGCGCCACGCTATGTGGACTTCATCGGCAAGGAGATCCAGACGGCCTATCTGGAGTCGTACTCCGAGTACGGCCAGAACATCTTCGACCGCTATGTCACTTATGCCGACTTCTGGATCCAGGATCAGGAGTACCGCGATCCCGAGACCGGCGAGCTGTTCGACCGCCAGTCACTCAACGATGAGCTGGAAAAGATCGAGAAGCCGGCGGGTATTTCCAACCCCAAGGATTTTCGTCACGAGGTGGTGAATTTCGTGCTCCGGGCCCGGGCCCAGAACAACGGCATGAATCCGAGCTGGCAGTCCTACGAGAAACTGCGCGGTGTGATCGAGCACAAGATGTTTGCCAACACCGAGGAGTTGCTGCCGGTGATCTCCTTCAACGCCAAGGCATCGACAGCCGACCAGAAGAAGCACGAGGACTTCGTGGCACGCATGGTCGACCGTGGTTATACCGAGAAGCAGGTACGGCTGCTCTCCGAGTGGTATCTGCGGGTGCGCAAGTCGCAGTAGCCTGAGCTTCGAGCTTCGAGCTTCGAGCTTCGAGCTTCGAGCTTCGAGCTTTCAGTCACCGAGTTTCGAAGCTCGCCGCTCGCTTCTCGCGGCTTCAACGCTACGAACGGGGAGAACGGGCTGGGCCGCCTCCCCGTGGTGAGCAGCGCCCAGAGGAGGTCAGCATGAGCTATTTCATCGACCGTCGGGCCAATGCCAAGAACAAGAGTGCGGTCAACCGCCAGCGGTTCCTCGATCGTTATCGTGGGCACATCAAGCGCTCCGTCGAGGAAGCGGTCAACCGTCGCTCCATTACCGACATGGGGCGTGGCGAGAAGGTTTCGATACCGACTCGCGACATTTCCGAGCCGGTGTTCCAGCATGGGCCCGGGGGGCGGCGCTCCATCATCGCGCCGGGCAACAAGGAGTTTGTCGAGGGTGACCGGTTGCGCCGCCCCGGTGGTGGTGGCGGTGGAGATGGCGCCAGCGAAGGCGGCGCCTCCAACCAGGGCGAAGGCATGGACGAGTTTGCCTTTACCCTGAGCCGCGAGGAGTTTCTGGATTTCGTCTTCGATGGGCTGGAATTGCCCCACCTGGAACGCAAGCCACTGGTCGACCTCGATGAGGTGAAGCCTGTACGCGCCGGTCTGACGCGGGACGGAGTGCCGGCGCGTATCAATATCGTGCGCTCCATGCGCGAGGCCCATGCCCGCCGCATCGCCATGCGCGGCCCGATCAAGCGTGCCCTGCGTGAGGCGCGAGAAGCGCTGGAGATCGAGGAGCGCAAGGATCCGGTGCTGCGCAACCCAGCGCGCATCAGCGAGCTCAAGGCCGAGATCGAGCGTCTCGAAAAGCGCCTGGAGGCGGTGCCCTTCATCGATACCTATGACCTGCGCTACAACAATGTGATCAATCAGCCCCAGCCATCCAGCAAGGCGGTGATGTTCTGCGTGATGGATGTCTCCGGGTCGATGACCCAGGCTCACAAGGATATCGCCAAGCGCTTCTTCCTGCTGCTCTATCTCTTTCTGGAGCGCAATTACGAGCGGGTCGAGCTGGTCTTCGTGCGTCACCATACCGCCGCCAAGGAGGTCGACGAGGAGGAGTTCTTCTACTCCCGGGAAACCGGCGGCACCATCGTCTCGAGTGCCCTGACGCTGGTCGACGAGATCATCGAGGCGCGTTATCCGCCGGGTCAGTGGAATCTCTACGTGGCCCAGGCGTCCGACGGCGACAACTGGGATGATGACTCCCTGACCTGTCGCGACCTGCTGGCGAAGTCGTTGATGCCGCGATTGCAGTATTTCACCTATGTCGAGATCACCCCTCACGCCCATCAGGCGCTGTGGGAGGAATACGAGCGCGTGGAAGCCGAATATGCGGATCGCTTCGCCATGCGTCAGATCGTCGAGGCAGGCGATATCTATCCGGTGTTCCGTGAACTGTTCCGTCGCCGCGCCGCGCAATCCTGAGGCGAGGCCAAGGAGGCAGCATGACCGAGCGCAAGCCCATCGCCACCGGTTCCGACTGGAGCTTCGAGACCCTTACCGAGTTCGAAGAGCAGATAGCGCGTCTGGCCGATGAATACCGGTTGGACACCTACCCCAACCAGATCGAGGTCATCACCACCGAGCAGATGATGGACGCCTACGCCAGTGTCGGCATGCCGGTGGGGTATCATCACTGGTCCTTCGGCAAGCAGTTCCTGGCCGTGGAGCAGGCCTATCGGCGTGGCCAGATGGGGCTGGCCTATGAGCTGGTGATCAACTCCAACCCCTGCATCGCCTATCTGATGGAAGAGAACACCTTGATGATGCAGGTGCTGGTGATGGCTCATGCGTGTTATGGGCACAACTCCTTCTTCAAGGGCAACTACCTGTTCCGTACCTGGACCGATGCCGGTTCCATCGTCGATTATCTGCTGTTCGCCCGGCGCTATATCGCTGAGTGCGAGGAGCGTTACGGCGTGACCGCCGTGGAGCAGTTGCTGGACGCCTGCCATGCTCTCCAGAACTATGGGGTCGACCGCTACAAGCGGCCCTCGCCGATCTCTGCCGAAGAAGAGGCGCGCCGACAGAAGGAGCGTGAAACCTATCTGCAGGCGCAGGTGAACACTCTGTGGCGGACCATCCCGGAGCGTGCATCGGAAGGGGAGGGGCTCGGAGACGTCGATGATGGAGAAGACCCCCTGGGGTTGCATGCCGGGGGGCGTTACCCGCCCGAGCCGCAGGAGAACCTGCTCTACTTCATCGAAAAGAACGCGCCGCTGCTGGCACCCTGGCAGCGCGAGGTGGTGCGCATTGTGCGCAAGCTCGCTCAGTATTTCTATCCGCAACGCCAGACCCAGGTGATGAACGAAGGGTGGGCGACGTTCTGGCACTACACATTGATGAATCGCATGTTCGACGATGGCCTGGTGGACGAGGGGCTGATGCTGGAGTTCCTGCAATCGCATACCTCCGTCGTGCAGCAGCCGCCCTTCGACAGCCCGGCCTTCAACGGTATCAACCCCTATGCATTGGGCTTCGCGATGTTCTCCGACATCAGGCGCATCTGCGAATCGCCCACCGAGGAAGATCGTGCCTGGTTCCCTGATACTGTCGGAAGTGACTGGCGGGAGACGCTGAATTTCGCCATGCGCAACTTCAAGGATGAGTCCTTCGTCCAGCAGTTCCTGTCGCCCAAGGTGATTCGTGACCTGAAACTGTTCAAGGTAGTGGATGATGATCAGGACGATATGCTGGAAGTGGCGGCGATACATGATGAGCGCGGCTATCGGCGCATCCGCGAGGCCTTGGCATCCCAGTACGCCCTGTCGGTGCGCGAGCCCAATATCCAGATCTATTCGGCGGACATTCGTGGCGATCGCTCGCTGACCCTGCGTCATATCCAGGATAATCGCCGGCCTCTGGCGCGCAGCGTCTACCCGGTGATGCGCCATCTGCACCAGCTGTGGGGGTTCCCCGTCAAGTTGGAGTCCATGGAAGAGGGCGAGGTGGTGCGCCGCTATCACTGGCCGCTGCCGGAAGATGAAGACGCCGAGCGCTCCGCGTCCAGCTGATCGAGACGCGTGACGCTGCTATAATCGCCGCAGTCGCGGTGGCCTGCGCTATCGCGTATCGTTCAGCCTGGGACAGCCGAGGAGTGCCCGATGCAGAATGCCGTGATCCTGATCAATGCCGAGAAAGGCAAGATCCAGTCGGTGGCCGAGCGCCTGGCGGATGTCGAAGGCATCAGCGAGGTCTTCTCCACCTGCGGTCGTTATGACCTGGTGGCGATCGCGCGCACCCGGGACTTCGAGAGCCTGGCCGAGCTGGTGACAGGTCGGCTCGATGAAGTGGAAGGCATTCGCGAGACCGAAACGCTCAACGCCATGCAGGTGCACTCCCGCCACGATCTCGAGACCATGTTCTCGCTCGGCTGGTGATCCCTCGGCCGTCCCCGGAAGGCGGTCCCGGCCTCTGACAGGAATGGATTCCCTGGATGTCTCGTCATACTTTTCTGCGTCGCATGATGCGGCGCGTCGGTGTCGCCGTGCTGTTCGCGGTGGTCGGCAGCGGCCTCTGGTACATGCAGGAGCGCGAGGTGCGCGACCGGCTGAGCTGGATGGGTGTGCCGACCTGGTCGGAACTGACGCCGCTGAGCCTGCACCGTGTCCTGCGCAACGAGGGCTATCTGCTTGGCTGGTCGGACCTGCGGGTCAGCCCCTTGTGGGCGAGCTATACCCTGCACTCGGTGGAGAATCCTCGGGCGGGGGAGCGCCCCGGCTTCCGGCGTGACTGGCGTTCTCTCTGGCCGGTCACGACGGGCAGTTATTCGCATAGCGGCTACGACCGGGGGCATCTGGCACCCAACTATGCCATCGCCGTGGTGCATGGGCGCGAAGCACAGCGCGATACCTTCCTGATGAGCAACATGACACCGCAGCGTCCGGACCTGAATCGTCGGTTATGGCAGCGTCTCGAAGAGGTGGTGATCGATCGTTTCGTGCCGCGTCTCGGTCGGCTGCAGGTGATCACAGGGCCGGTGTTCAATGATGACTTTCTGGAGGGCATGCTTCATCGAGCAGGGCTGGTGGAGGTGCCTGAAGCCTTCTACAAGATTTTGGTGGTGCCGGGCGAGCGGCCGAAGGCGCTGGCCTTTCTGATGCCCCAGAACGTGAGTGGTGATGAGCCGCTGGATCGTTTCGTGGTCAGTATCGACGATGTCGAGGCGCGCACCGGGTTGGATTTCTTCCCGCAGCTCCCGCCGTTGGCGGCGGAGGCGCTGGAAGCCCGGGTATCCACCGAAGGCTGGGGGCTGGAGGAGGTCTCGCGGTTGCCCGGCCGCTTCTGACGGTGTCGGGCATGGTCTGCCGCCCGGACACAAAAAAACCGCGATCTTTCGTCGCGGTTTCCTGTAAGGGGTGTTCTGCAAGGGCTTCAGCTGCATGACGCGAAATATGGTGCCCAGGAG
>NZ_JAVXUS010000007.1:78044-138670 GCF_032334135.1 Halomonas sp. I1
GAGAGGACTTGAACCTCCACGTCCGTAAGGACACTAGCACCTGAAGCTAGCGCGTCTACCAATTCCGCCACCTGGGCGCATCATGCATCGTCGTGTTCCGGGCATCGCTTGTCGCGATTGGTGCCCAGGAGAGGACTTGAACCTCCACGTCCGTAAGGACACTAGCACCTGAAGCTAGCGCGTCTACCAATTCCGCCACCTGGGCGAACACGAGCGAGTCGAGCTGATAAAGAGCCTGATACCCGACTCCTGGCCGGAGGAGTATCAATGGTGCCCAGAAGAGGACTTGAACCTCCACGTCCGTAAGGACACTAGCACCTGAAGCTAGCGCGTCTACCAATTCCGCCATCTGGGCAAGTGGCGCGTATAGTACCGAATTCTGGCGATAATGCAAGCCCCTTGTGCGTCGACGGACCCTCTTCGGTCGAACCGACGCGTCGGTATGGTTGGGTGATGGACATGGCAGCGCTATACTGCCGCCCATGACACCATACTTCGATCGCAACAACGATTGCCCGCGGCACCCGCGCGTCACGTCACGCATGCCGTCCCCGACCCTGCCAAGGATGCTCTCCGCATGACCCACTGGACGCTCGAAGACGACGCGCACGCCAGTCGCGAGGCCCACAAGTACGATAAACCCGCTCCCAGCCGCGAATATCTGTTGGCGCGTCTGGAAGACCACGGCAAACCCATCACCCACGAGGCCATGAGCCAGATGCTGGGCCTCGAGGACGAGGACCTTCAGGAAGCCGTGCGTCGGCGGTTGTCGGCCATGGAGCGCGATGGACAGGTGCTTCGCAACCGCCGTGGCGCCTATGCACTGATCGACAAGCTGGACCTGATCAAGGGCAAGGTGCTCGGTCACCGGGACGGCTTCGGCTTCCTGCTGCGCGATGACGGCAAGAAACCCGACCTGGTGATACCGCCGCGCCAGATGCGGCGCGTCTTTCATGGCGACCACGTTCTGGTGAGAGTCAGCGGTCGTGATCGTCGTGGGCGTGACGAAGCCACCATTGTCGAAGTGCTGGCGCGCAATACTCAGACCATCGTGGGGGTCTATCGTCAGAACACCCCCGAGTTCGGCGTGTTGATTCCGGAGAACTCGCGGATCACCCAGGAAGTCATCATTCCGCACAACGCCAGTGGCGGTGCGCAGGATGGGCAGGTGATCTCGGCGAACATCGTCAAGCAGCCGGCCACCCGGGTGCAACCGGTGGGCGAGGTCAGCGAAGTGCTCGGTGAGCGCATGGACCCAGGCATGGAAATCGACATCGCCTTGCGCAGCTACGAGATTCCTTCGGAGTTTCCGCCGGAAGTGCTGGACCAGATCGCCAGCATGTCCGACGAGGTGGCCGAAGACGACAAGCAGCAGCGGATCGACCTGCGCGACTATCCACTGGTAACCATCGATGATGAGTCCGCCAAGGATTTCGATGATGCCGTCTGTGCCTGGAAGACCAAGTCCGGTAGCTGGAAACTGCTGGTGGCCATCGCCGATGTTTCCCACTATGTGCGTCCGGGCAGTGCCCTGGACCAGGAAGCCATGGCCCGGGGCAACTCGGTATACTTCCCGGGGCAGGTGGTTCCCATGCTGCCGGAGCTGCTGTCCAATGGCCTGTGCTCACTGAATCCCGACGTCGACCGTCTGGCACTGGTCTGCGAGATGAATATCTCGAAGAGTGGTGCCATCAGCCGGTATCGCTTCTTCGAGGCGGTCTTCCGCTCCCATGCCCGACTGACCTATAACAAGGTTGCCGCGATCCTCGAGGACGAGGGCGAGGAAGCCGACGCCTTGCGCGAACAGTATCGCGAACTGGTGCCGTCGTTGCAGAACCTGCATTCGCTCTATGGACTGCTGCGCCAGTCGCGCGAAGAGCGCGGGGCCATCGATTTCGAAACCACCGAGACGGCCATCGTCTTCAACGACGAGCGCAAGATCGAGAAGATCGAGCCACGCTCCCGCAACGACGCTCACAAGATCATCGAAGAGTGCATGCTGGCGGCCAACGTGGCCACGGCGCGCTTCCTCGACAAGCATGACCTGCCGGCACTGTACCGGATTCACGAACGTCCTTCGCCGGAGCGTCTCGACAAGCTGCGCCTGTTCCTCAACGAACTCGGCCTGACGCTGGGCGGTGGCGACGAACCGACACCCCAGGATTATCGCGACCTCTCCGAGGTCATCAAGGGGCGTGACGATGCGGATATTATCCAGACGGTGATGCTGCGCTCCATGAATCAGGCGGTCTATTCGCCGCAGAATGAAGGGCACTTCGGTCTGGCATACCAGGCCTATGCGCACTTCACGTCGCCGATTCGCCGCTACCCGGACCTGATCGTGCACCGTGCGATCCGCTCGGTCATCCGCGGGCCGCGCCAGACCAACACGGTGTTGCGTGCCGAGAATCCACCGGTGGAACCACCCAGCAAGTGGTGCCCCTACACCTTCGAGCAGATGCTCGAGCTGGGCGAGCACTGCTCGATGACCGAGCGCCGTGCCGATGACGCTACGCGCGATGTGGAGGGGTGGCTGAAGTGCGAGTTCATGTCCGACAAGCTCGGCGAGGTCTATGACGGCACCATCGCCTCGGTGACAGGGTTTGGCATCTTCGTGCGCCTCGATGAGGTCTACGTCGAGGGGCTGGTGCACGTTACCTCGCTGCCTTCCGACTACTATCATTATGAGCCGGAGAAGCACCGCCTCAAGGGCGAACGCAGCGGCATGAGCTACCGTCTCGGCGACGGCGTGACCGTTCAGGTAGCTCGGGTCGACCTGGACGACCGCAAGATCGACTTCGAACTTGCCGACGAAAAACCGCGACCGCGCCGCGCGCCCAAGCGTCGCTCCAGGCCCGCCGACAAGCCGAAGACCTCGTCGCATGCCAAGGGCCCCAAGGGTACCGATGGCGTCAAGAACAGCGATGGTGGAAAGGCCGGCAATGGTGACAAGGGCGGCAGTGGTGAAGAGGGCGGCAAGAAGCGCCGCCGCCGTGGCCCGCGTCGCCGCTGACCGGCAATGCTTCTTTCCGTGATGAGATCTTCCCGATGAACAAGCAGTCCCACCGCCGAGGGCCCAAGGCCCCCGGCGGACTCGATGCGGTATATGGTGTTCACGCCGTGCGCGCCCTGATCGAGCGCGGCGAGATGCCGCGAGAACTCTGGGTACAGGACGGAGACGCCGCCGGTCGCTTGTCCGAGCTGGTCGCGATTGCCCATGACGGCGGCGTCAGGGTGGTGACACAGACGCGCGAGAGTCTCGACCGGCTCGCTCAGGGTGCCGTGCACCAGGGCGTGGTGGCCTTTTGTCCTCCCCTGGCTTTCGAGGCCGAGGCGTCGCTCTGGCATCGCCTTCAGGGCTGGTCGGCCGAGGTTGCACCGCTGCTGCTGGTGCTCGACGGCATCACCGATGTACACAACTTCGGCGCTTGCCTGCGCAGCGCGGATGCCGCCGGGGCTCATGGGGTCGTGGTGCCCAAGGACCGGGCCGCCCCCCTCAATGCCACGGTACGCAAGGTGGCCTGTGGTGCCGCCGAGAGTGTGCCGGTCTATCGCGTGACTAACCTGGCGCGCTCGATCGCGCGGATGAAGGAGCTGGGCGTCTGGGTGACCGGGACCGCCGGCGAGGCCGAAGCGCACATCCATGACGCCGATTTCACCGGGGCCACGGCACTGGTGATGGGCGCCGAAGGCAAGGGCATGCGCCGGCTGACCCGGGAAGCCTGCGATAGCCTGGTCAAGCTGCCCATGGCGGGGCAGGTGGCCAGCCTCAATGTCTCGGTGGCGACCGGTATTTGCCTGTTCGAGGCGGTGCGGCAGCGGGGGCTGGGTCGCTATTAATCAGGCAATCCAATAGATCGTCCTGATCTATTGGAGTGTCGCCCGCACCACGCTGACGCAGATGCGTGGATCTTCTGGTGTGGCGCGGGCTCGCGCCGGCCTGACGGCCGGCGGCGGCACGTTCCTGTGCCGCGATTCACCCGACATAAAAACTTGCCGGGTTAAGTAGAGCCGCGAGTGTCGAGTGCCGAGCAACCAGCTTGAAAGCGCCGAGGGAGGCGTCACCCCGCGGCTCGCGGTATGTTCCCGCCATCTGGCATGCCCGCGCCTCTCATGCCAGAATCGAGGTCCAACCTGGACACCGAGACCGTCAGGCGGCACGTCGCCCGCCCGAGGCGGCGTGACTGAGCAAGAGGACACCATGCCCGAGTATCGTTCCCGAACCACCACCGCCGGCCGCAACATGGCCGGTGCCCGCGCGCTGTGGCGCGCCACCGGCATGAAAGACGACGATTTTCACAAGCCGATCATCGCCGTGGCTAACTCCTTCACCCAGTTCGTGCCGGGGCATGTGCACCTGAAGGACATGGGGCAACTGGTGGCCCGGGAAATCGAGCAGGCCGGCGGGGTGGCCAAGGAGTTCAATACCATCGCCGTGGACGATGGTATCGCCATGGGCCACGACGGCATGCTTTATTCGCTGCCGAGTCGCGACATCATCGCCGACTCCGTCGAGTACATGGTCAATGCCCACTGCGCCGATGCCCTGGTGTGCATCTCCAACTGCGACAAGATCACGCCGGGGATGCTGATGGCCGCGATGCGCCTCAATGTGCCCGTGATCTTCGTCTCCGGCGGCCCCATGGAGGCCGGCAAGACCAAGCTGCTGGACCATGGCCTGGACCTGGTCGATGCCATGGTCATGGCCGCCGACGACTCGGTGGACGACGAGACCCTCAACGAGGTAGAGCGCAGCGCCTGCCCGACCTGTGGCAGCTGCTCGGGCATGTTCACCGCCAACTCCATGAATTGCCTGATGGAAGCCCTGGGCCTGGCGCTGCCCGGCAACGGCACCGTGGTGGCCACCCACGCCGACCGCCGACGGCTGTTCGAGACCGCCGGCCATCGCATCGTCGAGCTGGCCAGGCGCTACTACGAGGGCGACGAGGCGCACCTGCTGCCCCGGGCCATCGGCGCCAAGGCGGCGTTCAAGAACGCCATGACCCTCGACATCGCCATGGGCGGCTCCACCAATACGATCCTGCACCTGCTGGCCGCCGCTCAGGAGGCCGAGATCGATTTCGACATGAGCGATATCGACCGCCTGTCCCGGGAAGTGCCGCAGCTGTGCAAGGTGGCGCCCAACACCCAGAAGTACCATATCGAGGACGTGCATCGCGCTGGTGGCATCATGGCCATTCTCGGCGAACTGGACCGGGCGGGCGTGCTGGACACCCGAGTACCGACGGTCTACGGCGACAGCCTGGCCGAGGCCCTCGAGGAATGGGACATCATGCGCACGCCGAGCCCCGAGGTGGTGGAATTCTATCGGGCCGGGCCCGGCGGCATTCCTACCCAGACAGCCTTCTCCCAGAGCGCTCGCTGGCCGAGCCTCGATGGCGACCGTGCCACCGGTTGCATCCGTGACCTCGAGCATGCCTTCTCGCGGGAGGGTGGCCTGGCCGTGCTCAAGGGCAATATCGCCCTGGATGGCTGTGTGGTGAAGACCGCCGGGGTCGACGAGTCGATCCTGGTCTTCGAGGGCCCGGCCCATGTGGTGGAGTCCCAGGACCAGGCGGTGGAGCACATTCTCGACGGCGAGGTGAAGGAAGGCGAGGTGGTAGTGATCCGCTACGAGGGTCCCAAGGGCGGCCCCGGCATGCAGGAGATGCTCTACCCGACTTCGTACCTCAAGTCCAAGGGGCTGGGCAAGGCCTGCGCGCTGCTCACCGACGGCCGTTTCTCCGGTGGCACCTCGGGGCTGTCGATCGGCCACGTCTCCCCGGAGGCCGCCGCCGGCGGCGCCATCGGCCTGGTCGAGAGTGGTGACGTCATCCGCATTGACATCCCCAGCCGTACCATTGACGTCCAGCTCTCCGACGCCGAGCTGGAAGCGCGTCGCCAGGCCCAGGAGGCCCGCGGCCGTGATGCCTGGAAGCCGTCCATCCAGCGCGTGCGTAAGGTCTCCGCAGCGCTCAAGGCTTATGCCCTGCTGGCGACATCCGCCGACAAGGGGGCGGTGCGCGACCTGACCAGGCTCGATTGACATCCTGTTCTCCCGGATTCCCCCGGCCCGTTGTCGGGGGGATCTCCATCGTTGTTGCTAGGACGCCCTGGTATGAAGACTCAGACCCTCAACGTTGGCCTGATCGGCTTCGGCATGGCCGGCAGAACCTTTCATGCGCCGCTGATACAGGCGGCGCCGGGCCTTGAATTGTCCGCCGTGGTCAGCGGCGACGCGGCCAAGGTTCAGGCGGTGTATCCTCATGTGACCGTGCACGCCAAGCCCCAGTCCTTGTTTGCCGACACGGATATCGACCTGGTGGTCATTGCCACCCCCAATGAGTCGCATTTTCCGCTGGCCAAGTCGGCGTTGTCGGCCGGCAAGCATGTGGTGATCGACAAGCCCATGTCGGTGTCCCTGGCCGAGGCCCGTCAACTGAAATCGCATGCCGACAACGTGGATCGCTTGCTCAGCGTCTTCCACAACCGTCGCTGGGACAGCGACTTCCTGACGCTCAAGTCGTTGCTGACTGAGGGCAGGCTGGGGCGGATCGCCGCCCTGGAGTCGCGGTTCGACCGGTTCCGGCCCCATGTCGGCGATCGTTGGCGGGATCATCACCGGCCCGGCAGCGGGATCTGGTTCGATCTGGGCCCTCACTTGCTCGATCAGGCGCGAGAGCTGTTCGGCATGCCTCGTGCCATCCTGCTGGAGTTGTCGACCGCGCGGGATGGGGCCGAGATCGACGATGACTTCCTGGCGGTGCTGGATTACGAGGGGACACGGGTCATTCTCGGTGCCAGCTCCCTGGTGGCCGAACCGACACCACGTTTTGCCGTTTATGGCACCCGGGGAAGTTTCGTGAAATATGGTCTCGACCCTCAGGAGGCCTGGCTCAAGGCCGGCGACACCCCGGACGTGGGCTGGGGCATGGATGATAGCCCCGGTCGCCTGACACTCGACGAAGGGCAGGGTGGCGAAGTCTCGCTGGTCAAGCATGAACTGCCCGGCGAGGCAGGGGACTACCGGGCCTACTATGACGGCATCGCCGAAACGCTGCTGCGCGGTACACCACCGCCGGTGACGGCCGAAGAAGCCCTGGACACGATGTCGCTGCTCGAGGCCGGGCTGGACAGTTATCGACAGGGGCGCTGGGTCAAGCTCAAGGAAGGCAATGGCGTCCGTCGTCGACTCCTTCACACCAAGGGCGGTGGAAACGGCACCTGAGAGGGTGTTTACAAAAGTCACGAGCGACGGCCAGGCCAGGCGAAATCAGCCGACAAATCGTCAGGACTGACGATTTGGGCAGCTCTGCTGCTCGAAGAGCGAGTGACAAGGATGTCACGAGTCAGAAAGCGGAGTTTACGAGCTGGTAAATGAGCATTTTGAGGCTGATTTCAACGCCGCATGGGCAAGTGCAGTAGTTTGTCAACACCCTCTGAGACGGCGCGCTCTCACCACAGGGAAGAAGGGGCAGCATACTCGGCGCGCAGCTTGTCCCTGGCGATGAAAAGCGCCGCAATGGCCCGGGCCTCGTGGAAGTCGTCCCTCGTCAGCAGGGCGCCGATTTCGTCGATGGCATGGGTTTCCACGATCAGCGGCTCGGGCTCGTCGCCGGGCAGGCGCCTGGGATAGAGGTCGGTGGCAAGCATGACCTGCATGCGGTGGCGCATGTAATTGGGGGCAAGGGTCAGTTCCACCAGGGGCTCGAGGCGGTGGGCGCCGAACCCGCATTCTTCCATCAGTTCGCGATTGGCGGCGGTTACGACATCTTCGCCGGGGTCCACCAGGCCCTTGGGCAGTGTCAGGGCGTATTCCTCGAGGCCGGCGGCGTACTCGCGAATCAGCAATACATGTTCGGGGTCGGGCATGGCGACGATCATCACGGCGCCGCCGCCCCTGGCATTGCCGCCCAGCCGCTCGAAGGTGCGCTCGGCGCCATTGGCGAAGCGTAGCTCCATTTCCTCGATGTTGAACAGGCGGCTGGTGGCGACGCTGCGTCGCGACAGGACATGGGGTTTAGCGTAGCGGTCGGTCATGGGGGCTCCAGTCGATGGAGGCATCGAAATGCGTCGTCAATGTCGATTGGTTACACTATCACGTCCAACACTCGCGAGACGCCATCGCGCCGCCCACGAGGAGCTCATGATCGACTGGCGTGCCATTGATACCGTCCTGCTGGACATGGACGGCACACTGCTGGACCTGCATTTCGACAGCCACTTCTGGCTCGAGCATCTGCCTCGGCGCTACGTGGAGTTGCATCGACTCGATGAGGCCACCCAGGAGGACGTCCGTGCGCGCATCATCCGCGAGCAGGGCACCTTGAACTGGTACAGCCTGGCTTATTGGCGCCGTGAGCTCGGGGTCGACATCCTGGCGCTCAAGCGCGAGGTCCAGCACCTGATCGGCCTGCGCGGCGATGCCCTGGATTTCCTGTCCTGGCTCAAGCAGGCCCACCCCCGAGTGGTCCTGGCCACCAACGCCGACCGCGAGAGCCTGGCCTTGAAACTGCCGCTGACCGGCCTCGAGGAGTATCTCGATGCCATCGTCTCCTCCGCCGATCTGGGGGTGCCCAAGGAAGAGCAGGCGTTCTGGTTCGCGCTTCAGGAGGAGGAACCCTTCGACCCGGCCCGTACCCTGTTCATCGACGACAATCCCTCGGTGCTGGAGAGCGCCCGCGAGTTCGGTATTCGTCACCTGCTGGGCATCCTGCAACCCGATAGTCAGCGGCCGGGCCGCGAGCTCGAGTCCTTCATCGCCCTGGATCGTTTCGCGGCGCTGTTGCCCGAGGATCTACCGCCAGAGGGAGATGCGCATGGATAACGTCAGGCTCGACAAGTGGCTCTGGGCGGCACGCTTCTTCAAGACCCGGGCGCTTGCCAAGAAAGCCATCGAAGGCGGCAAGGTGCACTACAACGGCGGCCGTGCCAAGACCAGCAAGAATGTCGACATCGGTGCGCTGATCAAGGTGCCGCAGGGGTGGGACATCTGGGAAGTCGAAGTGGTGGCGTTGTCGGACCAGCGACGCGGTGCCCCCGAGGCACGTCTGCTGTATCGCGAGACATCCGCCAGTGAGGCGCGCCGGACAAGCGAAGCCGAGCGGCGTCGACAGGCCAACCAGGCCATGCAACACCCCTTCAAGCGACCCGACAAGCGCGAGCGGCGCGAGATCAAGCGCTTCATGCGAGGGCAGGGCGGGGAATAGCCGCTTCGGGGGAAACGAGCTCCGAGATACGGGATGCGAGCGGTGAGGTGTAAGCTTGAGCGTATCGGAGCAAGAGGTATGCTGCTCGAATCTCGAATCTCGAATCTCGAATCTCGAATCTCGAATCTCGAATCTCGAATCTCGAAGCTCGAAGCTCGAAGCTCGAAGCTCGAAGCTCGAAGCTCGAAGTCCAGATATACATATCAGGCAGTATTCATGACCGACCAGATACAACGTTTTCTCTTTGACCACACCAATGTCCGTGGTGAAATCGTTTCCCTCGAGAAGGCGCATGCCGAGGTTCTCGAGCGGCACGATTATCCACCGGCGGTCACTCGCCAGCTCGGCGAGCTGCTGGCTGCCGTGGCGCTGCTCACCGAGACCGTCAAGCTCGATGGCACCATGAGCATCGAAGTTCGGGGCAAGGGGGCGCTGTCGTTGCTGATGGCCGAATCGAACCCCGGGGGCGAGCTGCGCGCCATCGCCCAGCTGGACGAGGAAGCCGCGATTCCAGATGATGATGCCGGCTTTACCGAATTGCTCGGTGAAGGCCAGATCACCATCACCCTGGACCCCCGAGAAGGTCATCGCTACCAAGGGATCGTCACGCTGGAGCGGGACAGTCTGGCCGGATGTCTGGAAGATTACTTCAGTCGCTCCGAGCAACTGCCCACGCGACTCTGGCTGGCCGCCGACCGACAGCGCTGTGGCGGATTGCTGCTGCAGCGCTTGCCTGACGAGTCCCGAGGGCAGGACGAGGATGCCTGGGAGCGCATGGTGCACCTGGCCGCCACGCTCACCGCCGACGAACTCTTGTCGCTGGAACAGCGCGATTTGCTGCACCGCCTCTTCCACGAGGAACAGGTGCGGGTATTCGATCCCAAGGCGCTGTATTTCGGTTGCAGCTGTTCCCGTGAGCGCATCGCCGGGGCCCTGCTGAGCCTTGGCGACGAGGAGCTGCGTGACATCCTGGCCGAACAGGGCGGTATCGCGACCCAGTGCCACTTCTGTCATACCCGCTACCAGTTTACCGTTGCCGAGGTGGAGGCGATGCTCGACGATCCGGATGGGCCTCCGCCGACGGTTCACTGAGTCCTGGGGACAATCTCGCCGGGCTGGATCGTGAGGTTATCGGTCTTGATGTAGTAGTAAAACTACAAGAACGTCGGTCAACGTCGGCGTTTCCCGCAGGCCGGGTTTTTGCCATAATGCGCGCCACTCACCCTCGACTCGGGCGTCGCCGAACACGAGACGGGTAACCGCATGCGGCGTTCGAAGGGTGGGGAGACACGCGTCCAGGACGCCCGGCAAACGAGAGAGAATTGGCCGCAAGGCCCAGGAACCGACATGACCACGACTCAAGCCGTTCCACAGGCTGCCAGTGCGCAGTCCGCCACCGCCCACGTCAACCTCAGCAGCGCCGAGTTGATCGAGCGTGCCGTGGCCAATGGCGAAGGCCGTCTCGCGGCCAATGGCGCCTTGGTGGTGAATACCGGTCAGCGCACCGGTCGCTCGCCCAAGGATCGTTTCATCGTCGATGAGCCGTCCACCAGCGGCCAGATCGACTGGGGCAGTGTCAACCGCCCGTTCGATGCCGACAAGTTCGATGCCCTGTGGGGCCGTGTCGAGGCTTATCTGGGGACCGGTGAGCGCTATGTCTCCGAACTGCACGTGGGCAGCGATCCGGTCCACTACCTGCCGGTCCGCGTGACCACCGAAACGGCCTGGCACAACCTGTTCGGTCGTACCATGTTCGTGCGCCCCGAGCCCTATAATCCATCGGCCAAGGATGAATGGACCATCCTCAATGCGCCCTTCTTCGAGTGCGATCCGGCGCGAGACGGCACCAACTCCGATGGCACCGTGATCATCAACTTCGCCCGGAAGAAGGTGTTGATTGCCGGCATGCGCTACGCCGGCGAGATGAAGAAGGCGATGTTTTCGGTGCAGAACTTCCTGTTGCCGGCGTCCGATGTGCTGCCCATGCATTGCAGTGCCAACGTCGGCGAAGATGGCGAGACCACCTTGTTCTTCGGCCTTTCCGGGACCGGCAAGACGACCCTGTCCGCCGATCCGTCGCGCTTTCTGATCGGTGACGACGAGCATGGCTGGGGCGTGGGGACCGTCTTCAACGTCGAGGGTGGGTGCTATGCCAAGTGCATCGACCTTTCCGAAAAGAACGAGCCGGTGATCTGGAATGCCATTCAGTTCGGTACCGTGCTCGAGAATGTGGTCCTCGACGATCGCCGTCAGCCGGATTATGCCGATGACAGCCTGACCCAGAACTCGCGAGCCGCCTATCCGCTCGAGCACGTCGAGAAACGAGTCGTCGAGAATCGTGCCGGCGAACCGAATGCCATCGTCTTTCTGACCTGCGACATGAGCGGTGTGCTGCCACCGGTCTCCGTGCTCTCCAAGGAAGCGGCGGCCTACCACTTCCTGTCCGGCTATACCGCCAAGGTCGGGTCCACCGAAATGGGGTCCTCCGAGGGGCTGGCGGCCACCTTCTCCACTTGCTTCGGTGCTCCCTTCTTCCCGCGTCCGGCCCGGGAGTATGCCGACCTGCTGATCAAGCGAGTGGCCGAGAAGGATGCCCAGGTCTATCTGGTCAACACCGGCTGGACCGGTGGTGCCTATGGAGAGGGCGGCGCTCGCTTCTCCATCCCCACCACCCGCGCTATCATCCATGCCATCCAGTCCGGTGTGCTGCGCGATGTGGAAACCAAGCGCATCGAGGGCCTCAATCTGGACGTGCCGACGGCCGTGCCGGGCGTCGACTCCCGTCTGCTCGACCCGCGCGAGACCTGGTCCGACCAGGCGGCCTATGACCGCCATCTCGAGGAGCTGGCCGCCAAGTTCGTCGATAACTTCAAGAAGTTCGACGGGGTCAGCGAGGCAATCGTCAAGGCAGGTCCCTGTCTCGATTGAGCCGTTCCGACGGCGCCGTCATGGACGACGCCGAACGACGGCGCTTCCGAAAGGTCGAAAGCGGAGAGGGGAAACCCTTTCCGCTTTTTCGTGACGGCTGGCGTCGGCGGGTCTGTCACGAGCCGGTGGACCACTCTCTGAAAGAGGAGTCGTGCCATGCAGCGTCGTCACTTTCTCGGCCTGTTGGGACTCGGGGGCCTGGCTGGTCTGGCCCCGAGCCTGGCCAGTGCCCGCCCCAAGCCGGATCTGTCCCCGGCGCCTGGCCTCGAGACGCTCGAACTCAGCGAGGCCGAGTGGCGGGAGCGGCTTACCGAGGAGCAGTTCGAGGTGCTGCGGGAAGCGGGCACCGAGCCGGCCTTTTCCAGTCCGCTGGACAAGGAGACCCGAGACGGGACCTACCACTGCGCCGGTTGTGACCTACCGTTGTTCGAAAGCGGCATGAAGTATGATTCCGGAACCGGCTGGCCGAGTTTCTTCACCCACATCGAGGGACACCTGCTCTCCAAGCTGGACCTGGTGCTGCTGATACCGCGTACCGAGTACCACTGTGCCCGTTGTGGCGGCCATCAGGGCCATGTGTTCGAGGATGGGCCCGAGCCCACCGGGCTGCGCTGGTGCAACAATGGGCTGGCGCTGACCTTTGTACCGGCTTAGTCACGAGCGACGAGCTACGAGCGGCGAGCCGGGCTATCGCAGTTGGATCTGGCGAGGAATCAGCCCGAGCGACAACGCTTAACGGCGATACTCCTTGAGTGCGGGCCTTTGGCTTGCGTGCATTCCGCGCAGTCTATAGAATACTTGCGCCCGTTCGTCCAGCGAGCGGGCGTCGTATATTCCGAGAATCACCTCCTTGCTTCCCCTGGGGTGCACAACGCCTCCACCGGAAGCTGCCAAACCGCAAGGAGAATCCATGCGTCATTACGAGATCGTCTTCATGGTCCACCCGGACCAGAGCGAGCAGGTCCCGGCGATGGTCGAGCGCTATACCGGCATCGTCACCGAGAACGGCGGAACCGTGCATCGTCTCGAGGATTGGGGGCGCCGTCACATGGCCTACCCGATCAACAAGATCCACAAGGCTCACTACGTGCTGATGAACGTCGAGTGCAGCGGCGAGACTCTCGATGAGATCGAGAACATCTTCCGCTTCAACGATGCCATCATTCGCAGCCTGGTGGTGCGCTGCAAGGAAGCCATCACCGAAGCTTCACCGATGATGAAGCCGGCCGAGGACAAGCGTGCGCGTCGCGACGAAAAGCCGCGCGCCGCCGAGTCTGCCTGAGCCCAACCATCGCACGTCTGAAGGAGTCTTCACATGGCACGCTTTTTCCGTCGCCGCAAGTTTTGCCGTTTCACCGCCGAAGGCGTGAAGCAGATCGACTACAAGGATCTGGACACGCTCAAGGCCTACGTCACCGAGACCGGCAAGATCGTTCCCAGCCGTATTACCGGTACCAAGGCTCGCTACCAGCGTCAGCTGTCCACCGCCATCAAGCGGGCACGCTACCTGGCGCTGCTGCCTTACACCGATAGCCACCAGTAAGCTGGCGACCCGATGCTGCCTGTCGCTCGATGGCTGATGCAGGGGTTGCCCCAGGCGACGATCGGCGCAGCCGTGGGCACTCTGGTGCCTTGGCTGTTCTGGTTGGGGGCGGCCATCGCCGCCCTGGTCACCTTGCGGAGAGGGCTGTCATCGGCGCTACCGGTGATCGTCGCCGCCGCCTTGCCGGCGGGCTGGTGGTGGAGCCAGGGGGATGTGATCCCCCTGGCCAGCGTCCTGCTGGTGACCCTGATGGCGGTAGTGCTGCGCTCCCGCATGCGTTGGAGCGAAGCCCTGATCGTCGGTGCCCTGGGAGGGGCACTGATGATCCAGTTGGGGGTCTTCCTGCCACCCGGTGGCGTCGAGCCTCTGCTGGAGCAACTACGCCAGGGCGCGCCCGAGATCGCGACGATGCTCGACGATCTGGCCAGTCAGGGCGTGGATACCAGGCAACTCGCCAATCTGCTGATCGGCGGTGTTACCGGCCTGGTGGTACTGCTGGTGGCGGTAGGATGCCTGGCGCTGGCCAGGGGCTGGCAGGCCGGGCTCTATAATCCCGGGGGCTTTCGCGAGGAGTTTCATGCCCTGCGCCTGGCGCCTCGTGAACTGCTGGTGCTGTTCGGGGTTGGCCTTGTCGGCGTGGTGCTCGACCTGCCCGGGTTGGGCATGCTGGTCTGGGTTCCGCTGCTGGTGGCCGGCATCGCGCTGGTACACGGTTTTATTGGATTGAAGGGAATGCATGGGGTGTGGCTGGGCATCTTCTATGTCCTGCTGATCTTCACCTGGCCCATGATTCTCATCGTGCTGCTCGTGGCCCTGCTGGATTCGTTCGCGGATTTCCGTGCACGACTCGGCCGAGGCCACTGACAAGAGGTTAACGAGATGGAAGTCATTCTGCTCGACAAGATTGGCAAGCTGGGCGGTCTGGGTGACCAGGTCAACGTCAAGCCCGGTTATGGCCGTAACTACCTGGTGCCTTACGGTCTCGCCGTACCGGCCACCAAGGACAACATCGAGGCATTCGAGGCCCAGCGCGCCGAGCTCGAGGCCGAAGCGGCCGAGCGCAAGGCCGAGGCCGAGGCTCGCGCCGAACAGCTCAACGACATCGAGCTGTCGCTGGTCGCCAAGAGCGGCGACGAAGGCAAGCTGTTCGGTTCCATTGGTCCGCGTGATCTGGCCGAGGCGATTTCCTCTGCCGGCATCGAGGTGGCCAAGAGCGAAGTCCGCATGCCGCAGGGACCGATTCGCCAGACCGGCGAGTATGACATCGACCTGCACCTGCATGCCGAAGTCGACGCCACCGTGCGCGTGGTGGTCGTGGGCGAGTAACCCCGACCAGCGACGTCCACGTTGATGTCCAGGGGCGCGAGGGGTAACCTCGCGCCCCTTTTTTGATCGCTGGATCGCCACCACCCAGGCATGGGGTCATCTTTCCCCTTCGGGTAGAATGGTGGCGCCGATTTCGCCAAAGGCCTCGCCGTCATGAATGAACCCCTCGAGTTCGACAAGGAAACCGCGGCGCTCAAGGTGCCCCCTCACTCGCTGGAGGCCGAACAGTCGGTACTCGGTGGGCTGATGCTCGACAACCCGGCCTGGGACAATGTGGCCGACCGGCTGGTGGCGGATGATTTCTACCGCTATGAGCATCGCCTGATCTTCAACGTCATGGGCCAGCTCGCCGAGGAAGCGCGCCCCATGGACGTGGTGACGATGTCGGAAGCGCTGGAGGGGCGCGATCAACTGGACACCGTAGGGGGGCTGGCCTATCTGGCGGAGCTGGCGCGCAATACCCCCTCGGCGAGCAATATTCGCGCCTACGCCGATATCGTTCGCGAACGGGCCACGCTTCGCAAGTTGATCCGTGCCGCCAACCAGGTGGCGGAAAGCGCCTTTGCCCCCCAGGGGCGTCCTGCCGACGAGCTCGTCAACGAAGCCGAGCGACTGGTCTTTCAGATAAGCGAAGAGCGACCCAAGTCCGGTGGCCCCATCGGCATGAGCGATCTGCTGGCCAAGGCCGTGGATCGCATCGACGAACTGTTCAACATGCAGGGCGAGATGACCGGGCTCTCTACCGGCTTCCGGGATCTCGACGACATGACGTCCGGCCTGCAGCCTTCGGACCTGGTGATCGTTGCCGGACGACCCTCGATGGGCAAGACCACCTTCGCCATGAACCTGGTCGAGCATGCGGTGATTTCCAGCGACAAGCCGGTGATGGTGTTTTCCATGGAAATGCCGGCGGAGGCCTTGATGCTGAGGATGCTGTCGTCGCTCGGTCGCATCGATCAGACGCGGGTGCGCACCGGCCAGCTCGAGGACGAAGACTGGCCGCGGCTCACCTCGGCGGTGAACCTGCTCAAGGACAAGCAGCTCTTCATCGACGATACGGCGGCTCTGTCGCCCAACGAGATGCGTTCGCGCGTCCGGCGGGTGGTGCGTGAACACGGCAACCTATCGTTGATCATGATCGACTATCTGCAGTTGATGCAGATCCCCGGCTTCTCCGAGAACCGTACCGGTGAGATCTCGGAAATATCACGCTCGCTGAAAGGGCTGGCCAAGGAGTTCGGCTGTCCGGTGGTGGCGCTGTCGCAGCTCAACCGCTCCCTGGAGCAGCGGCCCAACAAGCGTCCGGTGATGTCGGACCTGCGCGAGTCCGGCGCCATCGAGCAGGATGCCGATATCATCGGCTTCGTCTATCGTGATGAGGTCTACAATCCGGATAACCCGGACAATCAGGGGTTGGCTGAAGTCATTATCGGCAAGCAGCGTAATGGCCCCATCGGCACGGTGCACATGGCTTTCATCGGCAAGTACACGCGCTTCGAGGATCTCGCGCCGGACAGCTACGGGGGAGGCTTCGGCGAGTGAGCCGCGACGCTTGAGCCGACGGACGAGCCCCGTATAATCCGACTCCCCGACAACAGACTGGAGAAGCATCATGGCAGGCGGATTCCGGCGCGGCAATCGTCGCCGCGCCCCTAAGCTCGAGGCCCGCGGCGAACTGCAATCGGTCGAGCGGGAAGGGCCGTTCAAGGAATGGCTGGGTATGCCGGACCTGTACCGCTACCAGCTGGTCGTTGATGGCGAGAGTTACAGCTACCAGACCGAGGATGCCGAGTTGCCCGTTTCGATCGGTGACCGGGTCGTGCTGCGTTACAAGGAGACCAAGGCCGGCAACTGGGTTGACCGCAACTCCCTTGGCAAGGCCATCGATCCCTCGGAATACCAGTAAGGAACCCCGGGGTCCCGTCATCAGTCATAGAGACGACATGGATCGGTCATCCGAGTGTCATGCGCTATCGCCACGCTGGAGCCGATCCACCCAACCCGACTCTCTGATGGAGGGACTCATGGACCTCAACGAACTCAAGGGCTTCGTGGCCCGGCACGACAATTTCGAAATCCGCGTGATCGGTCATGCTGGCAACCGGTTCTACCAGGTGGAACTCGAGGATGTGGAAGGCCAGCGTCACATGCTGACCCGTGCCGGCAAGCCGGTACTGTTCCGTTCCCTGGACGACGTCTATCTGGAGCTCAAGCGGGCCGACATTCATCGCGCCTACCTGGTGGAACAGGTGCCCGAGGACGAGATGATCGGTCACCGAGCTCGTTATCAGGACCCCCTGAACGCGCGCATGCCCCTGGTCTTCTGAACGGCACAGCGTCCCCTGTATGACCCCTTCCCACTGATATCCCGACCACGACATTCGGCTCCGGTACTGGCGAGCCGATATGCCCCCTTCGACTCTCCTCATGAACAGCGTCATCGACCTTCGGTGCTGCGGTATACGGTTTGCGCTGGCAGCCGGCCCGAAGTTGCTTCCCATCGCGCCGTGTCCATTCTTGATCGATTCTTGTACAAATTACCTTGATAGTATAACGCTATTCTGTCGCCTGAACCGTCGATGATATCCTTGTGGGACGCGCATCGCCCCGCATCACAGGAGACCTCGACATGGCACACCCCGCGGACATGGCACCCTCTTCGCAGACGCCTGATGGGCATCCCGAGACGGTGGGGGGCAAGGTCGGCGTGGTTCTGGCCAACCTCGGGACCCCGGACGCGACCGACTACTGGTCGGTGCGGCGTTACCTCAGCGAATTTCTCTCCGACCGCCGTGTCGTCGACTATTCTCCCTGGCTGTGGCAGCCGCTGTTGCAACTGGTGATTCTCAGTCGCCGTCCCTTCGCCTCCGGAAAGGCCTATCGTGGCATCTGGAATCGGGAAAGGGACGAAAGCCCCCTGTTGACCATCACGCGCGAACAGACCGACAAGCTCGCGACGCAACTCGAACGTACCTATGGAGATCGCCTCGAGGTGGCGTTCTGCATGCGCTACGGCAACCCATCGGTCGAGAGTGTCCTGAAGCGACTGCAGGCCAATGGTTGTGAACGAATCCTGTTCTTTCCGCTGTACCCGCAGTACGGCTCGCCGACGACCGCGACGGCCAACGACCAGGCTTTCCGGACCTTGATGAAACTCAAGTGGCAGCCGGCGATTCGGACCGTGCCGGCCTATTTCGAGCATCCGGCCTATCTCGAGGCATTGAGTGCTTCAGTACGCGAGGCCTATGCCGCCGCCGGCACCCGGCCCGAGGTGCTGGTGGCCTCCTACCATGGCGTTCCCAAGCGCTTTCTCGACGAGGGCGACCCCTATTATTGCCACTGCCGCAAGACGACACGGTTGCTGCAGGAACAACTGGGGCTGGATGACGATGCCATCGTCACCACCTTCCAGTCGAAGTTCGGCCCCGAGCAGTGGGTGGGGCCTGCCACCGTGGAGCATGTCGCCGAGCTTGCCCGGCAGGGGAAACGGCACATCGCCGTGGTGTCGCCGGCCTTTTCCGCCGACTGCGTGGAGACCCTGGAGGAGATCGAAGAGGAAATTCGCGGCGCCTTTCTCGATGCCGGTGGCGAGACCTTCACCTACGTGCCGTGTCTCAACGCCCGCGACGATCACATCCAGGCCCTGACGGCCATCGTCGAACGGGAGCTCGCCGGCTGGCTATAAGTCGGAGGTCGTTAGGCGAGCTTTCAAGCACCGCGCACAAATTCGCCAGGAACGAATTTGAACCGTCTTCAGACGGATCCGCAGGGTAGCCGCCAGGAATGGCGGCTATACACAGCGATTTGCACGCACAGCATGTAAGCGGCTTCTCCTTAGTCGTGTCCGGCTTCGGAGTGGTGAGGCACCGGCGTTTTCCCGACTTCCTCGTCCCGTAACTCGGCGGGTTGCCCCTGGGTCTTTTCCACGCGCTTGAGCTGCTGGTGGAGCCCTGTCTTGGCGAGCAGGTGGGCACTGACGGGGGCGGTGATGAACAGGAACAGGGCGATCAGCAGCTCCTGGATCACGGGGTAGCTGTCGATGATGCCGAAGTAGAGCATCGAGGCGACCAGGATGCAGCCGATGCCCATGGTGGTGGCCTTGGTGGGACCATGCAGGCGCATGTAGAAGTCCCGCAGGTGGGTCATGCCCAGCGAGCCGATGAAGATGAAGGCGCCGCCGGCGATCAGGAAGAATGAAATCACGCCTTCCAGAAGGACATAGATCGACATGGTGGCTTGCTCCCGCTATTCGATGATATCGCCGCGCAACAGGTATTTGCACACGGCCACGGTACTGATGAAACCGAGCATGGCGATCAGCAATGCGGCCTCGAAGTATGTCTTGGTGTTGAGCCATAGCCCCATCAGCACGATCAGTGCGATGGAGTTCACGTACATGGTATCCAGTGCCAGGATACGGTCCGGCATGTCGGGACCGACCGACAGGCGATAGGTGTTGAGCACGATGGCGATCAGCACCAGGGCCAGGCTGATCTTCAGCGCGATATCTAGCATTCGTAGATCTCCTTGAGCGGCCGCTCATAGCGCTCGCGGATCTGTTCGATGAGCGCTTCGTCATCCTCCACGTCCAGGGCATGGATCAGCAGAGTATCGCCATCCATCCGCAGGTTGGCCGATACCGTGCCTGGCGTCAGGCTGATGGTGTTGGCCAGCAGGGTGATGGTGAAGCGTTCCTGCAGCATCAGCGGATATTCCACGAAGTGGGGGCGTGTGCGTCGCCAGGGGTTGATGATCAACCAGGCGACCTGGAAATTGGCGACGATGATGTCGCCCAGTACACGGAACACGAAGCGCAGCAGCAGGCCTGGCCGGCGGACGCTCGGCTGGACGTCCCAGAAGCGGTAGGTATACAGCGGAATGACCAATGCCAGGACACTGCCCAGCAGGATATGGCCCGGTGACAGGCTGCGTACCATCAGCAACCATACCGCCAGCAGCAGCAACGACAGCAGGGGAATGGGAAGCCAGCGTCGGGGCTTGATCATGGGGCGCCTCCGTTATCGGACAGTAACGCGCTCACCAGGGCATCGGGGTTGCTCAACTGGTCGGCGGTGGCTCGCGTATAGTCGCTGACCGGCCCTGCCAGGGCCACCAGCAGCGGCGAGGTGGCGAGCAGCAGACTCACGCCGGCCCATTGTTGACGAGGCAGGCGCTCGCCCCCTCGTTCGCCTTCATGGCTGCGCCAGAACAGTGTCGACCCTGCACGAGACAGGGCAATGATGGCGCACAGGCCACTGATCAGCAGAATGGGCCAGAGCCAGGGGCGTTGCCCGGCGTCGGCGGCATGCAGCAACAATGCCTTGCCGATGGCGCCGGAGAGGGGAGGCAGGCCGGCAACGGCTGCCGCGCCGAGGAAGAACAGACCCGCCAGGGCGCCCCCCTGCGTCAGCGGTCGGCCCTTGACGATGCGGGTACCGGCCTTGCCGCGCTGCTGGCCGATCATGTCCGCCAGCAGGAAGAGCCCCCCGGTCACCAGGGTGGTATGCACGAGATAATAGAGCAGTGAAGCAGTGGCCTCCGGCGTATCCATGCCGACGCCAGCGAGCAGGGTGCCGGCGGACACCAGGACGAGGTAGGCGACCAGCAGGCGCAGATCCCGTGCGGCAAGAACGCCGATGGTCGCGGCGACCAGGGTGGCGAGCGCCATCCACCACACCCAGGGCTGATCGAGTGAGGTGAGTTCACCGGCATTCTGGCCGAAGACCAGGGAGTAGACGCGCAGGATGGCGTAGACGCCGACCTTGGTCATGATGGCGAACAATGCTGCAACCGGTGCCGGCGCGGCGGCATAGGCCCGAGGCAGCCAGAAGTAGAGCGGCAGGATGGCGGCCTTGAGTCCGAAGACGACCAGCAGCAGCAGGGCGCCGGCGGTGACCAGGCCACTGCGTTCGGCAGGCAGTTCGCCGAGCCGTACTGCCATGTCGGCCATGTTGAGGGTGCCGGTGGCGCCATAGAGGACCCCCACGGCGATCAGGAACAGCGCCGAACCGGCCAGGTTGAGCACCACGTAGTGCACGGCCGACTGGATGCGTGACTTGCCGCCGCCATGCAGCAGCAGGGCATAGGAGGCCAGCAACAGCACCTCGAAGAAGACGAAGAGGTTGAACAGGTCGCCGGTCAGGAAGGCACCGTTGATGCCCATCAACTGGAGCTGGAAGAGCCCATGGAAGTTGCTGCCTCGCTCGTCGTCGCCACCGCAGGCGAAGACCACGCAGCCGATTGCCAGAACCGAGGTGAGCATCACCATCAGGGCCGAGAGCCGATCCAGCACCAGCACGATGCCGAAGGGGGGCTGCCAGCCGCCGAGGGCATAGTAGGCGATCTCGCCATCGGCGGCGCGCAGCAGCAGCGCCAGGCTGATGACGGTCAGTGCCAGAGTGGCAACGACGCTTGCGATGCGCTTGAAGCGCGTGCTGCCGAACCGCGAGCGCAGCAGGATGACGCCCATGACGAGTGGCAGAACAATGGGCAGGACGATCAGATGCTGTATCACCGGTGTGACTCCTCACGATCCTCGTGTTTCCGGCCATCGACATGGTCGTTGCCCATGTCGCCCCGAGCACGCATGGCGAGGATGACCGCGAAGGCGGTCATGGCGAAGCCGATGACGATGGCAGTCAGCACCAGAGCCTGGGGAAGCGGGTCGGCGTAATCGGCATCACCGTTGACGACGACCGCGCCATCGGTGGTCAGTCCCCCCATGGAGAACAGGAAGAGGTTGACCGCATAGGACAACAGGGTCAGGCCGACCACCACGGGGAAAGTCCTGCCCCGTAGTGTCAGATAGAGGCCACAGGCGCTGAGCACGCCGGTGGTGATGGCATACAGGCTTTCCATCAGCTCGTCTCCTCGCTGGGGGTCGCGGTATCGCTTTCCTTGCTCGGCCGGTGGGGCGTGGTCAGCTTGCCGAGGTTGGCCAGGATCATCAGCGTTGCGCCGACCACGGCCAGGTAGACGCCGAGGTCGAAGATCATGGCAGTGGCCAGTTCGAAGTCGCCGATCACCGGCAGGTGGAAGTGGCCGAAGGACGACGTCAGGAAGGGATGGCCGAACAGCCAGCTGCCGATGCCGGTCAGCGTGGCCAGGCCGACCCCGGCAATGGCGACGGGCTGATACTGGAAGTCCAGGCGGGACTGGGCCCACTCCACGCCCCGGGCCATGTAGAGCAGGATCAGGGCCACGGCGGTAATCAGGCCGGCGATGAAGCCACCGCCGGGCAGGTTGTGGCCGCGCAGGAAGATGAAGACGGAGACCAGCAGGGCCAGGGGCAGCAATGCCTGGGAGATGGTGGTCAGGATCATCGGATAACGATCCGGTGACCAGAGTCGGCCTTCGACATCACTGTGCGGCATGAACAGGCGCAAGCGGTTGAGCAGCTTGAAGATCGCCAGGCCAGCGATCGCCAGCACGGTGATCTCGCCCAGGGTATCGAAGCCACGGAAGTCGACCAGAATGACGTTGACCACATTGTGGCCGCCGCCGCCGGGCACGCTATTGTCGATGAAAAAGCCGGAGATGCTCGCATTGTCGCGGGTCAGAACGGCGTAGTTGAGGCTGGCGATGACCATGCCCAGTGCGGAGGCCAGCACGACATCACGCAGGTTGCGTGGCATCGAGGATTCGCGAGGCGTCTTCTGGGGCAGGAAGAACAGCGCGAGCATCAACAGAATCATGGTCACCACTTCCACCGATAGCTGGGTCAGGGCCAGGTCGGGAGCGGAGAAGCGGGCGAACGTCAACGAGACCAGCAGCCCCACCATCGACAGCATGAGCAGCGAGATCAGACGGTAGCGATGTGTGGCCACGGTGGCGATGCCGCTGAACATCAACAGGAGGGCGCCGCTCAGCAGTACACCGTCGATATCGCTGGGCGGCTTGTCCCCGGCCAGACTCGGCATCATGAACAGGCCCAGGCCGGCGAGTACCAGCGCGGTGAGCAGCAGCAGGCTCATGTAGCGCTGGAGAGAAGCGTTGTCGAAGCGTCCCAGCAGTGTCTCGGCATAACGGCCGGTGCGCTGTACCGCGCCTTCGAACACCAGGCGGGCATCCACCGGCTTGAAGCCCTTGAGGAAGCGCCGGAGGTAGCGATGCCCCAGATAGGTGCCGACCCCGGCAAGCAGGGCGATCAGGCTCATCAGCAGCGGCAGGTTGACGCCATGCCAGATGGCCAGATGAAACTCCATGGGTTCGCCGAGCACCGACTGAGTGGCCAGGTCGAGCAGGCCTCCGGCCAGCGGGGAGGGGAGCAGTCCGACCAGGATGCAGAGTACGGCCAGCAGTTCGACCGGCGCCCGCATCAGGCGAGGCGGTTCGTGGGGCGACCTGGGGGGCGCTTCCCGCGCAGGCTTGAAGAAGACGGCATATACCAGGCGTAGCGAGTAGGCGACCGACAGGACGCCGCCCAGGGTGGCCAGTACCGGCAAGAGCCAGCTGATGCCGCCGAGCATGTTGGCCTCGGTGGCGCTGGTGAAGAACATCTCCTTGGAGATGAAGCCATTGAGCAGGGGGACGCCGGCCATGGCCGCCGCGACGATCGACGTCAGCAGGGCGGTGACCGGCATGGCCCGGCGCAGGCCGCCGAGGCGCGATAGGTCACGGGTGCCGGTTTCGTGATCGATGATCCCTGCGCTCATGAACAGCGCCGCCTTGAAGGTGGCGTGATTGAGAATATGGAACAGTGCGGCCAGCACTGCCATGGGCGTACCGATCCCCAGCAGAGCGGTGATCAGGCCCAGATGGCTGACCGTGGAAAAGGCCAGGATGCCCTTGAGGTCGGTCTTCATCAGCGCGAACCAGGCACCGTAGAGCAGGGTTGTCATGCCGACCAGGGTGACCACCAGGGTCCACAGTTCGCTGCCGGCAATGGCCGGGTGGAGGCGGGCCATCAACAGGATCCCGGCCTTGACCATGGTGGCGGAGTGCAAGTAGGCCGAGACCGGCGTGGGCGCGGCCATGGCATGGGGTAGCCAGAAATGGAAGGGAAACTGGGCCGACTTGGCGAAGGCGCCGAGCAGGACCAGGCCGAGTACCAGGGGGTAGCGGTCATCGGCCAGGATGGCATCACTACCGGCCAGGACCCGGTTCATGTCGAAGCTGCCGACGATGTCGCCGAGCAGCAGAAACCCGGCGAGCAGGGCGAGGCCACCGGCGCCGGTGACCGCCAGCGCCATGCGCGCGCCCTTGCGGGCGTCGCTGCGATGTGACCAGAAACCGATCAGCAGGAAGGACGACAGGCTGGTGAGTTCCCAGAACATCCACAGCAACAGCAGGTTGTCGGCCATGGCGATGCCGACCATGGAGGACATGAAGAGAATCAGGTAGGCATAGAAACGCCCGTAGGGTTCCTCGGGCGCCAGATAGTAATGGGCATAGAGCAGGATCAGCAGGCCGATGCCCAGGATCAGCAGATTGAAGAGCACCGAAAGGCCATCCAGCCGGAAGGCCAGCTCGAGCCCCAGCGACGGCACCCAGTCGACAGCGAAGCGAAGCGACTCGCCTTCGACGAGGGCGGGAACCTGCGCCAGGGTGAGCAGCAGGGCCACGGCTGGCAATAGTGCCGTGATCAGTGAGCAGGTGGGGCGCTCGAGGCGTGCGCCGAGTGCCGGCACCAGCACCCCGGCAAGGGGCAGCAATGCTATCCAGAGCAATGTCATCGACCGGTCATCCTTCGCGTGTGCGTGTGGCCAAGGGTGCTGTCCCGCCATGGGAGCGGTCGACGACAGGCGCCGGGCGGCGCGTCCGTCCCTGGGGTGAACAGGCCCATCAATGGCATTTGTTTTCTACTCTAACGCAAAATGGACGCGTCTCGCCCCCTCTCTTGCCTTCAAGTGATGAAACTCTTTAGAGTCGAGCGGGCCATGGGGGAATCCCGGTCGGCAGGAGAGGGCATCTCATGCAGCTCGCAATACTGGCAGGATTCGTGCTGGCGGGATTGGCGCCATTGCTGCATCACTGGCTTGGTGCGCGGACACCGCTCGTGATGGCCTTGCTGCCGGCAGGTATTGCGGTGTGGCTGCTTGCTCAATGGCCGGTCATTGCGGCGGGTGACACCCTGCTGCTGGAGTGGGCCTGGGTGCCGGGACTGGATATCACCCTGACCTTCCTGATCGATGGCCTGGCCTGGCTGTTTGCCATGCTGATCACCGTGATCGGGGCGTTGATCCTGGTCTACACGGGGGGGTATCTGAAGGGAGAGCGAGATCTCCCTCGCTTCCTGGTGGTGATCATCGCTTTCATGATGTCGATGCTGGGCCTGGTGCTGGCCGATAACCTGGTGGCGCTGTTCGTCTTCTGGGAACTCACCAGCATCACCTCCTACCTCTTGATCGGCTTTCATCATACCGATCCCGTGGCCCGGAAATCGGCTCAGCAGGGGCTCTTCGTTACCGTCGGGGGCGGGCTGGCACTGCTGGCGGGCATCGTCATGCTGGCCCAGGCAGGCGATAGCTGGTCACTGTCCGTGCTCAATGAGCGTGGCGCGCAACTCGTCGGGCATGACCTCTATACGCCGCTGCTGGTCTGCGTCTTGATCGGTACCTTCACCAAGTCGGCCCAGTTTCCCTTCCATTTCTGGCTGCCCAATGCCATGGCCGCGCCCACGCCGGTTTCCGCCTATCTGCACTCCGCCACCATGGTCAAGGCCGGGATTTACCTGCTGGCGCGCCTGCATCCGGCCCTGGGCGGGACCGGGCTCTGGGAGACGACGCTTTCGTTGGTGGGGGCACTGACCATGGCGACGGGGGCCTTCCTGGCCATTCGTCATACCAACCTCAAGAAACTCCTCGCCTATTCGACGGTGATGGCGTTGGGCACCCTGACCATGCTGCTGGGCATCGGTACCGAAGGGGCCCTGGTCGCCTTCGTGACCTTTCTGCTGGCCCATTCGCTGTACAAGGGCGCCTTGTTCATGGTGGCGGGTATCCTCGATCACGCGACCGGTACCCAGGATGTCACTACCATGGGGGGCCTGCGTCGTGTGATGCCGAAAACCGCGGTGGTGGCCTGTGTCGCGTCGCTGTCGCTGGCGGGCATGCCGCCGCTGCTGGGGTTTCTCGGCAAGGAACTGATGCTGAAGTCGGTCCTTGCCGCCGATCACCATGGCGGGTTGATGCTGCTGCTGGCCTTCACCGGGGCCTTTCTGACGTTGGCGGTGGCGGCCGTCGTGTCGCTGAGACCGTTCTTCGGGCAGC
Organism: Halomonas sp. I1; assembly: GCF_032334135.1. Lineage (NCBI taxonomy): Bacteria > Pseudomonadati > Pseudomonadota > Gammaproteobacteria > Oceanospirillales > Halomonadaceae > Halomonas > Halomonas sp. I1. The sequence goes on from NZ_JAVXUS010000007.1 coordinate 104,261, forward strand.
GGCGTGAGACCCCCGAAACGCCCCACGAAGCCCCTGTCGGCATGCTCGTCGGTCCGGCACTGCTGGCCGCGCTGTCCTTGCTGTTCGGTCTGGCACCCGGGACGCTCGACGCACTGGTGCAGTCCACCGTGAATGGCCTGGGTGCCGTCGATCCGGCGGTGCATCTGACGCTCTGGCATGGCATCAATCTGCCATTGTTACTGTCGGTGGCGAGCCTGGTGCTGGGTGCGCTGGTCTTCCGACACTGGGATGCGGTTCGGCATCGGCTCGCCTATCTCGACCCGGTCATCCGCCACGGCCCCGAACGTGGCTACGAGTTGCTGATGGCCGGTATGGTGCATGTCGCCGAGTGGCAGACCCGCATTCTGCAGAACGGTCATGTCCGCAATTATCTGGTGATGACGCTGCTGGTCCTGCTGGGATTGGTGGGACATGCGTTGCTGATTCGACACCCCCTGGCGATCGACTTTTCGGTCGATGCCTATTTCCATGAAATGGTGGTGGCGGGGCTGATGGTGGCCGGTGCCTTGACGGCCTGCGTGATGCGTTCGCGTCTGGCCGCCGTGGCGGCCGTCGGCATCATGGGGTTTTCCATCGCCCTGATCTTCGTGCTGTTCAGCGCCCCGGATCTGGCGATCACGCAATTGCTGGTGGAAACCCTGACCGTGGTGCTGCTGGTACTGGTGCTCTTCCGGCTGCCCCGCTTCGCGAGGTTGTCGACACCGCGGGAGCGATGGCGCGACCTGGTGGTGGCGGGCAGCTTCGGCACGCTGATGACGCTGTTGATGCTGTCGGTGCTGAATGGGCAGCGCCTGCCGCGCATCTCCGATTACATGGTGGCCAATAGCCAGCCACTGGGTCACGGCCACAATATCGTCAACGTCATCCTGGTGGATTTCCGGGCGCTCGACACGCTGGGCGAGATGTTCGTGCTGGCGCTGGCCGCGGTCGGGGTTCACGCGATGCTGCGTTTTCACGCCGCCGAGCATGATGCGAGTCGCGGCCTGACCGGGGGGAGGGACGGCAATGGTTAGATCGGGCACCCTGATCCTCAATGTGGCGGCACGCTTGCTGTTGCCCCTGCAGCTGTTGTTCTCCGTGTTCCTGCTGTTGCGTGGTCATGACGAGCCGGGGGGCGGTTTCATCGCCGGCCTGGTGGCCTCCGGTGCCTTCACACTCTACTTCTTCGCCTATGGCCGCAGCGCCTTGAGCGAGATGCTCAAGGTGTCACCTCGCGATCTGGTGGCCATGGGGCTGCTGCTCGGGGTGTTCTCGACCCTGCCGGCCTGGTGGGTCGGCGAGCCCTTCTTTACCGCCCAGTGGTGGACGATCCCGGTGATTGGCTTCAAGGCATCCACTCCACTGGTCTTCGACATCGGGGTTTATCTGGCTGTCGTCGGCTCGGTGCTGACGGCGATCACTGCCCTGGTCGATACGGATCACGCCGGCGAGTCACGAGACTGAGGAGGGGATCATGGAATCGTTGATGGCCGTCACGATCGGCGTACTCTTCGCCGCAGCGATCTACATGATGCTGCGCCGCTCCATCGTCAAACTGGTGATCGGCCTGATGCTGCTTTCCAATGCCGCCAACCTGTTGATCTTCTCCATGGCGGGGATGGTGCGAGGGGCTCCACCGCTGGTGCCCGAAGGGCTGTCGGCACCACCGGGTGTGGTGGCCGATCCGTTGCCGCAGGCATTGGTCCTCACGGCCATCGTCATTGCCTTCGGTGTCTTGTCCTTTGCCGTGGTGCTGGTGCGTCGGGCCTGGGAAGTCGTGCGTGCCGATGATCTCGATCGGATGAAGGATACCGATACGTGAACCCTCAGATTGCGCTACCCATCTTGATTCCGCTGTTGGCCGGCGCCGTGTCGCTGGTGTTCTGGCGTTCCCGGGGCATGCAGCGTCTCATCGCCGTGCTCGGTACTGCCGGGTTGCTGGCCACCAGTATCTGGCTGCTGGCCACGGTGCATCGCGACGGCATCCTGGTGATGCAGATGGGGGGGTGGCCGGCACCCTTCGGCATCAGCCTGGTGGCCGACATGCTGGGCGCTATCATGGTGGTGTTGACCGGGATCATCGGATTTGCGGTGGCGTTGTACTCGCTGGCCACCACGGGGCGCGGTCATGAGGCCTTCGGCTATTTCCCGCTGATGCACCTGTTGCTGGCCGGGGTGACAGGCGCCTTTCTCACCGGGGATATCTTCAACCTCTATGTCTGGTTCGAAGTCATGCTGGTGGCGTCCTTCGCACTGCTGATCCTGGGCAGCGAGAAGCCGCAGATGGAAGGGGCGATCAAGTACGTCACGCTCAACCTGGTGTCGTCGGTGATCTTCCTGATCGCGGTGGGGTTGCTGTACAGCATGGTCGGAACCCTCAGCATGGCCGACATTGCCCAGCGTCTGCCCCGGCTGGACGATAACGGCATGGTCGATGCGCTGGCGATGATGTTCCTGGTCGCCTTCGGCATCAAGGCGGCGGCGTTTCCCCTGTTCTTCTGGTTGCCGGCGTCCTATCACACGCCGCCGGTGGCGGTATCGGCACTGTTCGCCGGTCTGCTCACCAAGGTAGGGGTCTATGCGCTCTATCGTGTCTTCACGCTGATCTTTCATCACAGTCCGGGGTATACCCATGAGGTACTGCTATGGGGAGCCGGACTGACCATGCTCTCCGGGGTGCTGGGGGCCGCGGCACAGTACGAGTTTCGGCGAGTCCTGTCGTTTCATATCGTCAGCCAGATCGGCTACATGATCCTGGGGCTGGCGCTCTTCACGCCCCTGGCGGTCATCGGCGGCGTCTTCTATATCGCGCACCATATCATCGTGAAGGCGAACCTGTTTCTGATCAGCGGTATCGTGCATCGGCTGTACGGGAGCTATCGGCTCGAGGCCCTGGGAGGCGTATATCGCCGGCATCCGTGGTTGGCGGTATTGTTCCTGATTTCGGCCCTTTCCCTGGCCGGCATGCCTCCCTTGTCGGGCTTTTTCGCCAAGTTCATCGTGATCCGCGCGGGGCTCCAGGCCGAGGCCTATGGCGTGACCTTCATTGCGCTGCTGGTGGGGCTGTTGACGCTGTACTCGATGATCAAGCTCTGGTCCGAGGTCTTCTGGAAGGCCGATCCCGGCGAGCACGATGACGCGCCGCGTTCCGCGATCAAGCGAGGTGAGCTCTGGCTGATGGTGACCCCGGTGGCCGGGCTGGCGCTCTGCACTCTGTTCATCGGGCTCAATGCCGGGCCGCTGTATGCCCTCGCCGAGACATCGGCCAGCCAGTTGCTGGCGCCAGAGCGTTACATCGAAGCCGTGCTCGGCGATGCCGGAGGGGAAGCACGATGATCGGAGCGGCCTGGAATCTGTTGCTGGGACTCGCCTGGGTCGTGCTGACCGGGGACTTCAGCGGTGGCAATCTGCTGGCGGGCATGGTCTTCGGCTACCTGGTGCTAGCGTTGATTCAGCCTCAGGTGCCGGCATTGGCGGGCTATGCCCAGCGGTTGCCTCGTCTGGTACGTTTCGTCGGCTTCTTTATCAAGGAACTCGTGGTGGCCAACTGCAAGGTGTCATACGACATCATCACGCCGCCCTGGTACATGAAGCCGGGGGTCATTGCCATGCCCCTGGAGGCCCGGACGGAGCTCGAGATCGCTTTCGTGGCCAACTTGATTTCCTTGACGCCGGGGACCCTGAGCCTGGACGTGTCCGATGACCGAAGGGTGCTGTACATCCACGCCATGTTTCTCGATGACGAACCGGCGCTGCGACGCAGCCTGGCCGAGCTGGAGCGTCGAGCTTTGGCGCTTTTCCGATATTAACCCGGCAAGCTTTTATGTCGGGTTGATCGCGGCACAGGGAGGTGCCGCCGACAATTCAATAGATCAGGACGATCTATTGGATTGCCAGGTTAATCGCGAGAGGGGGCATGCATGTCGACCGTATTCCTGATCAGCCTGGCGGTGATGGCGCTGGCGTTGTGCCTGACCTTCATTCGCCTGTTTCGCGGCCCCAGCCTGCCCGATCGGGTAGTGGCCATGGAGCTGTTCTCGTCGATCCTCGTCGGTATCATCGGGGTGGTGGCCATTGCCTCCGATGTGGCCCTGTTGCTGGATGTTGCCATCGTCGTAGCGTTGATGGGGTTCATGGCCACGATCGGTTTCGCGCGTTTCCTCGAGCGCGGAGGACCTCGTGATGACTGAGTGGCTCGTTGCGGGTCTGGTGCTGGTAGGATCGCTCTTCATGTGCCTGGCGGCTCTCGGTGTACTGCGCCTGCCCGACCTGTTGACGCGCATGCACGCCACGACCAAGGCGGCGACCCTGGGCATTTCCCTGGTCATGCTGGGGGTGGCCATTCACTTCGCCGAGGAGGCGGTGGTGGCCAGAGCCTTCGGGATCATCCTGTTCATCATGATGACGGCGCCGGTGGCGGCGCATATCATCGGGCGCGCCGGCTATTTCGTGGGTGCCCGGTTATGGGATGGAACCCTGAAGGATGAACTCAAGCCGCATTACGACCCGTTGAGCCACCGCCTGGACAGCGGGCTGGAACGCGAACGGTGTGACAAGGCCGATGAGCACGACCGCGACGCGTGATGGAATGGGCTGGCACCCGACGTCGTTGTAGGCGATGATCGGGGCCGACACCGCCAAGGAATGCGATGCCATGACACTCAAGCTGCTCCCTCTCGCCGTCCTGTGCGCCGCCCTGGTCGGCTGCCAGAGCGCCCAGCCCCGGGATGCCCGGGCCGAGTCCCCTGCGGCGGCAGATACCGCCGCGCCGACCGAAGAGGCGCCCGTTTCCGAGGCCGAGGAGGTCTCCTTCGAGACCTGGCTGGCGAGCTTTCGGCGCCGGGCCCGTGCCGAAGGCATCGCCGAGGCAACCCTCGATCGAGCCCTTGACGGGCTGCGCTATCGGCCTCGGGTCATCGAGCTGGACGGTGCCCAGCCGGAATTCGTGAGACCGGTCTGGGAGTATCTCGACAGTGCCGTGTCGGCCTCGCGCGTCCGCAAGGGACGCGAGCGTCTGGCCGAATATCGTGATACGGCCCGGCAGATGGCCGAGCGATATGGAGTGCCCAGCGAGGTGCTGGTGGCCATCTGGGGCATCGAGAGCAGCTATGGCGACTATCTCGGCGACTTCTCGACGCTGGAGGCGCTGGCCACGCTGGCCCATGACGGTCGCCGCCGCGACTTCGCCCGCGGCGAGCTGATTGCCGCCCTTCGTATCATCGAGGCCGGCGATATTTCCCCGGCACGCATGAAAGGCTCCTGGGCTGGCGCCATGGGGCATACCCAGTTCATTCCCTCGAGCTTCCTGGCCCATGCCGTGGACGGCGATGGTGACGGGCGCCGGGATATCTGGAACAGCATTGCCGACGTGCTGGCTTCCACCGCGAACTATCTCGATGAAGCCGGCTGGCGGGAAGGCGAGCCCTGGGGAACCGAGGTCCGCCTGCCGGAAGACTTCGATTATACCCTGACCGAGCCCGATATCCGTCGTTCCAGTGCCGAATGGTCGGTAGCCGGCGTGCGTGCCCGGGATGGCCGTGGATTACCCGACTTCGCTTCGGCGTCAGTGATCACGCCGGCCGGTGCCCAGGGGCCGGCATTCCTGGTCGGCCCCAATTTTCGGGTCATCCTGCGTTACAACAACGCCACCAGTTATGCCCTGGCAGTGGCGACGCTGAGCGATGTCATCGCCGGGCGCGAGGGTATCCAGGGTGATTGGCCGCGCGAGCAGCCGCCCTTGAAACGCAGTGAGGTGCGGGAGATGCAGCAGCGTTTGAACGATCGAGGCTTCGATACGGGAACTCCCGACGGCATCCTGGGGCCGAATACCCGTCGTGGGCTGCGCGCCTTTCAGCGTGCCCTCGGCGTGACGCCCGATGGTTTCGCGACCAGGGGGCTGCTCGAGCGCCTGCGTCCCTGAGAGGGTGTCTACAAAATGCCTACACTCGGCAATACGGCGTTGAAATTGACCTCAAAATGCTCATTTACCCATCGTAAACTGCGCTTTTTCACTCAATTTCGCCTTGTGACCCACATGGATGTGGGAAATGCGTTGGCCCGTCGGGAGCGGGCCTAGCCCTTGCCTTCGTTCGCCTGTTTTGTAAACACCCTCTGAGCAAGGGAAACATTGCATGATGATCGCCCCGGCACGCCTTCCTGCCGGGGCGACCGTACATCGCCGGTATGATCAAGGAGAGCCCTTAATGGATGTCATTCTTCGTCCCCTGTTGTTGAGCCTTGTGCTGTGTTCGTCGTGGGCGCTGGCCGACGATGATATCGCGTCGAATCGGCCGCTCGGCTGGGTGGAGAAGGTCACGCTCGAGCCCGGGAATGTGGAGATCAAGGCCAAGCTGGACAGCGGCGCCCTGACCTCGTCGCTGGATGCCCGTGACATCGAGATCTTCGAGAAGAACGACGAGGAGTGGGTGAGCTTTCGGCTCAAGCTCGAGAACGAGGCCAATGGCGAGCGATTCTCCGAACGCCTGGAGCGCCCGCTCTACCGCGACCTGACGGTACGCGGTGCGGGCGGCCGGGACGAGCGGCCGGTGGTGCTGCTCGAGGTTTGCGTGGGGGATACGCGTTACGAGGAGCAGTTCAGCCTGCGCAATCGCGAGGAGATGAACTACCCGATGTTGCTGGGGCGGCGCTCCATCGGCCATCTTGGCGTGCTGGACGTGCGCGAGACCTTCACCACCGAGCCGGATTGCGATGCCGACTCGCCGCTGGTGTCTTTTGACCCCGATGAGGAGTGAGGCCCCGACGTCTTTCAGGCGAGGCGTGCCAGAAGGGCGGTAACGGCGGTTTCCACCCGCAGAATGCGCGGTCCCAGGTGCACGCCTCGGCAACCTGCCTCGAGCAGCGTGTCGACCTCCCAGGGAATGAAGCCCCCTTCGGGCCCGATCACCAGGGTGATCGGTTCGTCGACGCCGCGTGGACAGGCCTCCGGCATGCCGGGGTGTGCCAGCAGCCCGCGGCTGGTTGACAGCAGCGCCGGCAAGCGGTCCTCGACGAAGGGGCGGAAGCCCTTGGCCAGCGTCACTTCGGGGAGCCGGGTGTCCCGGGCCTGTTCGAGGCCGAGCACCAGGTGACGGCGGATCCTGTCCGCGCCGAGTTCCGGCGACTGCCAGTAACTCTTCTCCACCCGGCGGGTATTGAGCAGGGTCAGGGACTTCACGCCCAGGGCCGTGGCGTGCTCGAGGCTGCGTGCCAGCATGCGCGGGCGCGGCAGGGCCAGAACCAGGTGAACCGGCAAGGCCGGTGGCGGTGCCTCCTCGAGACCGCTGATGTCGAACAGTGCTTCGTCGTCGCGATACTCGAGCAGAGTGCCGCGTCCCAGGAGACCGTCTTCGATGCCCAGTGTCATGGTGTCGCCGGCACGCGCTCGGTGGACGTCCTTGAGGTGTGCCAGGCGTCGTGGATCGCGGACTCGGGCCAGGCGTCCGTCCTCGATATCCTCGGGCGAGAGCAGGATCAGGTTCATGGTGTCTCGTGATACCTTGTGGAAGATGGAAGGGACCTCCGGGCATCGGCCTCGATTTCCCCGGTTGCCTTGCATGGTGGGTGGCGCGGTGCACAATACGTGGATGAAGGGCGATCGCCCAGTCGACAATGACAAGGAGCAGCGCCGTGCGCGTGATACGCAAGTATGCCAATCGTCGGCTCTATGATACCGAACAGAGCCGTTATGTAACCCTCGAGGACCTGCGCAGCCTGGTGCTCGACGAGGTGCCCTTCCGGGTCGAGGACGCCAAGTCCGGCGAGGACCTGACCCGTACCATCCTGCTGTCGATCATCATCGAACAGGAGCAGGCCGATGGCGAGGCCGAGGTCTTCTCCAACGATCTGCTGGCCCAGTTCATCCGGGTCTACGACATGGCCAAGCCGCTGCCTCTGGCGCGTTATCTGGAGCAGGGTACCCGCCTGATGATGGAGCAGCAGAAGCACATGCAGGATCAGTGGCAGCAGGCCATGCGGCACACTCCCATGGAACTGATGCGTGAGCTGGCCGAGGAGAACATGCGCTTCTGGCAGCAGAACCTCGGTGGAGGCGGCCGCAACTCGCAGGACGATGATGACAACGACAAGTCCTGATCAGGCGGCGGTCGAGGCGAGTTTCTGACATAATACCGCGACGTTTTCCCGAGGTATTGAGGTAGAGCACCGGATGAAGGTTCTGATCATCGGCGGCGGTGGCCGCGAACATGCCCTGGCCTGGAAGGTCGCCCAGTCCCCCCGGGTCGAGACGGTCCATGTGGCGCCGGGTAATGCCGGTACTGCCCGTGAACCAGGGCTCGAGAACGTGGCGATCGGCGTCGACGACCTGGAGGGCCTGGTGGCCTTCGCGCGTGACGAGGGTATCGAATTGACGATCGTCGGCCCCGAGGCGCCGCTCGTCGACGGCGTGGTGGATCGCTTCCGCGAGGCTGGCCTGACGATCTTCGGCCCTACCGCCGGTGCGGCCCAGTTGGAGGGTTCCAAGGCCTTCACCAAGGACTTCCTGGCGCGCCATGCCATCCCGTCTGCCGAGTATCGCACTTTCATCACGGTGGAGCCGGCGCTCGACTATCTCGCCGAGAAAGGGGCGCCGATCGTCATCAAGGCCGATGGCCTGGCCGCCGGCAAGGGTGTCATCGTGGCCATGACCCAGGCCGAGGCCGAGGCAGCGATTCGCGACATGCTCGAGGACAACGCCTTCGGCGATGCCGGGGCCCGGGTGGTGATCGAGGAATTCCTCGAGGGTGAAGAGGCCAGCTTCATCGTCATGGTCGATGGCGACACGGTGCTGCCCATGGCCACCAGCCAGGACCATAAGCGTGCCCTCGACGGGGATGCCGGTCCCAATACCGGTGGCATGGGCGCCTACTCGCCGGCGCCGGTGGTCACTCGAGAGATTCATGAACGGATCATGGCCCGAGTCATCGAGCCCACGGTGCGGGGCATGGCCGAGGAGGGCCATCCCTACACCGGTTTTCTCTATGCGGGCCTGATGATCGACGCCGACGGCAACCCCAAGGTGATCGAGTACAACTGTCGCTTCGGTGATCCCGAGACCCAGCCGATCATGATGCGTCTGACGTCGGATCTCGCCGAGCTGTGCCTGGCCGGCGCGCGGGGGGGGCTCGAAGGACTCGCCTGTGACTGGGATGAGCGCGATGCCGTCGGGGTGGTGATGGCGGCCGGCGGTTATCCCGGCGAGTACCGCAAGGGCGATGCCATCACCGGCCTGGAGGCCGCCGAAGCGACCGGCTGCAAGGTGTTTCATGCTGGCACCCGGTTCGGCGCGGACGATGCGGTCGTCACCGCCGGTGGTCGAGTACTGTGCGTGACGGCGTTGGGCGAGGGGGTGTCGGCGGCCAGGGACCTGGCCTATCGAGGCCTGGCCGAGATCACCTGGCCCGATGTCGCCTATCGTCGTGATATTGCTCATCGTGCCATCGATCGTGGCAACGGCTGAGGCTCCCTTCCATCGCGCGTGACATTCCGTTCGCGAGAACATTCAGGAGGCCCGCAACATGGAACGCGTCAGGCTCGAGTTTCCCGAGGCGGATATCTGCCATCGCCACCCCTTGTCGGTGCGTATCACCGACATGAATTATGGGCGTCATCTCGGCCATGACGCCGTGGTGTCCTTGATGCACGAGGCCCGTGTTCAGGCGCTGGCCAGCCTGGGGCTCTCGGAGGGTGACATGGGCGGCTATCTCTGCGTGGCAGCGGATCTCGCCGTTCAGTATCAGGCCGAGTCGCGATGGCCGGATGCCCTGGTGGTCGATACCGCCATTCCGGTGCCATCGCGCAAGGCGATTACCGTCTATCACCGTCTCCGTCGCGAGTCGGACGTTCGCACCGTGGCGACCGCGCGTCTCAACCTGATGCTGGTCGATCCCGATGCCGGCCGCCCCGTGCCGGTTCCCGCCGCTCTGGCAGATCGTCTGATGGAGGGCGGCTGATGTCCCGGGAGTATCCGATCATTGCCGTCACCGGTTCATCCGGGGCGGGCACGACCACCGTGAAGCGTACCTTCGAGCGCATGTTCGCCCGCGAGGATGTGCATGCGGCCTTCGTCGACGGCGATGCCTTCCATCGCTATACCCGGCAAGAGCTGGCACGCATGTTCCGCGAGGAGCCAGAGCGCAAGGACGAGCTCTCGCACTTCGCGGTGGAAGCCAACCTGCTCGACAAGCTCGAAGAGCTCTTCCTGGAATATGGCGACAATGGCATCGGCACTTATCGGCATTACATCCATGCCGAAGACAAGTCGATGATCGAGGCCGGCTACCAGGTCGGCACCTTCACCGAATGGCAGTCCTTGCCCTCGGGCACTGATCTGCTGTTCTACGAAGGCTTGCACGGGGGGCTGGTCACCGCCGAGCACGATATCGCCCGGCACGTCGATCTACTGGTGGGCGTGGCGCCGACCATGAACCTGGAATGGATCCAGAAGATCGACCGAGACATCCAGGCCAGGGGGTATACTCAGGAGGCAGTGATCGACACCATCCTGGGGCGCATGGATGACTATGTCCGCTATATCCTGCCTCAGTTCTCGCGGACCCATATCAATTTCCAGCGCGTCCCCACGGTGGATACCTCCAATCCCTTCGAGGTGCAGGATATTCCCACCGATGCCGAGTCCTTCGTGGTGATTCGCTTTCGCGACCCCGCCACCGTGGACTTTCCGTATCTGCTGGCGATGATTCAGGACTCCTTCATGAGTCGCCCTCATACCCTGGTGGTGCCAGGGTCACGCCTGTCGCTGGCCATGGAATTGATCCTGGGCCCTCTGGTGCGTCACCTGCTGGCCCAGCGACGTTTCCGTTGAGCGGCGTCGAATCTCCGAAGCCGGGTAAGCAACATGGCCAGACGTAGCAAGGTAACCATCAACGACATCGCCCGGCATGTGGGCATGACCAACATGACGGTGTCGCGTGCCTTCCAGAATCCCGACAAGGTCAAACCGCAGACACGCGAGAAGATTCTGGCCGCGGCACAGGAGCTGGGCTACGTCCCCAATGCCTTTGCCAGTCATCTCAGGAGCCGCAAGAATCGTTTGATCGGCCTGGTGACGGCCAGTGTCGACAACCCCTTCTACAGTGAAGTCATCAAGGCGATTTCCCGCGCGGCCGATCAGCATGACTATACCATCATGCTGATCGATACCGACGGGTCGCCGGCGCGTGAAGAGGTGGCGATCGAGACCCTGCTCAGCTATCAGGTGGCCGGTGTCATTCTCTCCCCGGTCTCCGACGACACCACCTATCAGCCTGCCTATCTCGACCGGCTGCGAGCCGCCAGGCTGCCGGTCGTCATGCTCGACCGGACCCTGGACGTGGCGGATTTCAGCCGAGTGGTGCTGGATAATCACCTTGCCGGCCGGCTGGTGGGAGAGGCGCTGGTGAAAGCGGGGGTCGGTCACGTGCTGGCACTGACGGGACCGAGAGGGTCACGCATCACGCAGCATCGATTGGCAGGTCTCAAGGAAGCCTATGGCACCACCGGCATCTCATTGAGCCTGGAGCAGCGACCGGGCGACTATACCCTGCAACCGGCCTATCGCGACATGGCCGATTTCCTGCGCCAGCGCAGGCCTCCGGAGGCCGTGTTCGGCTTCAATCAGTTGATCACGCTGGGTGCCATGCGAGCCCTGCACGATGCCCATGTGTCCCGTGACGATGTCGTCGTGGCCGGGGTCGATCGTTTGCCCTACGCCGATATCTTCGAGGTGTCGGTGCCCTGTGCGGTGCACGACACATACCGGGCCGGCCATGAGGCCTTTCGCCTGCTTTTCGAGCAGATCGAGGACCCCTCGGTGGCAGGCCGGGAGGTCGTCGTCTCCGCTTCTCTGATGCATTGACCCTCTGAGACGCCGTCTCAGAGGGATGCCAGGCGGTCGGCAATGCGCGCCTCGAGGTGCTCCTGATCCTCGGCGAAGCGTCGAATGCCTTCGGCGAGCTTATCATTGGCCATGGCATCGTGATTATGGTTCCAGCGAAAGGCAGGCTCGGTGAGCGGAGACGGCCGGGGCCCGCCACCGTGTGCCAGGAGCATCCTGGGCCTGACATCGCCCGTCGTGGTGGCGAGCTCCTCGAGCAGCTGTGGTGAGATGGTCAACCGCGGGCACCCGGCCAGCGCCAATACCTGACCGGTGTTGCGGAAGCTGGCGCCCATCACCACGGTGTCGTAGCCGCCCTGGCTAACCCGTTGGCAGACGCCACGCACGAACTGTACCCCGGGGTCGGTATCGGGCGTGAAATCCTGGCCGGTTTCCTTCTTGTACCAGTCCGTGACGCGGCCGACGAAGGGCGAGATCAGGAAGACGCCGGCATCGAAGCAGGCCTGGGCCTGGGCATCGCTGAACAACAGGGTCAGGTTGCAGTTGATGCCTTCTCTTTCCAGGATCTCGGCAGCGCGGATGCCTTCCCAGGTCGAGGCCAGCTTGATCAGCACCCGGTCCCTGGACACACCATGTCGCTCGTAGAGTGCGATCAGTTCAAAGGCCTTGCGGATGCTGGCCTGGGTGTCGAAGGAGAGCCTGGCGGCCACTTCGGTGGACACGCGACCGGGCACGATCCTGGCGATCTCGCTTCCCATGGCCACGGCGAGGCGGTCCACGGCATGCTCTTCCCGACGATGGCCGGCTTCGGCCTGGACGTCGGCCAGCTCGCGATCGATCAGTGCCTGATACCCCGGCAGCTCGAAGGCCTTGAGGATCAGCGAGGGATTGGTGGTGGCGTCATGGGGCCGGTAGCGCCGAATGGCATCCAGGTCGCCAGTGTCGGCGACCACCAGGGAGTGCTGACGAAGTGCGTCGAGTCGATGGGTCATGGAGGGGGCTCTCGAGTGAAGGGTGGATCTAGTGCGACGTGAAACCGCCATCGACCGGCAGGCAGGTGCCGCTGACCATCGACGCTGCCCGGCTCAACAGGAACGCCACCGGCAGGGCGACGTCCCGCGGGGTGGCGAAGCGGCCCAGCGGGATGGCAGCCAGCATCGGGTCGCGCTTGGCGGGGTCCGACCAAGCACGTTCGGCCATGGGCGTCAGGGTCACCGTCGGATTGACGCTGTTGACGCGAATTCCCTTGGGACCGAGTTCGAGACACAGCACTCGGGTCATGGCATCCATCGCCGCCTTGGAGGCGCAGTAGCCGAGGTGGTCGGGCAGAGCCGCCATTGCGGCCTGGCTGGAGACGTTGACGATGCTGCCCTGGCGGCCGTGTTCCAGCATGTTGCGTGCCGTTTCCCGTGCCATCACGGCACTGGCAGTGACGTTGGTGGCCATGATTCGCTCGAGATCCTCGGCCCCGACGTCCAGGACACTGTCGAGAATCGAGATCCCGGCACAGTTGACCAGACCATCCAGGGCGGGCATCTCGATAAAAGCCTTCGAGACCGCAGCCTCATCGGTAATATCGACGATCAGGGTGCGGGCCCCCAGTTCATGCTGGAGGTCGTCAAGCCTGTCCCGGTTTCGGCCGAGCAGCACCAGATCGGCGCCGAGCTCGGCGAGGGTCCGGGCGATATCGAGGCCGATGCCGCTGGTCGCTCCGGTGACGAGAATGCGTTGATTCTGGAGTTCGAAATTCATGAGAAGGCATCATCCGTGAGGGCGTCGTTGATGTTGAGCCGGTGCATGATGGGCTTGAGCGCTGGATAGAGCTGGCAGTAAAGAGAGAACAGCGCGTCGTATTGGCGTGCCGCCGTTTCGGACGGCGCGGCGCGTTCGAGCAGGGTGCTATGCTGCATCGGCTGGTCGAGATCGATCACGCCGGTTGCCTGTCCGGCCAGCAGGGCAGCTCCCAGAGCGGCTTCCACGTTTTCGCGGTAGGTGTAGACCGGCATTCGGGTCACATCGGCGATGATCTGCATCCACAGGTCAGAGCGGGTGGCCCCGCCGACCACGATCAAGTGGGAGTCGAGGGCGCCGCCCTGGCGCTTGCCGGCTTCCATGTTGTGACGCAGGGCGAAGGTCACACCTTCCAGTACGGCGCGATACAGATGATGTCGACGATGATAGAGGCTGAGACCGATGAAGCCGGCACTGGCCCGGGCATCCCACACCGGGCTGCGCTCCCCCATCAGGTAGGGCAGGAACAGCAGGCCTTCGGCACCCGGGGGAAGTGCTCGGGCGGGAGGCTCGAGCCGGTCGTGGACGCTGCCATGTTCATCGGCGGTCGAGCTATCGCTACCCAGCATGTCGACGAACCAGCTGACCGACGCTCCGGCGGTCAGGGCGCCGCCGAAGGTATAGAGGTCACGGTCGCTGTTCAGCACGTGGGGCATGCTGATCAGCCCCTGGCTGGCCTCGACGCTCTGGTTGATCACGCCCCAGCACATGCTGGTGCCGATCATGGCGACGTGATTGCCGGGGCGGGTCGCGCCGGCGGCCAGGGTGGCCATTGCCGCATCGACGCCGCCGGCGACCACGGGGATATCGGCCGCCAGGCCAAGCGAGTCGGCCAGCGACGGCAGCAGGCCGCCGATCGCGGCTCCCGAGGCCACCAGCCGGGTCGGCAGCTTGTCCTGGTCGAGGCCCAGGGCATCGAGCATTTCCGTCGACCAGCGACGTGCCGCCAGGTCGTAGATGCCGCCGATGTTGCCGGCCGAACTGTGATCGATGGCAATCTCGCCGCTCAGGCGATAGTTGATGTAGCTGTTGGGGGGTAGCAGGTAACGCGTCTGATGCCAGACATCGGGGCGTTCGGCCTTGAGCCACATCATCTTGGTGAAACCGTAATAGCTGTCCACGCCATTGCCGGTGATGGTCTCCAGGCGGGCCATGTCGAGATTTTCCCTTACCCACTGGACCTGGGGTTCGGCCCGACGGTCCATCCAGATCAGGCAAGGGTGCACGGGCCTTATATCGGCGTCGACCGGGACGCCCGACCCGCCGTAGAGGCTGCTTACGCATAGTCCCTGAACGCCCCGGGGATCCACCTCCGGGACATCGAGGCAGGCGCGGAGGCAGGCAAGCACGGCCTCCCACCATACGTCCGGCCATTGCTCGGCCCAGAGAGGGCGGGGAGTGTCGACGCGGTAGCCCTGGCTATGCTCGGCCAGGATTCGGCCATGGCGGTCGATCACCAGTGCCTTGGTGCTCTGGGTACCGATATCGATACCGATGACGGTGTCCATACGATTCTCCTGCTTTCGGCCAGGGCTGATCCGGTTCGTGCCGTCGGTCAGAGGGTGCGTTTGCGGCTGATGTAGATCGCCAGGAGGATGATCAGACCCTTGATGACATTCTGGAGGTAGGGCGAGACCCCCATCAGGTTGAGGCCGTTGTTGAGCACGCCGAGCAGCATGGCGCCGACCAGGGTGCCGAGGATCATGCCGCGTCCGCCGGTGATGGCGGCACCGCCAAGCACCACGGCGGCGATGGCATCCAGTTCGAAGCCGACGCCGGCGTTGGGCTGGCCGCTCATCAGGCGTGACGTCAGGATCAGGCCGGCGATGGCGGCGGTCGTTCCGCTCAGGGTGTAGACCAGCAGCTTGTAGCGCGAGACGCGGATACCGGATAGCCGGGTCGCTTCTTCGTTGCCGCCGATGGCATACAGGTAGCGCCCGGTCGCGGTATGGCCGAGCAGCACATACCCGAGCGCATAGACGGCGATCATGATCAGGATCGGCATCTCGATGCCTGCCAGCGTGCCGCGCCCGAAAAAGGCGAATTCCGGTGGCAGGCCGGAAATCGGGTAGCCGCCGGTATAGATCAGACCGAGCCCGCGGGCGATCCCCATGGTGGCGAGGGTGACGATGATCGGTGGCATGCCGGCGAAGGCCACGAAGATGCCATTGAAGGCACCGAAGGCGGCGCCGACCAGCAGGCCGAGGATGATGGCCAGTGCCGGGGGCACGCCAGCGACCATCAGGCCGGCCATGATGGTACCCGACAGGGCCATCACCGGGCCGACCGACAGATCGATGCCGCCGGTGAGAATGGCCAGACTCATGCCTACCGCGATGATGGCGATGATGGATGCCTGACGCGTCAGGTTGGCGAGGTTGCTCGAGGTCAGGAAGTTGTCGTTGATCATCGCCATGGCGAAAAAGACGACGATGAAACCGATCAGCGGGTAGAAGACCGGGGTGCGGCGCCAGCGGGCCAGTCGTGCGGTGAGGGACTGACGGGCCGTACCGGGTGTTGAGGCGAGCTGGCTCATGGGCTGAGTCCCCCCGTGGCATGATGCATGATGGATTGCGAGTCGAGTGCACTGCCTTCGAGTTCGGCGGCGATCCGCCCTTGATAGAAGACCGCGGCGCGGTCGCACAGGCCGAGCACTTCGGGAAGTTCCGAGGAAATCATGATGATGGATACCCCCTGAGCGGTAAGCTCCTTCATCAGGGCGTAGATCTCCGCCTTGGCACCGACGTCGATTCCTCGTGTCGGCTCATCGAAGATCAGCACCTTGCATTGGTGGCCCAGCCAGCGCGCGATGACGACCTTCTGCTGGTTGCCACCGCTGAGGTCGCCGACGGGGGTTTCGGGACCGGGGGCCTTGACGCGTACCGCTGCCATCAAGTCAGCAGTGGTACGCGATTCCTGGCGGCGCCGAAGCAGCGGCAGGCTTCCCTTGAACTGGGTCAGGTTGTTCAATGAAATGTTGTCACGGCATGAGAACGGCAGGATCAGGCCCTGTGTCTTGCGACTTTCCGGCAGCAGACCGATGCCGTGCTTGAGGGCGGCGGCGGGGTGACGAAGCTTGACCGTCTGGCCCTCGATACGAACGCTGGCATGGACGGGGCGAGTCGCGCCGATCAGCCCCCTGGCCAGCTCGGTGCGCCCCGAGCCCACCAGGCCGGCGAAGCCCAGGATTTCGCCACGGCGGAGCTTCAATGAATGGTCGGGGCCGCCTGCCTCGAGTCGTAGGGCCTGAATATCCAGCACGATGTCGTCCTGGTCGGCATCGCAACGGTAGTCGGGGAAAATGTTCTCGACGCGCCGGCCGACCATCTTTTCGATCAGGTCGTCAGGCGTGGTCGCGTGGGTATCGCAGTCGTCGACCTTCTCACCATCGCGCATCACGGTGACGCGATCGCAGATGGTGAAGATCTCCTCCATGTGATGCGAAATGAACACCATCCCGACACCCTGCTGACGCAATTCGCGCATGATGGTGAACAAGTGGTCGGCTTCGCTGGGCGTCAGGGTTGCGGTCGGCTCGTCAAGGACCAGCAGGCGGGCATCCAGCGACAGGGCCTTGGCGATCTCGATGAACTGCTGATCGGCAATGCTCAGCTCGGCGGTGGGAAGGTCGAGGGGAATCGAGACCTTGAGGCGGTCGAACAGGCGCCGGGCCTCACGGATCATGCCGGCCCGATCGCGCAGTCCGAAACGGTTGCGTTTCTCGCGGCCGAGGAAGATGTTGTCCACGGCATCCAGGTCGGGAATCAGGCTGAACTCCTGGAAGATGATGCCGATCCCGGCGTCGAGGGCGTCCTGGTAACCATGGAAGTCGCGCGTCTGGCCATCGATGACGATGTCGCCCGCGTCCTGTCGGTAGATGCCGCAGAGGATCTTCATCAGGGTCGACTTGCCGGCCCCGTTCTCGCCGAGCAGGGCATGCACCTCTCCGGCGTGGACATCGAGCGATACATCCTGCAAGGCCTTCACCCCGGGGAACGACTTCGAGATGTGTCGCAGGGAGAGTAGTGGCGTCATGGGGGTATCCTCGTGTGCCGCCCGAGGCGGCACACCTTGTCAGCGTCTGGGAGCGAGGGTTACCAGCTGAAATCGGCAGCCTTTTCGTGATCGATCAATTCCACATCGATGGGGATCTCGGCGGGTGCCGTGCTGGCGCCCCAGTGCTTGGCCAGCCCCAGGCCAAGCCCCAGGCGCACCATGTCGCGAGGATACTGGGCGGAGGTGGCAATGAAGGGGGAGTCGGGCTTCTGGATCTCGGCAACGGCCTCGGGGTGACCGTCGACGCTGACCAGCTTGATGTCCTGACCGCTGGCGTTGATGGCGATCAGCGAACCCAGGGCGCCGATGTCGTTGACGCTGAACAAGCCATCGAGCTCCGGGTTGGCCTGGATGATGTTCTCGGTCACCGTCATGGCATGGGTGCGCTCCTGGCGACCGTTCTGCTTGTCGACCACTTCGATGCCGGCATATTCATCGAGTGCCGCGGTGCAGCCTTCGATGCGCTGCAGGATCGGCACGACCGGAATACCGTCAAGCAAGGCTACCTGGCCTTCGCCATCGAGCTGCGTTGCCAGGTAATCGCAGGCCTTGTAGCCGGCGTCGTAGTTCCTGGAACCCACGAAACCATCCACCGGGCCGTTGGCCTGGGCATCGATGGCGATCGTGGTGACGCCCGCTTCCTCGGCGGCCAGGACCGCTGTCTCGACACCGACCGAGTCGGCCGGGTTGAGCAGAAGAATATCGATGCCGCGCTGAATCATGTCTTCGACATCGCTGACCTGCTTGGCGACGTCATGGCGGGCATCGGTCGTGATGACATCGGCGCCGAGGCTGTCGGCGGCGCTTTCGAGCGCCTCCTGCATGGTCACGAAGTATTCGTTGTTGAGCTCCTGAAAGGACATGCCGATGGTCAAGTCCGACGCGTCGGCCGAGGCGGTGCCTGCGCCAAGAGGGAACGCACAGGCGGTAATGAGGGCGGTCTTGCGGCAGCGTGCTGCGATCTCGCTGATCTTCATGTTGGGCTCCAGATTTGTTCTTGTCTCGTTATGGAAACACTGTATAAATGCCTGCGCATGCAAATCGCTGCGTTACGCGGTGCTGGTGCGCCAGCCCGGTCGAAAGCTCGCCTAACTATCTGTTATGTCTCGCTTTCTGTGCTCCGTTCGCCTTGCGCTTCACTATGCTCGGCAATTTATTCAGCATTTCCTTAGGGATGATGCGGTGTTGATGTGCTGTAATGTTAACGTCAACATTTTGAAGACTAGAAAGCCCTGTCGAGCGGGTCAATGGACGTGCGACCAATGTCTAGTGTCTGTCGATCATTCGCCGGTAGAACCCGATACGCCTTCGGGCCATCGCCATGGGGCACTGTCGGGCCGGCGATGATGACGCGGCTTTCAGCCGACAGGCTGCTCCGGGCATCATGCCGTCGGACGTTGGGTCAAAGATCGAAGTTGCTCGGCAGGACCACCATGTCCCGAATGGTCACATGTCGAGGACGGGTCAGCATGTACATGATGGCATCGGCCACCTCGGCGGGCTCGATGATGCTGCCGGATTCCTTCGCCTTGCGCAGGTTCTCTTCGGGCCAGTCGGCCAGCAGGGCGCTGTTGACGGGGCCCGGCGAGACGGAGGCGACTCGGATACCGTGTTTCAGGACCTGACGCCGGACCGTCTGTACAAAGTTGGTCATGGCCCACTTGGACGAGGCATAGACAGGCTCCCAGGGAACGGGGAAGTGCCCCGCCACCGAGCTTGTCACCATGATGTCTCCCGTACCGCGCTCGATCATGTGCGGCAGGATATTATGGACATTCTTCATCACCACGCTGACGTTCAGGCTGATCATCCGGTCGATGGCGTCCGGGTCGGTATCGAGCAGGTCACCGCCGATGTAGCTGCCGGCATTGGCATGGAAGATGTCGAGCTGCCCGGTCTTTTCCAGGACTCGTGATAACAGCGTCGCGCAGTCCTCCGGGTCGAGCAGGTCGATGACCAGTGGAATCGCGGCATCGCCCAGCGTCTCGTGGACTTTTCTCAGGGCCGCTTCGTCACGGTCGATCATGACCACCCGGGCGCCCGAGGCAATCATCGCCTCGACACTGGCCAGTCCAATGCCTGATGCCGCGCCGGTCACCGCGGCCACCTTGCCGGTCAATTCATTCGCCATTTCGTAGTCTCCTTTTCATGGTGTTTCGCCGAGCGAGGTATCGCCTGGGCCTTCGGGTCAGGCGTCGCGAGCCCCGGCGCGACAATTCGGGATTTAATGTTAACGTCAACATAAAGAGGCTAGGCAGCCATTCCCCTGGGGGCAATAGAGACAAGACCAATGTCTAAGGAAACGCTGAACAAATCGACGAGCGGAGCGAATCGCAAGGCGCACGGAGCACAGGAACCGGAGCCTATAGGGTATAGGTGAGGATTCCGAGCACCGCGCAACGCAGTGATTTGCCCGCGCAGGCATTTGTGCAGTGTTTCCCCCAAGTCATCCATGATGACTGACAGGAGAAGAAACGCGGGGTAACCTCATGACCTGGCAGCCGCATTCAGTACTCAACCCGATCGGAGCCCGACATGGATTGCCTGTTCTGCAAGATCATCAATCGCGAGATTCCCTCCGATATCGTCTATGAGGACGATGATGTCCTGGCCTTCAACGATATCGACCCCAAGGCGCCGACCCATATGCTGGTGATACCGAAGAAGCACATCGCGACGCTGAACGATATCGAGGAGGACGACCTGTCCCTGGTGGGACGCCTCCAATACACCGCCGCGCACCTGGCCAGGGAGCAGGGGTTCGCCGACGACGGCTATCGCGTGGTGATGAACTGCAATGACCAGGGCGGCCAGACGGTCTATCATATTCATATGCACCTGATGGGCGGTCGTCGCTTCACTTGGCCGGCTGGATAGCCGGAACCCGCGCGGCACCAGGCCGTGCTACCGCAAGCGTTCGACGCATCGGGTGCATCTGCGTCGCCCGTGAGGCGGCGTTTTGCTTCGCGGGCGCTGTGCCTGGCGGGGAGCTCGGTTACAATGGCATCACCGACCGCATAAGGGGGTGCCATGACTCGCCAATATTCCCGCGCCGACGATCTGATCCACCAGTTCGATACCGTATTGCGCACCCTGGTGCCCAGGGCGGCTCAGCCCTCGCGTCCTTCACCCGCCACCGACGACGTGGAAGACGAGGCGCTCGACGAGCAGGAGCGTCAACATGCCGTGGGGTTGATGCGAATCAACCACACGGGTGAGGTCTGTGCTCAGGCGCTGTACCAGGGCCAGGGGTTGACCGCCAAGCTGCCCGAGATCCGTGGCCAGATGGAGGAAGCCGCCCAGGAGGAAGTCGACCATCTGGCCTGGTGCGATGCCCGCCTGCAGGAGCTCGATGGCCGTACCAGCTTGCTGAATCCACTGTTCTATGCGGCCTCCTTCGGTATCGGTGCCGTGGCGGGTGCCGTGGGCGATCGTGTCAGCCTGGGCTTCGTGGCCGCCACCGAAGAACAGGTGGGACGCCACCTCGACGAGCATATGGAAAAGCTGCCGTCAGGCGACCGTCGTTCCAGGGCCGTCCTCCGCCAGATGGCCATCGACGAGGCCCACCATGCCCAGCAGGCGCTGGAGGCCGGCGGGGCCCGTTTCCCGGCCCCGGTCAAGGCGGGCATGACGCTGATGTCGAAGGTGATGACCGAGTCCGTCTATAAACTGTAAGCGACCCTTCGGGGCGAGCCATAAGCCGTAAGCTATAAGCTGTAAGAAAACCCGCCCCCCATCGGTCAGCACCGGTTTTTGCGGGGTTCTTACAGCTTACGGCTTACAGCTTATAGCTCCCGCGCTCCGCGCGGGCTAGTCCATGTTGCGCGAGTAGAAGATCTCCAGCATCTCCTTGCGCAGCCGTCCCTCGATGTCGCGGGCTTCCTCGAAGGAGATGTCGCGCCGCGAGGTGCCGAACAAGTAGTTGTCCAGCGCGAAGTCCTTGAGCAGCATCTTGGTGTGGAACATGTTCTCCTGATACACGTTGACGTCGATCATCTGGTAAGCCCGTTTGGTGTCCTCGGCCAGATAGTCCTGGATGGAGGTGATGTCGTGGTCGATGAACAGCTTCTTGCCATCCACGTCCCGAGTGAAGCCGCGGACCCGGTAGTCCATGGTCACGATGTCGGAGTCGAAGCTGTGGATCAGGTAGTTGAGTGCCTTCAGCGGACTGATATGGCCGCAGGTGGAGACGTCGATGTCCAGGCGAAAGGTGCTGATGCCGTTGTCGGGGTGTGATTCCGGATAGCTGTGGACCGTGACGTGGCTCTTGTCCAGATGCGCCACGACGGTCTCCGGTAGTGGCCCGGGGCCGGGTTCCATCTGCTCGGGGGCGGTCTCTTCCAGTTCGTGCTCGGCGATCAGGATGGTCACGCTGGCGCCATGGGGCTCATAGTCCTGGCGGGAAATATTGAGCACCTGAGCGCCGATGATGTTGGTGACATCCTTGAGGATCTGGGTGAGGCGCTCGGCGTTGTAGAGCTCGTCGATGTATTCGATATAGGCGCGCCGCTGCTCTTCGGTCTTGGCGTAGCAGATATCGTAGATGTTGAAGCTCAGGGAGCTGGTCAGGTTGTTGAACCCGTGGAGTCGGAGATTGCCGGTCACGTCCGAGCCTCCTTCGATATGGCTGATGGTGTGCATCCCGACGTGCGGCGCCGGAACCCGCGTGGGCGATGGGAAGGCGCGTATTATGCACAGCCGCCGGTGACCGCGCACCCGGCCCGCCATGTTTTTTTCCACATGGCCCGGGTGGCGTGTCTCACTGCTCGACGATCGTGAAGGAGTGCGTCACCTCGACACCGCCGTTGGCCAGCATGATCGAGGCGCTGCAGTACTTGTCGGCGGACAGCTCCACCGCACGCTTGACCTGTTTTTCCTTGAGGCCCTGGCCGCTGACGGTGAAGTGCACGTGGATCCTGGTGAAGACACTGGGCACACTGTCGGCGCGTTCGGCCTCGATGCTGGCCACGCAGTCCGATACGGGGGCACGGGATTTCTCGAGGATTTCCAGCACGTCGAAGGAGGTGCAGGCGCCGAGTCCCATCAGCAGCATTTCCATCGGGCGAGGCCCCGTGTTGCGACCGCCGTGATCGGGGGGGCCGTCGATGACCACGCTGTGGCCGCTACCGGCCTCGGCGACGAACTGGCGACCATCGGTCCACTTGACGCTGGCTTTCATGAACTGAATTCCTTCCTGTTGATTAAACGTGCGGCTCCACTGTGGCCGCTACCGGCTTTCCACATCCCAGGTGACGAACTGGCGACCGTCTGTCCACTTGACGCTGGCTTTCATGGGGCAAGGTATCCTTGTTCAGAGGACGTATAGAGGGTGGACAGCATAGCAGCTGCCCGTCTCCGACTCAGCCCCGCAAGGCCTGATCCAGGGCGGCGAGTCGTTCCGGGGTGCCCACGTCGACCCATTGCCCCTGATGGTGGTGGCCGGCAACACGACCATGGGCGATGGCCGAGCGCAGCAGCGGTGCCAGGGCGAAGGTGGTCTCGGTATGCTCGGCCACCAGTGAAGGGTCGATCTGGGCGATGCCGGAATACGTCAGGCGAGGGCCTGGTCCTTCTTGAACGCGACCATCGGCGTCGAGGAGGAAATCGCCCTCGGGGTGGTGGACGGGGTTGTCGACCAGCACCAGCCGTGCCAGGTCGCTGCCCAGCGATGACGGTAGCGTGGCGGGGTCCAGGTCGCACCAGACATCGCCGTTGATGAGCAGGAAGGGCATATCGCCCAGCAATGGCAGGGCCCGGCGGATACCGCCACCGGTCTCCAGGGGCGTCGTTTCATGGCTCCAGGCGATGGAAACGCCGTAGGCGCTGCCGTCGCCCAGAGCGTCGACGATCTGTTCGGCGCGGTAGCTGACATTGATCACCAGGTCCCGAATGCCGGCTCGGGCGAGCCGCTCCAGGTGATGGACGATCAGCGGCTTGCCGCCCACGTCCAGCAGCGGCTTGGGGCAGTGGTCGGTCAGCGGGCGCATGCGCGTGCCGAGTCCCGCCGCCAGGATCATCGCCTTCATGCCACGCGCTCCCGGACGATGCCCTGGGCCTCTAGTTTCGCCAGCAGGGCAGGGCGGAGGGTGCAGGCGACCCAATCGCGGAAGTCGGCGAGCTCGTCCAGCTCCGCCAGTGCATCCTCGAGGTGATCGAGGAAATGGGGCACGCGAGCCAGATAGCCCTGACGCCCGTCGCGCAGGGTCAGGCGGCAGAAGATGCCGATGACCTTGAGGGCGCGTTGCACGGCCATGCCGGCGGCCTGACGCTGGAAGGACGACGGGTCGGTGTCGTTCAGGCGGCCATCGGCCACGGCTCGCTGGCGAAACGCTTCGATCCAGGCGTGGCGCCGGTGCGCCGAGAAACGGCAGTAGCGGCCGTGGAGCAGCGAGATCACGTCATAGCTCAGTGGACCGGCCACGGCGTCCTGGAAGTCGATCAGGTGCAGCGCGTCGCCGACGACCATCAGATTCATGGCGTCGAAATCGCGATGCACGGTGACGACCGGCTGCGCCAGGGCGTTATCGATCAGTCGTCGGCGCAGCGTGGGCCAGCTCGGCGGTGGTGTCAGCGTCAGCCAGCGGTCGAGGCACCAGGCCGGGAAGAGATCCAGCTCTCGTCCAAGCAGGTCGGTGTCATAGGCCGGTAGCCCCGCCGGTTCGACACGGTTCTGCAGCGTGTCGAGCAACGTCAGGGCTCGGTCGTGCCAGGCCAGGGTGGTCGAGTTCTCCGAGGCCTCGAAACAGTGCTGTAGCGGGGTGTCGCCGAGATCCTCGAGCTCCAGGAAGCCGGCGTCCAGATCCGCTGCATGGAGGCGAGGGACCGGCAGGCCGGCATCCGCCCAACGACGCGCGATGGTCACGAAGGGGACGCTGTCCTCCTTGTCCGGCGGCGCATCCATCAGGATACGTCGGGTGCCGTCGGCGAGGACCAGCCGAAAGTAGCGGCGGAAGCTGGCATCGTCGGCGGCCAGGTGCAGGTCGAACGTATCGGGTGCGACCCCATGGCGTTCGGCGGCCCAATGGCGGAGGGCAGTCTGGCGCGAGGTCATGTCGGCCTCTGGCATCTTCACCTCATGTTTCGTCTGGGTTCGGGGCGTCCTTCGGTTGACGCCCCCGGGGCGTCGCCGCATGCTGAGGCCCGATGTCGTCGGCGATGAGAGGGCTCGTCGGCGGGACAGGTAGAACAGTGACTGTATAATACCGATTCATTCCGCCAAGGACATCGTTGAACATGGGCAATCGATCCTCCTGGACGGCCCTGGCCGGCCTCGTGACCTCGAGC
This sequence comes from Halomonas sp. I1, assembly GCF_032334135.1. NCBI lineage: Bacteria > Pseudomonadati > Pseudomonadota > Gammaproteobacteria > Oceanospirillales > Halomonadaceae > Halomonas > Halomonas sp. I1. The sequence goes on from NZ_JAVXUS010000007.1 coordinate 129,222, forward strand.
ATGGTGACCGCCCCGTTATGGGCGGCACCCCCCGAGTCGTTGCCGGCCGAGCAGCTGGACTGGCACCCTTGGGGCGAGGACCGCCCCGCAGGTGCCGTGTGCCGAGGGGTCTACCGGATGCCGGCATATCGGTTGTCGGCGCCGTCCGAAGGCAAGGTCGCCAGTGAAGCCGATGATGGCCAGTACGGTGAGGACGGCGAGACGACCCTCAGTGGTGAAGTACTGTTGCGTCGTGGTGATACGCAACTCGAAGCGCCACAGGTGCGTGTGCCTGCCTCCCGCGAGCGCGTGCTGGCCGAGGGCCCGCTGGCACTGCGTGATCGCAATCTGCTGGTGCGTGGCGATGCCGCCTCCTTCTCGCTGGACAGCGAGGCGGCGAGCATCGACCAGGCTCACTATGTGGCCCACGAGCAGCGGTTGCGTGGCGATGCCGTGCAGTTGGCACGTGTCGCCGAAGGCCGCTACCAGCTGACCGAGGCCAGCTTCACGACCTGCGAGCCCGGAAACGACCTGTGGCGCCTGGTCGGCAATGACATCGTCCTGGATCGGCAGAGCGGTTTCGGCACCGCTCGGCACGCCCGGCTCGAGGTTGGCAAGGTGCCCGTCTTCTATTGGCCCTGGGTACGCTTCCCCATCGACGAGCGCCGCCAGACCGGCTTCCTGTGGCCGACGCTCGGTGTCTCCGGCGATGGTCTCGACTATGCGCAGCCGTTCTACTGGAATATCGCGCCGGACCAGGATGCGACCATCACCCCGCGCGTGATCAGCGACCGAGGCCTGCTGTTCGGGGGGGAGTACCGTTACCTGCTGCCCTCCGATGCCGGTGCCATCGAGGGGGCCTACATCGCCGACGATCGTCGTGCCGGCGATGAAGCCTCGCGTCATTCGACGCTGGAAAACGGCGATGCCCGCTGGTATCTCGATTACCGCCATGCCGGCCGTTTCGATGAGCGTACCCGCTATCGGCTGCGCTATGGCGCTGCCAGCGATGGCCGCTATTTCGACGACTTCGGCCAGACGTTCGGCGAAACCGATACCCAGAGCATGAAACGTTTGGCTCAGCTCGAGTACCGTGGCGACACTTGGCGCCTGGAGGGCAAGGCCCAGGGCTACCAGGTTCTGGATGACCCTCTGAACGAGAACGACAAGCCCTTCTATCGGCTGCCGAGCCTAACCGCCGCGGCACGCTGGGAGCAGGATGTCGGCTTCTACGAGGAGTGGAATGCCAATGCCACCTACTTCTGGCGCGATATCGAGGGCGATGAGCAGGGCTTCTACGACTTCAAGGACCGGCAGCGGCAGGTACCGTTGCGTGAAGCGGCCAACGGGGCCCGTTTGCAACTGACCCCGGCCGTCGGCTGGCGGGCCGATACGACCTGGGGGTTTCTCGAGCCGCGGCTGCAGCTGCACCATACCCACTATGAGCTGGATTATGGCGACCGCCTCACCGAGCGTGACGAGAGTCTGACGCGTACGCTGCTGGTGGCTTCCGTGGATGCCGGCCTGGTCTTCGAGCGGAATCTCGACGTCGGCGGCAACGCCTATCGCCAGACGCTGGAACCCCGGCTCAACTATGCCTATGTACCGGCCCGGGACCAGGGCGAATTCCCCGATTTCGACACTTCGGAGCTGGCCTTTTCCTGGAACCAGCTGTGGTCGCCCTATCGCTTCAGCGGTGGTGACCGCGTCGGTGATCTCAACCGTCTTTCCTACGGGGTGAAAAGCCGGTTTCTCGAGGATCGAAGCGGTCGCGAACGGCTATCCTTCGGGCTGGGTCAGGCGGCCTACTTCGAGGATCGCCACATCGACATGCAGGGGGATGCCGACACCCTGCCGTCCGACCCGGACGAGCGCTATCGCGCCACCCGTCAACGTTCGCCCTGGGTGACGCAGCTCGACTGGCGGATCGACGATCACTGGCGTACCCGCTGGGAGTGGCTCTACGACGACCGCAAGAGCCGTACCGAGAGCACGGGGGTCGATGTGCAATACCGGGCGGATGCCGGGCATGTGGTGAACCTCGGCTATCGCTGGCAACTCGAAGGTTTCGAGCCCACCGAGGATATCGAGGACACACGTACCTACGATCGGGAAGAATTCTCCGCTTCCTTCGCCTACAAGGCGATGAATCGCCTGGATCTGATCGGCGGGGTGCGTTACGACAACACCAACGACCGGATGCTCGAGCAACTGGCGGGTGTGCAGTGGAATGACTGCTGCTATGGTCTGCAGCTGGTGTGGCGTGAGTGGATCGACGACGAAGACACCGCCAACACCATCGAGGACGACACCACCGATCGCGGGCTCTTCCTGCGCTTCGTGTTCAAGGGGCTCGGTGGCGTCGGCGGTGAGGCCGGTCGCTTTTTCGAGTCATCGGTTCCCGGCTACCGCGGTACCGATCTCGGTCGGCCCTGAGTAGCGCCTGAAAGCGTCGACAGGCAGCCATTTTCAGACGTTCTCGCAACATTCATGACGAAAGGAAGGATAGACATGCGCAGCCGACAACTCGCCACCCTGACATTGGCCCTGTGCCTCGGCCTGGCACCGTTGGGCGCCATGGCCCAGGATGTACGTCAGCCCCTGGACCGCATCGTGGCGGTGGTCAATGAGGGCGCGATCATGAACACTCAACTCGAGGATAGGGTCGCGCGCACACGTGCTCAGCTGGAAGCCCAGGGCGTGCAGATGCCGCCGGACGATACGCTGCGCCAGCAAGTGCTCGATCGGTTGATCGTCGAGGAAATCCAGCTGCAGATGGCACGGGAAGCCAACCTCAGCGTGGATGACACCGAACTCAATCGCCAGGTGCGGGCCATCGCCCAGAACAATGACATGACCCTGGAGCAGTTCGCCGACGCCCTGGAGGCCGATGGCCTGTCGCTCGGCGTGGTGCGTGACCAGGTGCGCCGCGAACTCCTGATGCGCCAGCTCCAGCAGCGCAGTGTCGGCAGCCGGGTCAGCATTTCCGAGTCCGAGGTCAACCGCTTCATCGAACAGCAGGGCGGTGGCATGACGGCCCAGCGGGCGCGTCGGGCGTTGTTCCAGCGCAAGGCCAGCGATGAAATGGAAGCCTGGGTGCAGGAAATTCGTTCCCAGGCCTTCGTCGAAGAGCGTCTCGGACCGGAGTCGTGAGCGGCACCGATTTACCCGTTCTAGCTCTGACCACCGGCGAGCCGGCCGGCATCGGCCCCGAGCTCGCCGTGATGGTGGCGAGCGGGTCGCCGCCTCCCGCCCGGGTGGTGGCGGTGGGCGATCCGGCGTTGCTCGAGGAGCGTGCCCGTGCCATCGGTCGTTCCGTCACGGTTCATGCCCTCTCGCCTGGCGAGGCGCCACCGGCTCCACGCGCCGGTGTGCTGCCGGTATGGCCGGTGTCACTGCGGGCACCATGCTGTCCCGGGACGCTGGACACGCGCAATGCGGCTTATGTGCTGGAGACCCTGACTCGGGCGGTTGCCGCCTGCCGGGCCGGCGAGGCGGCGGGGATGGTCACGGCCCCTCTGCACAAGGGAGTGATCATCGAGGCCGGCCATGCCGGTTTTCAGGGCCATACCGAATACCTGCGTGACGCCTGCGGGGTCGACGAGGTGGTGATGATGCTCGCTACCGACCCTGCCCTGCATGCCGCATCGCCCTCATGGCACGGCGAGACGGCGTTGCGTGTCGCCCTGGCCACCACCCACCTGCCATTGCGTGAGGTGAGCGATGCCGTGACCGGGCCGCGGCTGACGCGTATCCTGCGTATCCTCGACGCCGAGTTGCGGCACCGCTTCGGCATCCCGTCACCGCGCCTCCTGGTCTGCGGGCTCAATCCCCATGCCGGCGAGGGGGGGCACCTCGGGCGCGAGGAACTCGATGTCATCATTCCGACCCTCGAGGCATTGCGTGGCGAAGGGCTGACGCTCGACGGTCCGCTGCCGGCGGATACCCTGTTCACCCCGCGCCATCTGGCCCGGGCCGACGCCGTCCTGGCGATGTATCATGATCAGGGCCTGCCCGTGCTCAAGTATGCCGGTTTCGGGCGCGCCGCCAATGTCACCCTGGGACTGCCGCTGGTGCGTACCTCGGTGGATCATGGTACGGCGCTGGATCTCGCCGGTCGCGGCGAAGCCGACCCGGGCAGTCTGACCACCGCCGTCAGGCTGGCCATCGAGATGGTCCGGCGTGGCGATGCGGTGCAGAGACGACCATAGCGATAGAAGGACTCCCCCGAATGTCATCCCGCCCCACGGGTCATCGCGCACGCAAGCGCTTCGGCCAGAATTTCCTGCGTGACCCCGGCATCATTTCCCGGCTTGTGCGGGCTATCGGCCCCGGGGCCGGTCAACGGATCGTGGAAGTCGGCCCTGGCCAGGGAGCGCTGACCGAACCGCTGCTCGACGCGGCGGACGGGCGACTCGAGGTCATCGAGCTGGATCGCGACCTGATACCGGGGCTGCGCGTGCAGTTCTTCGACAAGCCAGGCTTCATCATCCACGAGGGCGATGCCCTCAAGTTCGATTTCCGCGAGCTGCGCGGCGACGGACCCGCGCTGCGTGTGGTGGGGAACCTGCCCTACAATATTTCCACGCCGTTGATCTCTCATCTCCTGTCGGCCGGCGATGCCGTGGCGGACATGCACTTCATGCTGCAGAAGGAGGTCGTCGAGCGTCTTTCGGCCGAACCCGGTGGCGCCGAGCGCGGCCGTCTTTCGGTACTGGCCCAGTATTACTGTCGTGTCGAATCGTTGTTCACCGTGCCGCCGGAGGCCTTCGTGCCTCGCCCCAGGGTGGAATCGGCCATCGTGCGACTCACGCCGCACGAGACGCCACCGCATCGCGCCCTGGACGAGGCCTTGCTGTTCGAGGTGGTACGCGAGGCCTTCGCCCAGCGGCGCAAGACGCTGCGCAACAATCTCAAGCCTCGCCTGTCGGGGGAGGCGCTGTCGGCGCTGGACATCGATCCGGGACGCCGTCCCCAGACCCTTTCGGTGGCCGAATTCGTGCGTATCGCCGATTGCTTGACGAAGGAGGGGAGCCGATGAATGCCGCACCTCAGAGCGAGCAGGTACATGTCGATGTCGAACCGGCCTTCTGCGCCGACGAGTCGGCACCGGCGGAGCGGCGTTATGTGTTCAGCTATACCATTACCGTGCACAATCACTCCCGGCACAGCATGCAACTGATGGCGCGTCACTGGACGATCACGCAGGGGAGCGGCCAGGTACAGGACGTCAGGGGCAAGGGCGTGGTCGGCCAGCAGCCGTTGATCGGCCCCGGCCAGACCTTTCGCTATACCAGTCGGGCGATTCTCGATGGTCCGGTAGGCGTCATGGAAGGCGCCTTCACCTGCGTCGATACCGCCACGCAGCGCCCCTTCGAGGTGCCCATCGCGCCCTTCCGGCTGGCCGGGCCCAACCAGGTGCATTGATGTCACGCCTTCATCGTAACGGGAGAGAGCATGCCTACCTACGCCATCGGTGACCTCCAAGGGTGCCATGCCGAATTCGTTGCCTTGCTCGAACGCTTGTCGTTCGACCCGCGCCGCGACCGGCTCTGGCTGGCCGGCGATCTGGTCAATCGAGGGCCAGGCTCGCTCGACTGCCTGCGCGAGGTCATGGCGCTGGGCGAGCGTGCCGAGGTGGTGCTCGGCAATCATGATCTGCACTTGCTGGCCGTGGCGCGGGGCGGCGCCGGGCTCAAGCGCAAGGACACCCTGGCGGCCATCCTCGAGGCACCTGATCGCGAGGCGCTGCTCGACTGGTTGCAGAGTCGTCCGCTGCTGGTGCGTCGAGCCGATACGCTGATGACGCATGCCGGTATCCCGCCGCAGTGGGACGCCGACCAGGCCGAGCGGCTGGCCGGCGAGGTCGAGGCCTGCTTGTGCGGGGAGAATGCCGGGGCGTTCCTCGAACGCATGTACGGTAATGAGCCATCATGCTGGCGGGAAGACCTCGATGGCATCGAGCGTCAGCGAGTGATCGTCAATACCTTGACGCGGATGCGCTTCATCGATGCCGAGGGGTGCCTCGACTTCGCCGCCAAGGAAGGACTCGACAGCGCACCCGAAGGCTTTGCCCCCTGGTTCCAGTTTGGCCGTGATGATCGGTCACGCCTGCTGTTCGGTCACTGGGCCGCGTTGCAGGGGCGCACGCCGGGCAGTCGAGTGCGTGCCGAGGCCCTGGATACCGGCTGTGTCTGGGGCGGCGAGTTGACCGCCCTGAACCTCGAGACCGGTGAGCGCATCAGCGTGCCCGGCTGGCGCTGACACTTTCCTTCCGACGACGGAGGCCTGCATGACATCTTCATCCTTTCAGCACCTGGACATCGAGACCCTGGCCGATTGGCTGGACGCGTCGCGCCCACTGACCCTGGTCGATATTCGCGACCCGGCCAGTTTCGCCGCCGGCCACCTGCCCGGCAGCCGGCACCTGGACAACGACGGGGTGCCGGCGCTGCTGGCCGAGGCCGATCGCGAGACGCCGCTGGTGGTCGTCTGCTATCACGGCAATTCCAGCCAGCAGGCCGCTGCCTGGTTGGCGGGCCAGGGCTTCGATGACGTCTACAGCCTGGATGGTGGTTTCACCGACTGGCGGAATCAACATCCCGAGCGGGTGGCGATGGGCAATGCCGGCGACACCTGAGCGTTGCCTCGACGGCCTCGATGTCTATCGCGTCGGGGGAGCCGTGCGTGATGCCCGTCTGGGTTGGCCGGTTACCGACGTCGACTGGGTGGTAGTCGGTGCTACGCCCGAGGCCATGCGGCAGCGCGGGTTCAAGCCGGTGGGGCGTGACTTTCCGGTCTTCCTGCACCCCGACAGTCACGAGGAGTTCGCTCTGGCGCGCACGGAGCGCAAGTCCGGGCATGGCTACACCGGCTTCGAGATCCACGCCAGCCCGTCGGTCACCCTCGAGGAGGACCTGGCGCGGCGTGATCTGACCATCAATGCCATGGCCGAGACACCGTCGGGCGAGCTGGTCGATCCCTTCGGGGGGCGTGATGACCTCGAAGCGCGAGTGCTGCGACATGTCTCGCCGGCGTTCATCGAGGACCCGCTGCGGGTGCTGCGGGTCGCGCGCTTCCTGGCGCGCTATGCCGGTCTCGGCTTCGTCATCGCCGACGAGACTCTCGCGCTGATGCGCCGTCTGGTGACCAGCGGCGAGATGGGCCACCTGGTCGCCGAGCGGGTCTGGACGGAAACCGAAAAGGCGCTGGGAGAGCCCTGGCCCGATGTCTACTTCCAGACGCTCGATGACTGTGGTGCCCTGGCGGTGCTGATGCCGGAGCTGGTGGCGAGCGAGGCGCAACTGGACGAGGCCATGGGGCGACTGCAACGCTTGCCCGAAGATATCGCGCCTCATGAGGCGGCTCCCTGGCGTTGGGCGCGCCTGGTGGAGCATCTGACAACGGAGGCGCGGCATCGGCTGGCTGAACGGCTGCGCCTTCCCAGGGCGGTGAGTCGTCTGGCCGATCAGGCGGCTCACACGCACCGTCTGGTCCACGATGATGGCGCGATCGATGGCCAGCGGGTCATGGCCTGGCTCGAGGGTATCGATGCCTGGCGGCGCAGTGAGCGGGTGCCGCCGCTGATTGCCCTGGTCAGCCTGGACGATGTTTCCCTGGCCGAGGATCTGGCCCTGGCCTGGCGGCTGGCGATGCAGATCCTGCCGCGGACCCTGGTCGATGAAGGCTACGAGGGGCGAGCGTTGGGAGAAGAGCTGGCGCGCCGGCGCCGCGAAGCGATCGATGAGGTGATGGGGGCGGCCCGATGAGCTTGGACGTGTCGGTCAATCCGACAGGTCGCGTCCCCGCCAGATGAAACTCACCGGCCAGAGGCGCTGGTCCCGGGTGTCCAGAGCATGCCACAGGTCACGATACCGCTTGCCGTTCCCCGGATGAAACGTGTCGGGCAACAGCTCTGCCAGGGGCTTGAGCACGAAGGCATGATGGAGGATTTCCGCGCGGGGCAGGCTGACGCCGTCGTACTCGCCATTGAGGCCACCCACGTCGAGCAGGTCCACATCCAGGGTGCGCGGGCTGAACTTGGGGCTGTCGGGAAGCCGGCCATTGGCGACTTCCAGTCGTTTGCACCAGGCCTGCAGTTCTCCTACCGTCCAGTCGCAATCGAACAGCGCCACCAGATTGTAGAAGTTGCGACCATCCTCGAAACCGACCGGTTCGCTCTCGTAGACCCTCGAAACGTGCAGGTCGTCGAAGGTGTCTGCGAGAGCGTCCAGGCAGGCGCAAACGTGACGTTCGCGCTCGATGTTGCTGCCGATGCTGACGCTGACTCGGGCCATCAGTTCGTTACCTCTCGCGTGCCGCGCTCGATGCATACCCCCACCGCCCTGGCCGCCGGCACCGCGCCGGGCTTGCGCAGCGTCAGGCGAAGCCAGGGAATGGCATACTCGTGGCGCAGCGCCTCGGCGAGGCGCTCGGCAAAGGTCTCGACGAGCTGGAAACGGTGTGTCGCGCCGAAGTCGGCGATGCGCTCGCTGATCGCGGCGTAATCGAGCGTCTCGTCGACGGCGTCGCGGGTCGCGGCGGGACGAATGTCGGTGGCCATTTCCAGGTCCAGCACCAGCGTCTGGGTCATGGTGCGTTCCCAGTCATAGACGCCGATCACGGTGTCGACGTTGAGGGCTTCGATCAGTACGAGGTCCATCAGGGTTCCTGGCACGTTGGCATTTGGCGGTGGAGGCGGGGCCGATTGTACGCGAGCCCGGTCGACGACGACAGCGGGGTGCTGTTCTCGACGTGATGTGGCTGGCAGAATATTGTCTTGAACCCTGCTTCGAGGCGCGGTCGTGCTGACGACACTCGAAACGACCCTGCCGCTGATGGCGCTGGGTTATCTCAGCGGAACCTGGCTCGGCGCCCTGACGGTATGCCGTATGGCAGGCGTGCGCGATCCACGCTTGGCCGGCTCCTGCAACCCCGGCTTTTCCAATGTGCTGCGCCTGCACGGGATGCGCCTGGCATTGGTGACCCTGCTGGTGGATATCGCCAAGGGCATGCCGGTGCTGGGCCTGGCGCTGCTCGGGGAGCTGCCTCCCTGGGCGCAGGGGCTCGTTGGCCTTGGCGTCATGCTGGGTCACAGCTATCCCGTCTGGTATCGCTTTCGAGGCGGCCGCGCAGTCGCCAGCGCCTTCGGCGTGATGCTTCTGCTGACACCCCGGGTGGCACTGTGCTGTGCGCTGCTATGGTGCCTGCTGGCCTGGAGTGGCCGGACCGCGGCTCTCGCGTCTCTGGCCACTGCGGCCCTGGCGCCGCTGTTCACGCTCTGGCTGGCGCCGGCCTATACCGAGGTGGTGATCGTCTTCACCCTGCTGGTGCTGGCCAGGCATGCACTTTATTTGCGGGGGTTGTCCGCGCCGAAGCGGGATGGCTAGCTGACTACGAGCTACGAGCTACGAGCTACGAGCTACGAGCTACGAGCTACGAGCTACGAGCTACGAGCTACGAGCTACGAG
>NZ_JAVXUS010000008.1:0-126183 GCF_032334135.1 Halomonas sp. I1
CAGAGAATACCCCCGAAGCTTCCGGGAACAAGGTTTTTTTGTTTTTTCTTACAGCTTAAAGCTTACAGCTCCCGGCGAAGCCGGGTAGGGCGCAGCCCGGCTGGGGTTTAAAGCCGCCCCACAATTGTCGATAATATGCGACCAATTGCCCAAAGACGGGCGAGCGCCTGGATGGCATTGCCGACAACGCCTGCATGAGCGATGTGCGCAATGCCCCGCTGACTGCCCGCGCCACAGGACATCGAAGACTTTCCATGAAAGACACCATCATTTCGCTTCTGGAGCGCGCCCTGGAAGACCTCCAGCGCCAGGCGGTACTGCCCGCCGAGCTCGCCCCGGCCATCAAGGTCGATCCCGCCAAGGACAAGGCCCACGGCGACTACGCCACCAACCTGGCGTTGATGCTGGCCAAGCCGGCCGGCCTGAAACCACGCGAACTGGCCGAAAAGCTGGTGGCCGCCCTGCCCGCCAGCGAGGCCGTCAGCAAGGTCGAGATCGCCGGCCCCGGTTTCATCAACTTCTTTGCCGCCACCGATGCCGCCGCCCAGGTAGTGCGAGAGGTCCTCGACGGCGGCGATGCCTTCGGGCGCAGCCTGGTGGGCCAGGGGCAGAAAGTCCAGGTGGAATTCGTCTCCGCCAACCCCACAGGCCCCCTTCACGTCGGTCACGGTCGCGGCGCCGCGATCGGCGACTGCCTGTGCCGGCTGCTGGAAGCCTCGGGCTTCGACGTCACTCGCGAGTTCTACTACAACGACGCCGGTGCCCAGATCAGCAATCTGGCCCTGTCAGTTCAGGCCCGGGCCAAGGGTGTCACCCCCGAGGACGATGCCTGGCCCGCCGACGGCTACCGAGGCGGCTACATCACCGACGTGGCCAAGGCCTACCTGGCCGGCGAAACCGTTCATGCCGACGACCGCCACGTCACCGCCAAGGGCGACCCCGACGACCTGGACGCCATTCGCGACTTCGCCGTGGCCTATCTGCGTCGCGAACAGGACCTGGACCTGCGCGCTTTCGGTGTCGAGTTCGATGTCTACTTCCTGGAATCCTCGCTGTACCGCGACGGCAAGGTCGCGGCCGCTGCCGAGCGTCTGGCCGAAAAGGGCCACACCTACGAGCATGAGGGCGCCACCTGGCTGCGCACCACCGATTTCGGTGATGACAAGGACCGGGTGATGCGCAAGCGTGACGGCGACTACACCTATTTCCTGCCGGATGTCGCCTACCACCTGGACAAGTGGCAGCGCGGTTTCACCACCGTGATCAACGAACAGGGCGCCGACCACCACTCAACGGTCACCCGAGTACGAGCCGGCCTGCAGGCGCTGGAAGCCGACATCCCCCAAGGCTGGCCCGACTATGTGCTGCACCAGATGGTGCTGGTCACCCGGTCCGGCGTCGAGGTAAAGCTTTCCAAGCGCGCCGGCAGCTACGTCACCCTGCGCGACCTGATCGACGAAGTGGGGCGCGATGCCACGCGCTTCTTCCTGGCCGCACGCCGCGCCGACTCTCAGTTGACCTTCGACATCGACCTGGCACGCTCCCAGTCCAACGACAACCCCGTCTATTACGTCCAGTATGCCCACGCTCGGGTCTGCAGCATGCTGCGCAAGGCCCAGACCGATGAACGCCCCTTCGACCACGACCTGGCCCTGGACAACCTGGCCCTGCTCGATGCCGAACAGGAAAAGACCCTGCTCAACCGCCTGGCACGTTATCCCGAAGTCGTCGAGCGTGCCGCTCTCGCCCGGGAACCTCAGCAGATCGCCCAATATCTGCAGGATCTCGCCGCCGAGTTCCACACCTGCTACAACGCCATAAAGGTGATGGTCGAGGACGACGCTCAACGCAATGCCCGCCTGGCGCTGGGCCTGGCGGCCCGACAAGTGCTGCGCAACGGCCTCGACTTGCTGGGTGTCGGCGCCCCGGAGGAGATGTAACGCATGGCGACCCGCAAGAAAACCCCACCCCGAAAGCGCGGTGCCACCAGCCAGCGTCGCTCCACCAGGAGCCAGACATCACGTCGTGGCCTGCCAGGGTGGCTATGGGGGCTGGCCGGCCTGGTGGCCGGCTTCCTGATCTCCCAACATCAGCATGGTACCGCCCCCTGGCAGGATGCACCGGAGACTCCCCTGGCCACGGTTGAGTCTCCGTCGTCCGACGCGCCGTCGCAGGCTGACACCTCTGCCGAACAGGAAACGAAGCCGGACGAGTCGCCCATGCCGACCTTCGAGTTCTATACCCTGCTGCCGGAATCCGAGGTCGTCGCACCGGGCGGTCAAATGCCCGAGGCCTCCCCACCGTCACGGCCCGAGCGGGAAACCTCGGCATCGCAGGACGAGGAGACATCCGACCCCCAGGCACCGGTGGATGACCCCATTGCCCAGGTCATTGCCGCTAACACCACCCAGGCCCCGGAGGCATCGGCCGATGAACCGGAGGTCGAGGCCGACGGACGCTACATGCTGCAGGCTGCTTCCTTCCGCTCGACCGCCGACGCCGAACAGCTCGCCGGGCGTCTCAAGGACTTCGGCCTGCTGGCCAATATCACCGAGGTCAAGACCGGGGATGGCGCAACCTGGCATCGCGTCCAGGCCGGCCCCTATACGGACCGCAACGAGCTCTCCCGGGCCCAGGACCTGATGGTCACCCAGGGCATCGAGCCCCTGCTGATCCAGTTGCAGAACTGAGTGGCGGCGTCCTCGCCGCCCACCCCAGGCGGTTGAATTTCCTCCCCCCCGCCCGCACCTATCCGAACAACGTATTCTCACGGCGCCAACTAGACGGCGTCGCATAAGGGATCGCTGTACGAGTCGGCGGGCGGAAAGGACGGCAGCCATTGCGTTACGACCTCCCCGCGCAGCCTTCGTTAAGCCTTTCCAAAGTCATCGGGAGCCCTGCTCCCTCAAGGAGTCCCCTCCATGACCACGATCGTTTCCGTGCGTCGCGGCGACCAGGTGGCCCTGGCCGGCGATGGCCAAGTATCCCTGGGCAATACCGTGATGAAGGGCAACGCCAGCAAAGTGCGTCGTCTCTACCGTGGCCAGGTACTGGCCGGCTTCGCCGGTGGTACCGCCGATGCCTTTACGCTGTTCGAACGCTTCGAAGCCCAGCTCGAGAAGTACCAGGGCAACCTGGTCAAATCCGCCGTCGAGCTGGCCAAGGACTGGCGAACCGACCGCGCCCTGCGCCGCCTCGAGGCACTGCTGGCGGTGGCCGACAAGCACGCCTCGTTGATCATTACCGGCAATGGCGATGTGGTCGAGCCTGAACGCGGTATCATCGCCATCGGCTCGGGCGGCAATTACGCTCTCGCTTCGGCCCGCGCATTGCTTGACAACACCGACCTCCCGGCCCGCGAGATCACCGAGAAGTCGCTGGAGATCGCCGGCGACATCTGCGTGTTCACCAATCACCACGTCACGCTGGAAGAGCTCTGATCATGACCCGGATGACACCCCGCGAAATCGTCCACGCCCTGGACCAGTACATCATCGGCCAGCAGGACGCCAAACGTGCCGTGGCCAGTGCCCTGCGCAACCGCTGGCGTCGCATGCAGCTCGACGAGGAGCTCCGCCAGGAGGTCACACCCAAGAACATCCTGATGATCGGCCCCACCGGGGTGGGCAAGACCGAGATCGCCCGCCGCCTGGCCAAGCTCTCCGGTGCCCCCTTCATCAAGATCGAGGCCACCAAGTTCACCGAAGTCGGCTATGTCGGCCGCGACGTGGAGTCGATCATTCGCGACCTCACCGAAGCCGCCATCAAGCTGGTTCGCGAGCAGGCCAAGGATGAAGTCCGCCATCGAGCCGAGGATGCGGCCGAAGACCGCATCCTCGACGCTCTGCTGCCGCCGCCCCGCGGCCAGGAAAACGAGCCGCGCACCGAGAACGCCACCCGCCAGTCGTTCCGCAAGAAGCTCCGCGAAGGCCAGCTCGACGACAAAGAGATCGACATCGAAGTCACGCCCCAGGGTCAGGGTGTCGATATCATGACGCCGCCGGGCATGGAAGAGATGACCAGTCAGTTGCAGAGTTTGTTCTCCAACATGGGCAAGCAGAAGACCGAGACCCGCCGGGTAGCGGTCAAGGATGCCTTCTCGCTGCTGCGTGACGAAGAGGCCGCCAAACTGGTCAACGAAGACGACATCAAGCAGCGCGCCATCGACGCAGTGGAACAGCACGGCATCGTCTTCCTCGACGAACTCGACAAGGTCGCCAAGGGCAGCGGTCAGTCCAGCGGCGGCGAGGTCTCCCGCGAAGGCGTGCAGCGCGACCTGCTGCCACTGATCGAAGGCTCCAGCGTGTCCACCAAACACGGTATGGTGAAGACCGACCACATCCTGTTCATCGCCTCCGGTGCCTTCCACCTCTCGCGCCCCTCGGACCTGATCCCCGAGCTCCAGGGCCGGCTACCGATTCGCGTCGAGCTCAACGCTCTGACGCCGAACGACTTCAAGCGCATCCTCACCGAGCCCTCGGCGGCCCTGACCCGACAGTACGAAGCCCTGCTCGCTACCGAGGACCTCAAGGTGGAATTCACCGACGACGGCATCGAGCGCATCGCCGAGATCGCCTGGAAAGTCAACGAAGGCACCGAGAACATCGGCGCCCGCCGCCTTCATACGGTGATGGAGCGACTCCTCGAGGACGCCTCTTTCAAGGGCTCCGACCTCGGTGAGACACTGACCATCGACGCCGCTTACGTCGACTCCCAGCTCGGCGAACTCGCCGTCGACGAAGACCTGTCGCGGTATATTCTCTAACCCCAGCTGTAAGCTTTAAGCGATAAGCTGTAAGTACCCCCTCGGTAGCGCAGTACCGGCCGGCGGCACTGCGCCGCCTCAAGGCATGCGAGGTGGGCTGAAGGCCACTTACGGCTTAGAGCTTACAGCTTAAAGCTCCGGGCGAAGCCCGGCACCGGAGGTCCCCATGTCCGCTCCGATCCCCATTCAGGTTCACTACCACAAGCAGGCCCGCGAGCTGGAGCTGATCTATGAAGATGACGTCAGTTTCCGGCTGTCGGTGGAATACTTGCGCGTCTTCTCACCATCCGCCGAGGTACGTGGCCATGGCGGCCCCGAGTCCGCCACCCTGCAGGTCGGAAAGAAGGATGTCGGTCTGGCCAACATTTCGCGGGTCGGACGCTACGCGATCAAGCTGCACTTCGACGATGGCCACGACAGCGGGCTCTACAGCTGGGACACCCTGTACGAGCTAATACAGCACCGCGAGGCCAACTGGGCCGATTACCTGAAGCGTCTGGAGGAGGCCGGTGCGTCGCGGGAGGCGTTGAGCATCGAGATCAAGCAACTCTAGGGGAAAGCGCCGGTTTCCTGTTGCGCTCGACAGGCCGGCCGCCGGCGGTACTCGGAGTCCTCATTTAGCAGCAAGTAAACTCCGGCTCCTCCGTTCCGGCGACGACCGGCCCGCCTTCGCTCACGACGGAAATCTGCTGCTTCCCTTTCGGTTAGACCCGACCCGTCGTCAAGACAAGGGCGGTCACGGGGCGCTACAATGCGCCCCATCGAGCGAGGCCCGGCCTCGCCTCCTTTGGTGCAGCTGACTCGGGAGCCCCTCGCATGACCAGCGACAAGCACACCACGCATTTCGGCTACCAGGAAGTTCCGGTCACGGAGAAGGCCTCCCGCGTGGCGGATGTCTTTCACTCGGTGGCTTCCCGCTACGATGTGATGAACGACCTGATGTCCTTCGGCATCCATCGGGTCTGGAAGCGCCTGACCATCGAACGTGCCGGCGTACGTCCCGGCCACAGTGTGCTCGATATCGCCGGCGGCACGGGCGACCTGACCTTCAAGTTCTCGCGACTGGTCGGCCCGCGCGGCCGTGTCGTGCTGGCCGACATCAACGAGTCCATGCTGCGGGTGGGTCGCGACAAGCTTCTCGACAGGGGAGTCGGCGGCAATATCGAGTACGTTCAGGCCAACGCCGAGACACTGCCTTTCCCCGACAACAGCTTCGACTGCATCACCATTGCCTTCGGCCTGCGCAACGTCACCGACCAGGACGCCGCCCTGCGCTCCATGACGCGAGTGCTCAAGCCCGGCGGCCGCCTGCTGGTGCTGGAGTTCTCCAAACCCCGCAGTGCCCTGCTCAATCATGCCTACGACGAGTATTCCTTCCGCCTGCTGCCCCGCATGGGCGAGTGCGTCGCCGGCGACGCCGACAGTTACCGTTATCTGGCCGAATCGATTCGCATGCATCCCGATCAGGAAACCCTCAAGGAAATGATGGAAACCGCCGGCTTGGAACGCGTCGAGTACACCAACCTCACCGGCGGCATCGTCGCCCTGCATCGCGGCATCAAACTGTGAGGCCGAGATGACATCGACCCTGTTACTGGCCGGCCTCGAGCGTACGCTCAATGCCCTGCTCGCCCGCGATCCCGCCGCGCCATCGCGCCTCTCACGCCTGGCCGGGAAGCGTATCCTGCTGCGCCTGGAACACCCCTCCCTGGCACTGAGCGCCCACTTCCATCCCGGCGGTATCGATCTACTGCGCCCGGACGATCTCGATGAAGCGTCCTTCGACGCCACTGTCGAACTCGATACCGAGACCCTGGGCGAATTGCTGGGCGGCGCCTCCATCGAACGACTGATGTTTCAGGGCAAGCTGGCCGTCAGGGGACGCGTCCACCTGCTGGAGGAGGTCCGCGACCTGCTGCTGGACCTCGACCTGGACTGGGAAGGCGAACTGGCACGCTGGCTCGGTGATGTGCCCGCCCATAGCCTGGCCGAAGGCATGCGCAGCGTCGGCCGTTGGGGGCTTCGCACCCAGCGCGAGCTACGCGCCGACGTCGCCGAATATGTCTTCGAGGAAGCCCGGCTGCTGCCGGGCCACCATCAGTTCGAGATGATGCGCGACCATCTCACCGAGCTCGAGCTCGCCACCGATCGCCTGGAAGCGCGCCTCGAACGGCTACGCCGACGGCTGACCGCGCCGGAGGCTTCGGCATGATCCCGCGCCTGCTGCGCATCACCTGGGTCATCAGCCGTTACCGGCTGGATACCCTGTTGCCGCTGACGCGTCTGCCCTGGTGGTTGCGGGGGCTCTTCCTGCTGTCGCCACTACGCCTGATTCCCACCGGCTCGCGCTGCCGCGGCGAGCGGTTGCGCCTGGCCCTGGAGACCCTCGGCCCCATCTTCGTCAAGTTCGGCCAGGTGCTGTCGACACGACGCGACCTCTTGCCGCCCGATATCGCCGATGAACTCAAGCGCCTCCAGGATCAGGTGCCTCCCTTCCCCGGCGAGCAAGCCCGCACGCTGGTGGAGCGGGAACTCGACATGTCGATCGACGAGGCTTTCGCCCGCTTCGCTGCGGAACCGTTGGCATCGGCCTCGATCGCCCAGGTTCACGCCGCCACCCTGCACGGCGGCGAAGACGTCGTGGTCAAGATCATCCGTCCCGGCATCGAGCGCGTCATGCGTCAGGACATGGCACTGCTGTACCGGCTCGCCGCGATCCTGGCGCGGATACCCGAGGCGCGGCGCCTGCGGCCGGTGGAAGTGGTGCGCGACTACGAATCGACGCTGTTCGATGAGCTCGACCTGACCAAGGAAGCCGCCAACACCTCCCAGCTCAAGCGCAACTTCCATCGCTCGCCGCTGCTGTATGTGCCGGCCACCCACTGGAACCTGACACGCCATCGCGTCATGGTGCAGGAGCGCATCCACGGCGTGCCGGTCGCCGACATCGATGCACTCGAGGCCCAGGGTACCGACCTCAAGAAGCTCGCCGAACGGGGCGTGGAAATCTTCTTCACCCAGGTTTTTCGCGACAACTTCTTCCATGCCGACATGCATCCGGGCAACATCTTCGTGGCTCGCGAGACGCCCGGTGAGCCGCAGTACATCGCCATCGACTGCGGCATCGTCGGCAGCCTGACCCGTGAGGACCAGGATTATCTGGCCCGCAACCTGCTGGCCTTCTTCCACCAGGACTACTACGAGGTCGCCGCCCTGCATATCGAGTCCGGCTGGGTCGGCGAGGACACACGGGCCAACGAATTCGCCGCCGCGGTGCGTACGGTCTGCGAGCCGATCCTCGAGAAACCCCTCAAGGACATCTCCTTCGGCCAGGTATTGCTGGGCCTGTTCCAGACCGCTCGTCGCTTCAACATGGAGGTTCAACCACAACTGGTGCTGTTGCAGAAGACACTGCTCAATATCGAGGGACTCGGACGTCAGCTCTATCCGGATCTGGATCTGTGGGCCACAGCCAAACCCTTTCTGGAGCAGTGGATGCGCGAGCGCGCCGGCGCTCGCGGACTCTGGGAATCCCTCAAGCGACAGGCCCCCGAGCTCTCTCGCCAACTCCCGGAACTGCCGGTGCTGGCCCATCAAGCCCTCTCGCGTGCCGAACACGGCCATCAACACCAGCGCCGTCAGGCCGAAGCCGTACACGACATCCGACGCCGCTTCGACCGCCAGAGCCGTCGCCATCGGCGGCTGCGTCTGGGCGTGCTCCTGGTCGCAGCCGCCCTGGCCTGGCAACCTCTGGTCGAGTGGGCCGACGGACAACCCTGGCCGGTGCTCGGCGCCACCCTGCTTGGGGCCCTGCTATTGGTGTGGAACTGACAACCCTGCAATGGAACCTTAACCGATGAGCGATATCCTGGAACGCCTTCATGACGTGCTAGAACAGCGTCGTCACGAGGATCCGCAAGACTCCTACGTGGCCGCCTTGCATCACAAGGGCTTGAACAAGATACTCGAGAAAGTCGGCGAAGAAGCCACCGAGACCCTGCTGGCGGCCAAGGATGCCGAGGGAGGGGGAGACGACCAGCGCCAGGCACTGGTCGCCGAAACCGCCGACCTGTGGTTTCATAGTCTGGTGATGCTCTCGCATCTGGACCTGGATCATCACCAGGTGCTCGACGAACTGGCTCGACGCTTCGGCGTCTCCGGACATGACGAGAAGGCTGCACGATAGCGCCCACGGGCGCACCGACATTCTCGCTTTGCACTGTCGCTTCGGGGCATCCCGAAGCCCCAACCTGAGGAAGTCTCCATGTTAGGTGGTATCAGTATCTGGCAACTGCTGATCGTGCTCGGCATCATCATCCTGATCTTCGGCACCAAGAAGCTGCGCAACGTCGGCGGCGATCTGGGCGGTGCCGTGAAAGGCTTCAAGAAAGCCATGCATGAGGACGAGAAAGGCGAGGACAAGGCCAAGGAAGACGCTCAGGCGCAAGTCCGCCATGACGACGAGGGCACGACCTACGACGTCAAGGCCGAGCGCAAGGCAGAGGAACAGGAAGAGCGCAAGTAAGCCGCCATGTTCGACATCGGCTTTCTCGAACTCCTGATCCTCGGCGTCGTCGGCTTGCTGGTGCTGGGGCCCGAGCGCCTGCCCAGGGCAGCTCGCACCGCCGGGCTATGGGTCGGCCGCATCAAGCGGTCCGTATCCGACATGCAGCGCGAGATCAACAGCCAGCTCGAGGCCGAAGAGCTGCGACAGAAGCTCGACGAGCAGCAGAAAAAGCTCGATGAGGGTGTCGATCGCGTCAAGCGCGATGTCGAAGGCCTCGCCGAGACGAAGCATCACGCCTCCGATGAGACGCCACCGCCCCCCCGCGAGTCTTCGATGGGCGCAAGCCCGGAAGCCGCCTCGGGACACATCGACGCGGATCGACGCCCCGACGCTGCAGCCTCTCAAGATGCCGACAAGGACACCACCTCCCGATGAGCCAACAGGAGTCCAAGCAAGCCCCGCTGATCGAACACCTGATCGAGTTGCGCTCACGGCTCATGCGTGCCGTGGTGGTCATCCTGGTGATCTTCCTCGGGCTCTATGCCTTCGCCAACGATATCTACACCTTCGTTGCCGACCCTCTGATGGCATTGTTGCCTGAAGGTTCGCAGATGATCGCCACCGAGGTGGCCTCTCCTTTCCTGGCGCCCTTCAAGCTGACCCTGATGGTGTCGGTCTTCATTGCCGTGCCCTTCGTGCTCCACCAGGCCTGGTCCTTCATCGCGCCGGGCCTGTACGAACACGAAAAGAAACTGGCACTCCCCCTGCTGGCCTCGAGTATCGCGCTTTTCTACGCCGGCGCCGCCTTTGCCTACTACGTGGTCTTCCCGCTGCTGTTTCAATTCTTCACCCAGGCCGGGCCCGAGAACGTGGCGGTGATGACCGATATCCAGCAGTACCTCAACTTCGTGATCAAGCTGTTCTTCGCCTTCGGCGTGGCCTTCGAGATCCCCATCGCCACCTTCCTGCTGATTCTCTCCGGCGCCACCACCGTGGAAAGCCTGTCCCGCAAGCGGCCCTATGTCGTGCTCGGCTGCTTCGTCATCGGCATGCTGCTGACCCCACCCGACGTCGTCTCCCAGAGCCTGCTGGCGGTCCCCATGTACCTGCTCTACGAAGTCGGGCTGCTGTTCGGACGACTGGTCAAGCGAAAGCGCGACGCGGAAAACGACTTGTAAGCCATAAGAAAACCCCCAAGGCTCAATGCCTCGGAGGTTTACCTTACAGCTTACGGCTTATCGCTTACCGCTCCCGGCGCAGCCGGGTTACAGGTCCATCAGCTCATCGACCCGGTCGACCAGCTTGAAGATACCAGTAGCGGCTTCGCCAATGCGTGTCGCCAGCATGTAGGCCGGCGTGGTGACGACGCGATTCTCGAAGTCCACGACGATATCCTCGACACTGCAGCTGCGATGCAGGCCCCCCATGGCGCTGATCGCCCCGGCAACGCTCGGGTCGTGGCCGATGGTCACGGCGATGCCGGGACCCAGCAGTCGCGGCACCATCACCGGCGCGATACACATCAGGCCGATCGGCTTGCGATCCTCGTGGAAATCCGCCAGCGCCTCCCGAAGCCCGGCCTGGATGACCAGGTCGGCACCATCCTCGGCGAAGGTGGAAAGATTCTTGGCAACGCCAAAGCCCCCCGGCAGGATCACGGCGTCGAACTCGTCGGCTTCGAGTTCCTCGAGAGGCTGAGCATCTCCCCGAGCCAGGCGTGCCGACTCGACGAGCACGTTGCGACGCGCTTCGCCCTGCACGTCTCCGGTACGATGGTCGATCACATCATGCTGATCGATGTTCGGGGCGAAACAGCGATAGCCGATGCCCAGTTGATCCAGGCGCAACAGGGTCAGGGTGGTCTCATAGATTTCCGAACCGTCCTGTACCCCGCACCCCGACAGAATCACCGCTACCTGCTTGCTCATGCTCGTCTCCTTGAACGCGTGCTCCCACCGGTTTCGCCGGACGGGGTCGGTCATTGTGAACCCTTCACTGTAGAGAGTCGCCAAGGGTGCGACAAGGCGCATCTTTCGACACCGTGCCACGCTGATATACTCGAGGCATTGTCATCATGATGTCATCTTGGGCCACCAGACTTTGCCCTGGCGGCCCAAGGTCACCAGTCGGAGAAGAAACCTTGAGTCTCATGACCTCACGCCAGTTTCCCGCCACGCGCATGCGCCGCATGCGCCGTGACGATTTTTCGCGCCGCATGATGCGCGAGAACACCCTGACACCGGCCGACCTGATCTGGCCGGTGTTCGTGCTCGATGGCGAAGGCCAGCGCGAGGCGGTACCTTCCATGCCCGGCGTGGAGCGATTGTCTCTGGACCTTCTGATCGAGGAAGCACGGGAGGCGCGCGACCTGGGCATTCCCGCGCTGGCACTCTTCCCGGTGGTGGAACCATCGCTGAAGAGCGAGCTGGCCGAGGAATCGTACAGTGCCGGCGGGCTGGTCCAACGCAGCGTGCGCGCACTCAAGCGGGCCGTCCCGGAGCTCGGCATCATGACCGACGTGGCCCTGGACCCTTACACCAGCCACGGACAGGACGGCATCCTCGATGCCGACGGCTACGTGCTCAACGACCGTACCGTGGAAACCCTGCTCAAGCAGGCTCTGTCCCACGCCGAAGCGGGCGCCGACATCATCGCCCCGTCCGACATGATGGACGGGCGCATCGGGACCATCCGCCAGGTGCTGGAAAAGGAACAGCTGCACAACACGCGGATCATGGCCTATAGCGCCAAGTATGCATCGAGCTACTACGGCCCCTTTCGCGACGCCGTGGGGTCAGCGAGCAACCTGGGGCGTGCCGACAAGTCCACTTACCAGATGGACCCCGCCAACGGCGACGAGGCGCTCCACGAAGTGTCGCTGGACCTCGCCGAAGGTGCCGACATGGTGATGGTCAAACCCGGCATGCCCTACCTGGACGTGGTTCGTCGTGTGAAGGACGAATTCAGGGTGCCGACCTTCGCCTATCAGGTCAGCGGCGAGTACGCCATGCACATGGCGGCCTTCGACAACAGCTGGCTGGACGCCGACGCGGTCATGCTGGAGTCACTGATGTGTTTCAAGCGTGCCGGTGCCGACGGCGTCCTGACGTATTTCGCCAAGCGAGCGGCCCGCCTGCTCGCCGGTGGGTCCGACGAAATCTGAGCGCCGGATGGGAGCCCCTCCCGCCGGCCGACGACAGCAGGGAACTCCCATGGAAGAATCGCATAGCCCCAATGCCAAGCCCGACCTGGACATCACCCCGAGCGGCGAGGCACCGGTGCCTCGACTCAACCAGACACGTACCGGCATCAAGCCCAAGGCGATGCCGGATCCGGAGGCCGATCTCACCGACCCGGGCCTGTACTTCAACCGCGAGCTGTCTCACCTGCAGTTCAACGTGCGGGTCCTCGAGCAGGCGCTGGACGAAGCGCATCCGCTCCTCAATCGGCTGATGTTCCTGCTGATCTTCTCGTCCAACATGGACGAGTTCTTCGAGATCCGGGTGGCGGGTCTCAAGAACCAGGTAGCACTGGGCGACGAGACGACCGGCGCCGATGGTCGCTCGCCACGCTCGGTGCTGACCGAGATCGCCCAGATCGCCCACGAGCAGGTCGAGCGCCAGTATCGAATCCTCAACGAGCGGCTGATCCCGGCTCTGGAACAGCAGGGCCTACGTTTCCGTCGCCGTGGCGACTGGAGCGACGCCCAGCGCAGCTGGGTGCGTGACTACTTCGAATCCGAGATCATGCCGGTGATCAGCCCCATCGGGCTGGACCCATCGCACCCCTTCCCTCGACTGGTCAACAAGAGTCTGAACTTCATCGTCGAGCTGGAGGGCAAGGATGCCTTCGGTCGCGAGGGTGGCATGGCGATTCTTCCGGCACCGCGTTCACTGCCCCGGGTGATCGCCTTGCCGACCGAACTTTGCGAGGACGGTTTCACCGAATATGTCTTCCTTTCATCGATGATTCACGCCCATGCCGAAGAAGTCTTCCCGGGCATGTCGGTGCGCGGTTGTTACCAGTTCCGGCTGACCCGCAATGCCGACCTCTCGGTGGATCCGGAGGATGTCTCCGACCTGGCCTCGGCGCTGCGCGGCGAGTTGCTGTCGCGACGTTACGGCAGCGGCGTGCGTCTCGAGGTGGCCGACAACTGCCCCGACGAGCTCGTCGACTTCCTGCTCAAGCAGTTCGAGCTGGGCGAGGCGGACCTTTATCGGGTCAACGGGCCGGTGAACCTGACACGCATGATGTCGGTGCTCGGCGATGTGGATCGTCCCGAGCTTCTCTATCGCACCTTCATTCCCGGTCAGACCAAGGCACTGAACAAGCGTGACAGCGTCCTCCACGCCATGGCCGAGGGCGATATCCTGCTGCATCACCCCTTCCAGTCCTTCACCCCGGTCGAGGAACTGCTGCGCGAGGCGGCACGGGACCCGGATGTGCTGGCCATCAAGCAGACCCTCTACCGCACCGGCGCCGACTCGCCGATCGTCAATGCCCTGGTGGAAGCTGCCGGTAACGGCAAGGAAGTAACCGTGGTGATCGAACTGAGGGCACGCTTCGATGAAGCTGACAACCTCGCCCTCGCCTCACGGCTTCAGGAAGCCGGCGCCATCGTCATCTACGGTGTGATGGCCTACAAGACCCACGCCAAGATGATGCATATCGTGCGCCGTGAACGCGGCGAGCTGCGTCACTATGCCCACCTCGGTACCGGCAACTATCACTCCAAGACCGCCAAGTTGTACACCGACTACAGCCTGCTCACCGCCAACCCGGTGTTATGTGCCGACGTCCACAAGGTCTTCCAGCAGCTCTCCGGCATGGGCCGGGCACGCAAGATCGAGAAGCTCCTGCATGCGCCCTTCACGCTGCACGAACGGCTCGTGGAGATGATCGACCGTGAAGCCGCACATGCCCGCAAGGGCAAGCGTGCCCACCTGATCATCAAGTGCAACTCACTCACCGAACCCAAGCTGATCCAGGCCCTCTACCGTGCCTCCCAGGCCGGCGTCGAGTGCGACCTGATCATCCGCGGCATGTGCTGCCTGCGACCCGGCTTGCCCGGTATCTCCGAGTCCATCCGGGTGCGCTCGATCATCGGCCGTTTCCTGGAGCACACCCGGGTCTTCCATTTCCACAACGACGGCAAGCCGGAAACCTGGGGCTCCAGCGCCGACTTCATGGCGCGCAACATGTTTCACCGCGTGGAAACCTGCTTCCCGCTGCTCGACAAGAAACTGGCGGCACGGGTTCGCAAGGACCTCGAGACCTACCTCGTGGACAACTGCCAGAGCTGGCTACTGCAGGGCGACGGCACCTACGTCAAGCAGACCCCAGGTGACGCCGCCCCGATCAGCGCCCAGGAAACGCTGCTCTACGCCTACGCGGCCAGGGCTTGAGCTCGACGCGCGAAACCCAAAGCATACGTGCGGCGAGATGCGAGACCCAAAGCATACGAGCGGCGAGATACGAGATACGAAACCCGAAAACCCAGTTCGAAGCTCGACGCTCGACGCTCGACGCTCGACGCTCGACGCTCGACGCTCGACGCTCGACGCTCGACGCTCGACGCTCGACGCTCGAAGGCAGCGTAACCCCCGCCCTTCTCGGGTCGAGGGGTTACTTACCACTTAACGCTTATGGCTTACGGCTCCGGGCGCAGCCCGGGGTTACACCCCGATCTGCCCGCCATCAGTCTTCTGGATCACCACCGTGGAGGCTCGCGGGCGAACGCTGCCCTGAGTCTCGGCGGTGGCATCCTCGCTGGAGGGCCAGTTGCCCGGGTGCTGGATGTTGATGAACAGTGCCGTCTTGTCCGGTGTGGCGAAGATTCCGGTCACCTCGCAATCATTGGGGCCAACGGCGAAGCGCTTGAGTTGTGCCTGGTTGTCGGCGCCGATCACCGCATCATCGCCACGCTGGTCGGCCACGGCGGCGGGCACCACCGCCAGCACCTGGTCGTTGGTGTGCTCCGCCACCCCCTCGTAGCCATTGTCGGTCTCGATCCACAGGATGCCCTGGCCATCGCCACGATCATCGAACCAGAGGCCATCGGGGCTGGCGAACTGGTTGAGTTCTGTCAGCCCGGAGGGGTTGTCGGCGTTGCCGGCGGCACCGCCGAACACGAAGATTTCCCAATCGAAGTGCGTGGCCGTGCCACCTTCGCGCCAGCGAATCACCTGACCTGCCTCGTTGTCGGCGCGCGGGTTCGCCGCGTTGACGGGCGCTGTGGCGTAGCCTGTCCCCAATGCCGCGATGGAATCGCCGTCATGGCGGAAGGTCGCATCCGTCCCCTGTTCGGTACGCTCGCTATTGTTGGTCAGGGTCATGTAGACCTCGCCGGTGGCCGGATCGACTGTTCCCCACTCGGGGCGGTCCATCGGCGTGGCCCCCATCAGATCGGCGGCATCGCAGGTATGGATGATCACGCCCGCCCGGTCGTCGGCATCCAGTTGCAGTGCCTCGGCCAGGGTACGCCCATCCTGGGTCGTTGATGTCGGTGTCAATGGCAGCCACTCCCCGCTGCCGTCGGCGTTGAAGCGGGCGACGTAGAGCGTACCGGTGTCCATGTACTTGTCGCCGATGGACAGGCGGTCGACCTCGGCGCCGGGACGGTTGGCATCGGCAGGATCCCAGACGGCGTCGGACACGAACTTGTAGATGTACTCATTGCGCGAATCGTGGCCCGAGTAGAAGACCACCGGCTGTCCCGCCACCAGCTTGCCCGGCCAGCACCCTTCGTGGCGAAAACGCCCCAGGGCGGTACGCTTGACGGCACGCTCGCCGGTATAGGGGTCGATCTCGACGATATAGCCAAAGGCGCGCGGCTCGTTGCGATAGTCCTCGCCCGCCGAGGCACCTCGCGGCGTGGCGTCGAAGCGCGCGAACTCGTCCTCGTGTTCGCCTTCGCTCCCGGCGGCAGTTTCCCAGCCGTAACGTCCCCGCCCTTCGGCGATACCCAGGCGGTCATCATCGAGCCGGCGCTCACCGTTCTTGATGAAGTAACCCGGCCAGTTTTCCTCGCAGGTCAGATAGGTGCCCCAGGGCGTATAGCCATTGGCACAGTTGTTGTTGGTGCCTCGGGTCAGGGTGCCGTCGGTGGAGTAGCGCGTCTTGACGTAATCCGACCCTGCCACGGGGCCGCTCAAACGCATCGGTGTGGCGCTGGTGTAGCGACGGTTATAGGTCGAACCCGGCACATGCTGCCAGCGCCCTTGATCATCCTTGTGCACCTCCACCACGGTGACGCCATGAGCATTGATCTCGGTACGCACTTCATCGGCCGGACGCTTGCCCTCGTCGCCATTGGTCGGGCCGCCCTGCGGCGCCCACAGTGCCTGCTGATCGATGTACTCGTTGTTCATGACGAGCAGAAAGCGCCGGGAAGCGGAGGCTTCATCAAGGGCAAAGTGGTACATGCCATCGTGGTGCATGCCGACACTGTTGGCCTGCCCCTCCGGCGTCATGGCCAGGTCTTCGCGCCAGGCGGGCGCCTGGTCATTGAGCGGCGTTCCCCAGGGAATCAGCACCTGTGCCGTATAACCGGAGGGGACCACCACCGCATCGGTGCGTGATCCGGCCACGGCGTCGAAAGCCAGTGCCAGAGGCGTCTTGGCCGCCCCGCCGGCCTGATCGGCCTGCGCCAGCCGGCCAAGCCCGAAGCCGCTCAGCATGGTCAGGGCGGCCAGACCCAGGCCTCCCTGCATGACTCGCCGACGCGAGACATGCCTATCCAGCACCGAAGAGAAAGGCTCGTTCGTGCTGCGATTGAGAATACGCGGGTCTTCGATTTCCTTGCTCATGATCTTCCTCGCTAGTCACGCTGGTCATGTGCCGCGACGGTCGGCATCGCCGCGCGGTCGCTTGACTCGAACCCTAGCGAGGAAAGGTGACACCTGCGTGACCGAACGATGATCGACAAGCCCGACGCCCGGGATCAGGCACGGCCGCGAAGGCGCTCCGCCGCTGTCAGCAACAGGTGCTCGGTCGTCTCCCAACCGATGCAGGCATCGGTCACCGAGACGCCGTAGCGCAGTGGCCCCGGCTCGAGAGGCTGCTTGCCCTCGTGGATATGACTCTCGAGCATCAGGCCGATCAAGGCCTCATCGCTTGCCAGACGTTGCCCCAGCACATCGAGCATCACCTCGCTCTGGCGCCGATGGTCCTTGCGGGCATTGGCGTGGCTGCAATCCACCATCAAGCGCGGCGGGAGCCCCGCATCCGCCAGAGCCCGGCGACTCGCGGCCACCCGGGGCGCCTGGTAATTGGGCTCGCCATGTCCACCACGCAATACCACATGGGTATGGGCGTTGCCGGCCGTCTCGCGCACCACCGGACTCCCGTCCGGCGCCATGGCGAAATGCTGATGGGGATGCCGCGCGGCGTGCATGGCATCCAGGGCAACCCCGAGATCACCATTGGTGGCATTCTTGAAGCCGACCACCGCCTCCAGGCCACTGGCCAGCTCACGATGCAGCTGGGATTCCGTGGTCCGGGCCCCGATGGCGACCCAGGACAGCAGGTCGTCCAGGTAGGCAGCCAGCATCGGCTGCAGCAGTTCGGTGGCCACCGGCAGTCCCAGTTCGGCGATATCGCGCATCAGTCGACGCGACATGGCCAGACCCCGGGCCATGTCGCCGCGGCCATCCAGATCGGGATCATAGGCCAACCCCTTCCAGCCTACGGTGGTGCGGGGCTTCTCCACATAGACGCGCATCACTGGCAGGATGCGATCATCGATGCGCGGCGCCAGTTCCGCCAGACGACGGGCATAGTCGAGGGCCGCGTCAGGATCATGAATCGAGCAGGGGCCAACGACCACCAGCAGCCGATCGTCCCGGCCAGCGAGGATGTCTCGAATGGCCTGGCGCTGTTGGCGAATACGGCCGGCGAGCGGTGAGGCAAGCGAAACGTCGTGACGAAGCGCTTCAGGGGTGGGCAGAGCGGCCTCGTCGGCTCGATCCTGTAGGGCGGCGCGCTGGGAAAGCGAGGAAACGGGGGCATTCATGGGTTTCAACTCCGTGAGCGTGAACATCGATTGGCTGTCGTTGTGCCGCCGGAAAGCTCACGGTCGGAGGCAGCGTCCAGGCCCGACCGCGCAACGCTAAATCGCCAGCCATAACCGTAATACTCCCGTCCCAGGGTACGGCGATCGGCGTAAAAGCGATGGTTGACGGTCATGGTCGTTCTCCTCGATGAATGCATGGGGACAAAACGCGAAACCCCCGGGCGGGGTTGCCGTCCGGGGGTTTCGCTGATGGAGGCAACCCTTGGTGGGGCGTGCCTCGCGGTGGTGTCCTTCGCTGAAAGTGGCGTCAGGACACGACCGCCGACACGCCGTCGCTAAACCAATAGCGGTAACCGGGCCAACGATCCTCGAACGCTTGCCCACGACCATACACCGCCTGACGGGCGGTGCTTGCGTCTTGGGGGCAGCGGTTCGCGTGCATGGTCGTCTCCTGAAATCTATCCATCATCCTGCCGTGTCGCGGCGCCGATGACAAGCGCTCGATGTGCCTCGCGCCGCACCGACCTCCGCCAGGGCAACCGCACGAGATACGCAGGCACTCATGCATGGCGCCTGTCTTAACGCAAGTGCCGGCCGCCATCCACCGGCAGTGTCGTCCCGGTCACATAGCGGTTATCGAGCAGGTAACGCAGGCTTTCGTAGATGACTCCGGGCCCAGGGATCGTACCCAGCGCCGACTTGCCCCTGGCCTTCTCGGCATAGGCCTCGTCGTCGTTCTCGCCCAGCATGATCATGGCCGGCGCGATGGCGTTGACCTGGATCGTGGGGGCATAACGAGCGGCGAAGGACAGCGTCAGATTCTCCAGGCCCGCCTTGGAGGCCGCATAGGCGATATGCTTGCGCGACCCTCGGGTCGCCACATAGTCGGTCATGTGCACGATGTCGCGCAACGGCTCGCCACAGGCCTCGAGGAGATCCTGTGCCGCAAGGTTGATCAGATAGGGGGCCAGCATGTGCACCCGGAACAGGTGTTCGAAGTTGGCACCAGCCTCATCGCCATCGACGTCGGGTAGCCAGTCGCTGGCATTGTGGACGACGGCCCGCAGCGACGAGGTGGTCTCCCTGAGCCGCGCAATGAAATCGCGAATCCCTGCCTCGTCGCCGAAATCGGCCTGCAGGGTCACGATGCCACGCTCGCGCAGGGCGTCCAGCGCCGGGCGTTCGCGGCGATAACTGACGATCACCGGATGCCCGTCATCGCACAACCGTTCGGCACAATGCCGGCCGAGACGCTGTGCTCCTCCGGTGATCAGGATCGGTGCCGCGCTCATGCCCGCGTCTCTCGAACCAGACTGCCCACGGTCGGCACCAGCGGATCCCGGGGCGCATAGGCGAAGACATCGGAGAACACCCGGGACGGCACCAGCCCGAACGAGGCCAGGACATCGACACAGGCATAGACCATGCCCGGCGAGCCGGAAAGATAGACATCATGGGCAGAGACATCGGAGAGCCGCTGGGCCAGCACCTCGTCCACGCGCCCATGATGCCCGGTCACCCGTTCGGCGTCGAAATCTTCTGCCACACCGGCCTCGCTGACACCGTGGAAATAGACGTTGGCATGCCGCCCGGCCCAATCACGCGGCAAGCGCTCCAGGTAGAAATCGCGTCGTTCCTTGGCGGCCCACCACAGCTCGACATGGCGCTCGGGGTCCTCGGCCAGGGCCGCTTCCACGATGGCCTTCATCTGCGCGAAGCCGGTGCCGGCAGCCACCAGCAGCAACGGGCGCCGACTATCGGGGTCGAGCACACAATCGCCGCCGGGCAGGCGCAGTGTCAGTTGCTGCGCCTCCACCAGCAGTTCACGCAGCCTGGCGGAGTTGCTTCGCTCCGGCCAGTGCTGGATGTGCAGTTCGATGCGACCATCGCCGCCATGGGCGTTGGCAATGGAGAAAGGCACCCACTCCCCGTCGCCGATATCAAGCTCGAGATACTGTCCGGCCGCGTGGGCCACGGCCTCGGCGCGGCCTTCCAGGTAAACGCGAAAGACGTCGGGGGTGAGGTCTTCGACCTCGATCACCCGGCAGGTCAGGGTCCTGGCTGTCATGCATGCCTCTTGTCGGTGTCGGGGAATTCGATGCCAAGCTCCTCCCAGCGCTCGCTGACCCTGGCCTTCACGGCCTCGTCCATGACGATCGGTCTGCCCCACTCGCGCTCGGTCTCGCCCGGCCACTTGCTGGTGGCGTCCAGCCCCATCTTGGAACCAAGCCCCGCCACCGGGGAGGCGAAATCCAGATAGTCGATAGGCGTGTTCTCGACCATCACGGTATCTCGCGCCGGATCCATGCGCGTGGTGATGGCCCAGATGACATCACGCCAGTCGCGTGCGTCCACATCATCGTCCAGCACGACCACGAACTTGGTGTACATGAACTGGCGCAGGAAGCTCCACACGCCCATCATCACCCGCTTGGCATGGCCGGGATACTGTTTCTTCATGGTCACCACCGCCATGCGGTAGGAGCAACCCTCGGGTGGCAGATAGAAGTCGACGATCTCGGGAAACTGCTTGCGCAGGATGGGCACGAACACCTCGTTGAGCGCCAGCCCGAGTACCGCCGGCTCATCAGGGGGACGCCCGGTATAGGTGGAGTGGTAGATCGCGTTGCGCCGCATGGTCATGCGCGTCACGGTGAAGACCGGGAACTCCTCCACCTCGTTGTAGTAGCCGGTATGGTCGCCGTAGGGACCTTCAGGTGCCGTGTCGTCGGGGTGGATGACGCCTTCGAGGATGATCTCCGCCGAGGCGGGCACCTCGAGATCGGAATGACCACACTTGACCAGTTCGGTGCGCGACCCACGCAGCAAGCCGGCGAAGGCATACTCGGACAGGGTATCGGGCACCGGTGTCACGGCACCGAGAATGGTCGCCGGGTCGGCACCCAGCGCCACCGCCACCGGAAAGGGTTCTTCGGGATGCGCCTCACGCCACTCCTGGTAGTCCAGGGCGCCGCCTCGATGGGACAACCAGCGCATGATCAGACGGTTGCGCGAAAGCTTCTGCTGCCGGTAGATTCCCAGGTTCTGGCGGGACTTGTTCGGCCCACGCGTCACCACCAGCGGCCAGGTGATCAGCGGCGCGGCATCGCCCGGCCAACAATGCTGGATGGGAAGACGGTCGAGGTCGACCTCGTCGCCTTCATGGACCACCTCCTGCACCGGCGCCTTGCGCACCGTCCTGGGCCCCATGCTCATGACCTGCTTGAAGACCGGCAGCTTGTCCAGGGCATCGCGGAATCCCTTGGGCGGCTCGGGCTCCTTGAGGAAGGCCAGCAGCTCGCCCACCTCGCCGAGCGCCGACACCGACTCCTGCCCCATGCCCATGGCGACCCGTTTCGGCGTACCGAAGAGGTTGCCGAGCAGCGGCATGTCATGGCCCTTGACGTTCTCGAACAGCAGCGCCGGCCCCCCGGCCCGCAAGGTACGGTCACAGATCTCGGTAACCTCGAGATAGGGATCCACCTCGGCGGTGACCCGCGTAAGCTCTCCCTGAGCCTCCAGTGCCGCGATGAACTCGCGCAGATCCTTGTACTTCATGCGACCTTCCCGTTTCCCGAACGACACACAGCAAAAGGGGCAGCATATCATGCCGCCCCTCCAGGATGCTGCGCCTGGCGACCCAGCGTCGGTGCATCGGATCAGCTCATGAGCGCCGCGGCTTTTCCGGCGACAGGTCTACGAGGAGGCGCTGTGAACCCCTCCCTGGGCGCTACCGACGCCCTGCTGCGCTCTCGCGTCCCGCTCCGCTTGCAGGTCCGGTGCTGGCCATCCATGGCCAGCCCGTTCGGAGCAGTGCTCCTCACCCCTGGCGTAGGACCTCCTCTGCGACCTGTCCCCGGCGCCGCTTGCCTTGATCTAACCGCCGAGGCGTTGAGAACTGGCCGTTGCGAGCGAAGACGAGACAAGGCGGAAAACGGCGAGAGTGCGGAGTTTACTTTAGTAAATGAGCAGCTTGAGCTGTTTTCCAACGCCGTATCGTCGAGTGCAGCAGGCCAGAATCAACGTCTTTTCATGGCCTCGAAGAACTCCAGATTAGTCTTGGTATCCTTCAAGCGATCGATCAGGAACTCGGTGGCCGCCACGTCTTCCATGGGATTGAGCAGCTTGCGGAGGATCCACATGCGCTGCATCTCCTCCTCGGAGGCGATGAGGTCCTCGCGTCGCGTACCGGAACGGCGGATGTTGAGCGCCGGGTAGACGCGCTTCTCGGCCAGCTTGCGGTCCAGATGGGCTTCCATGTTGCCGGTGCCCTTGAACTCCTCGAAGATAACCTCATCCATCTTGGAGCCGGTATCGACCAGCGCCGTGGCGATGATGGTCAGGCTGCCGCCCTCCTCGATGTTGCGCGCCGCACCGAAGAAGCGTTTGGGCTTCTCCAGGGCATGGGCGTCGACACCACCGGTCAGCACCTTGCCCGAAGACGGCACCACCGTGTTGTAAGCCCGAGCCAGACGCGTGATGGAATCGAGCAGGACCACCACGTCACGCTTGTGCTCGACCAGTCGCTTGGCCTTCTCGATGACCATTTCCGCGACCTGGACGTGGCGTGCCGGCGGTTCGTCGAAGGTCGAGGCCACCACCTCGCCACGCACCGTGCGCGACATCTCGGTGACCTCTTCGGGCCGCTCGTCGATCAGCAGCACGATCAGGTGGCACTCGGGATTGTTGCGGGTAATGGACGTGGCGATGTTCTGCAGCATCAGCGTCTTGCCCGCTTTGGGCGGAGACACCAGCAAGCCACGTTGCCCCTTGCCGATGGGGGCGGTCAGGTCGATGACGCGCGCCGTCAGATCCTCGGTGGAGCCGTTGCCGATCTCCATGTGCAGCCGTTCCTGGGGAAACAGCGGCGTGAGGTTCTCGAAGAGGATCTTGTGCTTGGCATTCTCCGGCTTGTCGAAGTTGATCTGGCTGACCTTCAACAGCGCGAAGTAACGCTCCCCTTCCTTGGGCGGACGAATCTTGCCGGAAATGGAGTCGCCCTTGCGCAGATTGAAGCGCCGAATCTGGGAAGGCGAGACGTAGATGTCATCGGGGCCGGCCAGATAGGAACTGTCGGCACTACGCAGGAAGCCGAACCCGTCCTGCAGGATTTCCAGCACACCATCGCCGTATATAGCCTCGCCACTCTTGGCGTGCTTCTTGAGAATGGCAAAGATGATGTCCTGCTTACGGGAGCGCGCCAGATTGTCGATGCCCATTTCTCGGGCAATCTCCAGGAGTTCCGGCACGGGCTTTTGCTTGAGTTCGGTAAGATTCATCGGTGTGTTCAGACGTTGCTCTTGAAAGCCGGGCGGTATGCGCCGTGATGGACAGGAGGCGAGACGGAAACGCCATAATTGGATGCGTTCAGAGCCCGGACAGGCTGCTCTCGTTTGCGTGAATCCTTTGACCATGGAGGGACAACCGCCACATATGGGGATGTCTGCCATGAACATATATCGAGGGAGCAGGTTAGTTTCGCCTGAATCAGCGGACCTGGGCCGAAAGCCAGAATCACGGGCTGATGCAGTGGGCTATCTGACGACTTGGAGTTTGACCGCGGCGCAGTCGCCATTGAGCGGTCGGGAAGCATTCGGAACAGGCGAACGCCCCGATACTAGTCAACGCCGCGATGAAACGCAAGCCCCGGACGTTTGACGATTGACAAGCTCCAGAGGGGCCCGCAACCTTTGTCCAGTCACCCTGAAGGACCCGTCATGACAGCGCTCAAGGACAGCCCGGACGCCGCCCCCGGCGGCGCAGCCACCCCCATGCAGGACGAGCCGCGACGCCTCGCCGCCATCGACCTGGGCTCCAACAGCTTTCACCTGCTGGTGGCCAACTATCAGCACGACCGGCTGCAGGTCGTCGCCCGCAAGGGCGAAAAGGTCCAGCTGGCCGACGGCGTCGGCGACGACGGCCTGCTCGACGAAGCCGCCATGAGCCGGGCCCTGGACTGCCTGGCTCGCTTCGCTCCCTTCCTGGAGGACATCACGCCGCGCAGCCTGCGCGTGGTCGGCACCAATGCCCTGCGCAGCGCCGACAATAGCCAGGACTTCATCGACCGGGCCGAAGCCTTGCTGGGCACCCGCATCGAGATCATTGCCGGCCGCGAGGAAGCGCGCCTCATCTACCTGGGTGCGGCCCATGCCCTGGCCGAGGACGGCCGCCGCCTGATCGTCGATATCGGGGGAGGGTCTACCGAACTCATCATCGGTGAGCACTTCGAGCCACTGGCCCTGGAAAGCCTCAGCATGGGCTGCGTGACCTTTACCCGGCGCTTCTTCGCCAACGGCGAACTCAGCGAGAAACGCATGCGCCGCGCCGAACTGGCCGCACTTTCGGAGCTCGCCAACATTCGCCGCCCCTACCAGAAGATCGGCTGGCTGGACCCGGTCGGCTCCAGTGGCACCATCAAGGCCGCTGCCGCCGTGATTGCCGCTACCGGCAAGTCGCCGGAAGGCGTGATCACCCGCCAGGGATTGCTCGACCTGCGCAAGCGGCTGATCAAGACCAAGCGCCTGGACAAGGTCTCCCTGAACGGGCTCAAGGCCGACCGGGCGCGCGTCTTTCCCGCCGGGGTCGCGATTCTCGTGGCCATCTTCGAAGCCTTCGGTCTGGAGGAGATGCGTTACGCCGATGGCGCCCTTCGCGAAGGGGTACTCTACGACCTCGTCGGCCGCAACAGCCCCGAGGACCCGCGCCTCAAGACCCTGGATGCCCTGACGCACCGTTATGACGTCGACATTCGACAGGCCGACAACGTGGCCGTCACCGCCCTGGGGCTACTGGAACAGGTGCGCGAGGCCTGGGCGCTGGACGACGACCAGGCACGTTTTCTGGAGTGGGCAAGCCGGCTGCACGAGATCGGCCTGGCCATTTCGCACAGCCAGTTCCATCGCCACGGCGCCTACCTGCTGGAATATTCCGACCTGTCGGGGTTCTCGCGCCCTGAGCAGCGACTGCTCGCCTTCCTCGTCCGCGCCCACCGACGCAAGTTTCCGGTCAAGGAGTGGCAGGCCCTGCCCGCCTCCGAACAGGCCCCTCACGGTCGCCTGGCTCGTCTGCTGCGTCTGGCGGTACTGCTCAACCACTCGCGTCCCGAGCAGCCGCCCGCCCAGCCCGAGCTGCGAGTCGCCTCGGGCGAGGCACTGGCACTGCACTGCGACGAGAGCGAAGATCCCAACCTGCTGCTGGCCGACCTGGAGCAGGAAGTCGCTTACCAGAACGCTGTCGGGATGGAGCTGACGCTGACCTGACGTCAGGGCGCTCGCCAGCCCTCGGCGAGCGCCAGCCACCCCTGGGGGCTACCCACCGCCACCACGCATTCCCCATGCCAGACCACCCATGACCGGTCGCGCTCCCAGGGAGGCAAGCCCCACTCCTGCAGCAGGCGCTTGAGATCGCGACGACCTCGTCCAGGCAATGGCAAGCGCTCACCGCCCAGGCGCGGCGTCAGCACCAGGCTAGCGGCGGCACCGTCCTCGCGCTCGAGTGCCATGCAAAACTCGCCCAACGGCGTCACCAGCGGTGCTCGACCATCCCACTCGACTCGCCAGGCAGGCGGTAACGGTACGGGGGGCGCCATCAAATACAGCGTCTTGCGCCAGATCCGCGCTTCGGTTTCTTCCCAGACGATCCTAACTTCAGCATCGTGCCGCGCATCGAGCTGATCGAGCAGGCTGGCCAGGCGCCTGGCCGGCGGCGACGACAATCCCAGACAACGCAGGCAATGACGGATCAGCAAGCGGCAACGTGGCAGCGACAATGCCTGCAGATCCGCGACGGGCAAGCGACCGGGGTCCCTTCCCAGGCGCTGCAGATCCTCGGCGGCAAATTCGTCGAGCAGGTCATCAGTCTCGCCGGCCAGGCCGGCACTGCATGCCAGCGAGGCCCCGGCGTCGGGCCAACGCTGCTCCAGCAACGGCATCACGCGATGGCGCAGAAAGTTACGATCATGCAGGACCTCGGCATTGCTCGGATCCTCGACCCAGGTGAGTCCCCGGCGCATCGCTTCGGCCTCCAGGGCCGCGCGCGACACCCCGAGCCAGGGCCTTGCCAGTCGCGCCCCGGCCTGCTCGCGTTCGGTCGGCATGGCAGCCAGTCCTCGTGGGCCGGCCCCCCGCAGCGCCGCCAACAGGAAGGTCTCGGCCTGGTCGTCACGATGATGGGCCAGGCAGAGCGTCTCGCCCGCCCCCACCCGGCGCCCGAAGGCCGCATAACGGGCTCGCCGCGCCGCACCTTCCACGCCTTCGCCACTCGACACATCGACATTGACCCGCTCGACGTGAAGCGGCACGCCAAGGCGTGAGCACAAGGCGCGACAATGGCGCTCGAAGTCATCGGCCGCCACTTGCAGACCATGATGGACATGCAAGGCACGCAGCGGCCGCGGGTGGCGACGGCTCGCCTCCGCCGCCAGCGCCAACAGCAAGGAAGAATCGAGCCCGCCGGACAGCGCCACCCAGACAGCACGCCCTGGCGGCGTCGCCGCCAGGGCCTCATCGATCAAGGTCTGCAGGGAAGAAGGCTCGAGACGCATGGGCAGGGGTACCGGACAAATCGATGGGCATGCTGGCGATGATCCATCCTCCGGGGTCAATGCGCAGACTGAGGCCGTCTCCAGCGCCGCCTGATCGAGCGCAGAAAGGGCCTTAAACCGGGGCGCCGATGCTCATCAGCTTCTCGTAACGCCGTTCCAGCAGCGCGTCTGTCTCCATGGCCTCGAGACGGTCCAGACTCTCCAGCAGAGAGGCCTTGATCCGCTCGGCGGTGACCGACGGCTGACGATGGGCACCGCCCAGGGGTTCGGGGATCAGGGTATCGACGAAACCCAGCTCCTTGAGGCGCTCGGCGGTGATCCCCATGGCCTGAGCCGCCTCGGAAGCCTTCTCGGCGCTCTTCCACAGAATGGAGGCGCAGCCTTCTGGCGAGATCACCGAATAGGTGGAATACTGCAGCATGGCCAGCTCGTCGCACACCCCGATGGCCAGGGCGCCACCCGAGCCACCCTCACCCACCACGGTGGCAATGATCGGCGTCTTGAGACGCGACATCACGCCCAGGTTGTAGGCAATGGCTTCGCTTTGCCCGCGCTCCTCGGCATCGATGCCGGGATAGGCGCCAGGCGTATCGATGAAGGTCAGCACCGGCATGCGGAAACGCTCGGCCATCTCCATCAGGCGACATGCTTTGCGATATCCCTCGGGGCGCGGCATGCCGAAGTTGCGGCGTACTTTCTCGTGCACGTCGCGGCCCTTCTGGTGGCCGATGACCATGACCGGCTTGTCGTCCAGGCGTGCCACGCCGCCGACGATGGCAGCGTCGTCGGCGAAGCGGCGATCGCCGTGAAGCTCGTCGAAGTCGGTGAAGACGTGTTCCAGGTAATCCAGGGTATAGGGGCGCTGTGGATGTCGGGACAGCTGAGAGACCTGCCAGGCACTCAAGTCCTTGAAGATCGACTCGGTGAGCTTGCGGCTCTTGTCTTCGAGCCGACCGATCTCGTCGTTGAGGTTGACCTGGCTGTCGTTGCCGACCATGCGCAGTTCTTCGATCTTGGCCTGGAGCTCGGCGATGGGCTGTTCAAAATCTAGATAGTTAGGATTCATGGGTTAGCCTTGTCTCGTCGGCCGCGGGATGACCGGAGGAAAAATCGTCGAATGCCGGGCATTATCGCACCCTGACAATCCCACGCAAGGCGAGCCCTGCACACGACAGGGCTATCGCAGTTAAGCGTTGTCGCTCGGGCTGATCCGTCGACAGGCCTGCGAGGGGGCAAGGCCCTGCCGCACGATACACGGGCCCACCACCTGATCATCGGTACTTGAGGCGAACACCGTCCTGCCCCTGCACCTCGCGCAGGGCGATCAGCAATTCATCGGTGGGCTGGACTCGCCACTGCTCGGCCAGTTCCAGCCAGCCGGAAGCCTCGGCATTGCGATAGCGTAGTCGTACCGGCAGCCCGCCGTCATCGCGATACGGCGCGAGACTGTCTCGCAGGCTATCCACCAATCGGCCGTTGACACCCGCCCCATCGAGCGACAACTCCACGGCCTGGCCATAGCGGGTCCGGGCATCGACCATCGGGGTGACGTCCTTGCCACGCAGCCGGAGTCCACCGGAATAGTCATCGGTGGAGACCTCGCCTTCGATGATCAGCACCTGGTCGGTATCGATGCGACCGCGCAGAGAATCGAACAATTCACCGAACAGCGAGGCCTCGATGCGACTGGTGCGATCGTCCAGTGTCACGAACGCCATGGTGTCGCCGCGCTTGGATTTCATGGTACGCACGTTCACCACCAGCCCGGCCACCCGCTGCGGCTCCCGGGATGGCTTCAGGTCGACGATTCGGGTCGAGACGAAACGCGCCAGCTCATGCTCGTACTCGTCGATCGGGTGCCCGGTGAGATAGAGCCCGAGGGTATCCTTCTCGCCGGCCAGACGTTCCTTGTCGGACCAGTCGCGGACACGGCGGTAATCCGCGTAGGCATCGCCCCCGTCATCGCCCGATTCGTCGGCGAAGGCCTCACCGAACATATCCATCATGCCGAGGTTCTGGTTGGCCTGATTCTGGGCAGCGGCCTTGAGGGCATCATCCAGCGACGCGGCAAGCACCGCGCGGCTGGGCCCCAGATTGTCCAGCGCGCCCGCGCGAATCAACGCCTCGAGGGTACGCTTGTTCATGCGCTGCGGATCGACGCGTCGACAGAAGTCGAACAGGTCGCGAAAGTTACCTTCCGAGTCTCGCGCTTCGACGATGGCCCCGATGGGGCCTTCCCCTACGCCACGGATCGCCCCCAGGCCGTAGATCACTCTCCCCTCGGCATCGACGGTGAACTTGTAGCCGCCGACATTGACGTCCGGCGGCGTCACGGTGAGCCCAAGGTGACGGCATTCCTCGATCAAGGGCACCACCTTGTCGAGGTTGTCCATCTCGGTGGACAGTACCGCCGCCATGAAGGGCCCGGGATAGTGGGCCTTCAACCAGGCGGTCTGGTAGGAAACCAGCGCATAGGCCGCCGAGTGCGACTTGTTGAAACCGTAGCCGGCGAATTTCTCCACCAGATCGAACAGGTTGCCAGCCAGGTCCGGATCAATGCCGTTGGCCTCGCACCCCTCCAGGAAGCCGGTGCGTTGCTTGGCCATCTCCTCGGGCTTCTTCTTGCCCATGGCACGGCGCAGCAAATCCGCCTGGCCCAGGCTGTAGCCGGCCATCACCTGGGCGATCTGCATCACCTGCTCCTGATAGAGGATGATGCCGTAGGTCGGACCGAGCACCGGCTCGAGCAGCTCATGCTGGTAGTCGGGGTGGGGGTAGGCGACCTCGGCTCGACCGTGCTTGCGGTTGATGAAGTCATCGACCATGCCCGATTGCAGGGGACCGGGACGGAACAGCGCCACCAGGGCGATCATGTCCTCCAGCGAATCGGGCAGCAGACGCTTGATCAGCTCCTTCATGCCCCGTGACTCGAGCTGGAAGACTGCCGTGGTCTCGGCCTTCTTGAGCATGTCGAAGGTCGGCACATCGTCGAGCGGGATGGCATCGATGTTCAGCGCACCCTCTCCTCTGGCGGCGCGTACCTTGTCGACCATCTCCAGTGCCCAGTCGATGATGGTCAGGGTACGCAGGCCCAGGAAGTCGAACTTGACCAGACCGGCATCCTCGATGTCGTTCTTGTCGTACTGGACCCGGAGACCGCTGCCGTCCTCGTCGCACAGCAACGGCGAGAAATCGGTCAACTTGGTCGGCGCGATCACCACGCCGCCGGCGTGCTTGCCGGTGCCCCGGGTGATGCCTTCGAGCTTGAGCGCCATGTCCCAGATTTCCTGGGCTTCCTCGTCGGCTTCGAGGAATTCCTGCAGCTGAGGCTCATCGCCGATGGCCTTCTCGAGCGTCATGCCGACCTCGAAGGGAATCAGCTTGGAAAGCTTGTCGCCCAGCGAGTAGGGCTTGCCCTGGGCCCTGGCCACATCGCGCACCACCGCCTTGGCCGCCATGGTGCCGAAGGTCACGATCTGCGAGACCGCGTTGCGCCCATAGCGCTCGGCCACGTACTCGATCACCCGGTCGCGCTTCTCCATGCAGAAGTCGACATCGAAGTCGGGCATCGAGACACGCTCCGGGTTGAGGAAGCGCTCGAACAGCAGATCGTACTCGAGCGGGTCCAGATCGGTGATCTTCTGCGCATAGGCCACCAGCGAGCCGGCACCGGAGCCCCGTCCGGGCCCGACCGGGACGTCGTTGTCCTTGGCCCACTGGATGAAGTCCATCACGATCAGGAAGTAGCCGGGGAACCCCATCTGCAGGATGATGTTGAGCTCGAAATCGAGTCGCTCGCGATAGCGGGCATCGATCTCGGCATACTCGGCGCTATCCCGAGGGTAGCGTTCGGCCGGATAGAGGAAATCCAGGCGTTCGGTGAGGCCGTCGTGGGAGACCTTGCGAAAGAATTCCTCCTGGGTCATGCCCTCGGGAATCCCGTATTCGGGCAGGAATATCTCGCCCAGGCGCACCTCGACGTTGCAGCGTGCCGCGATCATCACGCTGTTCTCGAGCGCCTCGGGGATGTCAGCGAACAGCTCGCCCATCTCTTCGGGCGTCTTGAGATATTGCTCTTCGGTGTAATGCCGCTCGCGCCGCGAATCGTCCAGCGCCTTGCCTTCACCGATCGCGACCCGCGTTTCATGCGCCCAGAAGTCCTCGCGCTCGAGGAAGCGCACGTCATTGGTGGCCACCACCGGCGTGCCTGTCTCGACGGCGAGATCCACCGAGAGGTGTACGCATTCTTCTTCGAGGGCGCGGCCGGTACGCGTCAGCTCCAGGTAGTAACGCCCCGGAAAAGCCGCGTTCCACTCGTCGAGCAGGGCACGTGCTTCGGCATGATGATCGGAAAGCAGGTGGCGACCGATATCTCCCTCACGGCCACCGGACAGCGCGATCAACCCCTCGCTCTGGGCCATCACCCAGTCACGCTCCAGCAATGCCCTGCCCTGCCGCTGGCCTTCCACCCAGCCACGCGAGATCAGCTCGGTGAGGTTGCGATAGCCGGTGTCGTTCATCGCCAGTAGCGTCAGGCGATACGGGTGTTCCTCGTCATGCGGGTTGACCAGCCACAGGTCGCTGCCGATGAGCGGCTTGAGGCCGGCCCCCTGGGCCCCGGTATAGAACTTGACCAGGGCGAAGAGGTTGGCTTCATCGGTCAGCGCCAGGGCCGGGGTGCCCTGGGCCACCGCCGCCTTGACCAGCGGCTTGAGACGCACCAGGCCGTCGACCAGGGAGAATTCGCTGTGCACGCGGAGATGAACGAAGGGAGCAGTCATGGCGGACTCGAGGTTCGGTAGTGAGTGGGGCGATGCTAGAAGGGTCTACAGAGTACCGTCTTCAGCACTGTCGCTCGGGGCTGATCCGGGGGCAGGCCTACGAGGAGGCGCTGTGAACCCTTCCCTGGGCGCTACCGACGCCATCCCTGGCGTAGGACCTCCTCTACGGCCTGCCCCCGGCGCCCCGCGATGGACTGCAAGTTGTCAGAACAGGGCCAGCTGACGTTTCACTGGACCAAAGGAACGCCGATGCTCGGGCAGTGGCCCCAGGCGCTCCAGGGCGGCCAGATGCTCGCGGGTCGGATAGCCCTTGTGTCGGGCGAAACCATAATCGGGGTGTCGGGCATTCAGGGCCTGCATGCCGGCATCACGTGCCACCTTGGCCAGGATCGAGGCGGCGGCAATCGATGCATGTCGCGCATCGCCCTTGACCACCGCTTGTCCCGGCACATGATGCCCGGGCAGGCGATTACCGTCCACTAGCAGATACTCGGCGGCGGGACTCAAGGCATCGATGGCCCGTCGCATGGCCAGGTGGGTGGCGTGGTAGATGTTCAGCGTATCGATTTCATCGGCCGACGCCTCGGCCACCGACCAGGCCAGGGCACGCTCGCGGATCTCGGCATCGAGCGCCTCGCGCCGTCTGGCGGTCAGTTTCTTGGAGTCAGTGAGGCCTGTGATGGGGTCGGCCGGATCGAGAATCACCGCCGCCGCCACTACCGGGCCAACCAGGGGGCCACGCCCCACTTCATCGACACCGGCCAGCCGTTCGCCGTGGTAATCGACGACCAGGGGGGGGAGTGCCTTGTCGCTCATGAGCCGGTCCCTTCTGTCGCGTCACCTTCAGGCGCTACCGACGCCGGCAGTGCCCGCCCGGCCACCAGCGCCTCGACCGCGTCCACCGCTCGTCGGCTGGCGTCGCGCTGAAGCTCGGCATGCATGGCGGCAAAACGCGACTCCAGGGCGACACGAGCCGGCGTATCATCCAGATATTCCGTCAGTCGAGCAACGATGGTGTCGGCATTGGCCGCCTCCTGGATCAGCTCGGGCACCAGGGGCTCGCGCGCGATCAGGTTCGGCAGCGAGATCCACTCGGTCTTGACCAGGCGTTTGGCCAGGAAATGCGTCATGGGCGCCATGCGATAGGCCACCAGCATGGCGCGATGGCAGAGCATCGCCTCCAGCGCCGCGGTTCCCGAGGTCAGGAGCACCAGGTCGCTGGCGACCATGGCCTCCCGCGCACGCCCTTCGACCAGGGTCACTCGTCCGAGCAGGGTGTCGCGCTCCGCCAGAAGGCGTTCCAGCTCCTCCCGGCGCGCCGCCGTGGCGGCAGGAATGACGACGTTCAGGTCGGGGCGATCGGCGCATAGCCGTTCGGCGGCATCCAGGAAGGTCGCGCCCAGAAAGCGCACCTCGTTGGACCGCGACCCCGGCAGTACCGCCAGTATCGAACCGTGGGCCGGAAGCCCCAGCGCCTCGCGAGCAGCGTCCCTGTCGTTGGTCAATGGCAATTCATCGGCCAGGGGGTGTCCGACATAGGCCACCGGCACCCGGTGGTGGGCATAGAACGCTGCTTCGAAGGGCAGGAACGTCAACATGGCGTCAACGGCACGCGCAATGCCCTTGACCCGCCCCTGGCGCCAGGCCCAGACAGAGGGGCTGACATAGTGGGCCGTGGTCAGTCCGGCATCGCGCAGCTGTCGCTCCAGCCCCAGGTTGAAGTCGGGCGCATCGATGCCGATCATGATGTCCGGCTGCCAATCGAGCGCATCACGGCGCAGGGCTCGACGAACCCCCAGGAGCCGTGGCAGGTGCCGGATCACCTCGACCAGTCCCATCACCGACAGCGTCTCCAGCGGGAAACGGCTGTCGACCCCTTCGGCGATCATGCGCGGCCCGCCGATCCCCCGGAATGCCGCCTCGGGGTGGCGCGCCTTGAGTTCGCGTACCAGCCCGGCGCCGAGGATGTCGCCGGAGAGCTCACCGGCCACCACATAAATGCGTTGCATGCCCATGGCACCGCCTCGCTCAGCGAATGATGCCCCGGGACGACACCTCGATGGAGGCCGCAAAGGTCTCGGTCTCCGGCAGGGA
Organism: Halomonas sp. I1; assembly: GCF_032334135.1. NCBI lineage: Bacteria > Pseudomonadati > Pseudomonadota > Gammaproteobacteria > Oceanospirillales > Halomonadaceae > Halomonas > Halomonas sp. I1. The sequence continues at coordinate 33,703 of NZ_JAVXUS010000008.1, forward strand.
GTAGCGCGAACGTATGCTGGCCAGCGCCTGCTCGACGGTCAGCCCCTGACGGTAGACCAGACGATAGGCATCCCCCAGGGCCTTGAGCGACTCGTTGCTGAAGCCACGGCGCCGCATCCCGATCAGGTTCAACCCATGCACCTGGGCGGGGTTGCCATTGATCATCACATAGGCCGGGGTGTCCTTGGTGATGATCGAACCACCGCCCGCCATGGCATGTTCGCCGAAATGGCAGAACTGATGCACGGCCGACAGGCCACCGAGAATCGAGAAATTACCCAGTTTCACATGGCCGGCCAGGGTCACCTGGTTGGCCAGGATGCAGTCGTCACCGATCAGGCAATCGTGCCCGACATGGGCATAGGCCATGAACAGGTTGCGCGAGCCGATGGTCGTCTCGCCACGGTCCTGAATGGTACCGCGATGCAGGGTCGCGCCTTCGCGTACCACGTTGTCATCGCCCATCACCAGGCGAGTCGGCTCTCCCGCATACTTCTTGTCCTGGCAGTCCTCGCCGACCGAAGCGAATTGAAAGATGCGTGTGCGCTCGCCGAGTACCGTGGGGCCCTTGACCACGACATGGGGACCGATACGGGAACCGGCACCGATCTCGACATCCGGGCCGATCACCGAGAAGGGACCGACCTCGACGTCATCGGCCAGGCATGCTCCGGGATCGACGATGGCAGTGGGATGAATCAAGCGACCTTCCTCTCGGCACAGATGATCTCGGCCTCGCAGGCCACGTCGTCGTCCACGGTGGCCTTGCAGGCAAACTTCCAGATACCCCGCTTCTCGCGCACCACCAGTGCCTCCAGGCGCAACTGATCGCCGGGCATCACCGGGCGCTTGAAGCGGACATTGTCGCTGCCGACCAGATAATAGACATAGCCATCGGCAGGCAGCTTGTTCACGGTCTTGAACCCGAGGATACCGCACGCCTGGGCCAGTGCCTCGATCACCAGCACACCCGGCATGATCGGATGATGCGGAAAATGACCATTGAAGAACGGTTCATTGATACTGACATTCTTGTAGGCAACGATGGATTCGCCAAGGGCAAGTTCCGTCACCCTGTCCACCAGCAGAAAGGGGTAGCGGTGGGGCAGATATTCACGAATTTCATTGATGTCCATTACCATCGTAGCGACCTCTGACATGACAGGGGGCCCGCCCCACACGACGGGCATGACCATCGGCTCCAGGCCGACGGGCGGGCGGGGATTATACCGCCCGGCGACGCCGTCTCAAGCGTCGCGCCCGGCTTTTTCCAGACGGCTGAGGCGACGCGCGATCTCGTCCAGCTGCTTGAAGCGCACCGCGTTGCGCCGCCACTGGGCATTGTCCATGGCACCGGTGCCCGAGGAGTAGATGCCCGGCTCGTGGATAGAGTTGGTCACCAGGCTCATGCCGGTGACCTGAACGCCGTCGCAGATCGTCAGATGCCCCGAGAGCCCTACCCCTCCGCCGAGCATGCAGTGACGCCCGACCCGCGTAGACCCCGCGATGCCGACACAGCCGGCCAGGGCACTGTGCTCGCCGATCTGCACGTTGTGCGCGATCTGTACCTGGCTGTCGATCTTGACGTCATCGCCGATCAACGTGTCACCGAGTGCACCGCGATCGATGCTCGAACAGCTGCCGACCTCGACATCATCACCAAGCACCACGCCCCCCAGTTGGGCGATCTTGTGCCATTCCCGGCCATCATGGGCAAAGCCGAAGCCATCGCCACCGATCACGCAGCCACTGTGCAGGATGGCTCTGGCACCGATGATCACCCCATGATAAAGGGTAACATTGGCGTGCAGCCGGGAATTGTCGCCGACCCGGGTGTCGGCGCCGACCACACAGCCGGGCCCGACGATCACGCCATCGCCCAGAATGGCACCAGATTCGATGACCGCCTGGGGACCGACGCTCGCCCCGTCGCCCAGCCGAGCGTCTGCGGCGACCACGGCGGAGGGGTGCACACCGCCCGATTCGCGATTGGCCAACGGATCGAACAATCGTGACAGCTCGGCATAGCCGAGATAGGGATTGTCCAGCGTCAAGCTGGTCACCGGGCAGGTCGCTGCATGGCTGGGGTGCAACAGCACAGCGGCGGCGCGGGTATCAGCCAGGTCCTTGAGGTAGGCCCGATTGGCCAGGAAAGTGATGTGCTCCGGCCCGGCATCGCGCAGCGTTGCCAGGCCTCTCACTCGCTGTGTACCGTCGCCCTGGAGCTCGGCTCCCAGGCGAGTGGCAATCTCGGTGAGTGTCAGGGAGTGGGCGTCTTGGTTCATGGAATTCCGGTTCTGGAAGGCGGAGCCCGGTCAGTTGAGCGAGTTGAGAATCTCGGTCACCTCACCGGTCAGGTCGGGAAGGTCACCCTCGGTATGCACCACCCCCTGTGGAGCTACCAGCACCTGGACGTCATGGCGGTCGATGACCCGCTGCACGGCCTGATCGAGCTTGGGCTTGGCACCCGTCAGGAAGCGTTGTTCCGCCTCCTGACGTGCCTGGAGGATCTCACGGCGCAACTGCTCGAAACGCTGGCGCTTGGCACGGAAGTCCTGCTGCTCTGCCTGGCTCGGCTGTCCGCCATCCTGAAACCGCTGCTGCGTCGCCTGCAATGACTGTCCCAGGGACTCGGCCTCCTGCTGCTTGGCATGGGTGCTGTTGCGAAACTGGTTCATCGAACGCTGGGCAGCGTCGGTATCCAGCAATGCCTTCTGCCAGTCAAGCATGGCGACATCGGCAGCCTGCACATGCAGGGGCCAGGCGAGGATGCCCATCAGACCGAGACACAGAACGGCTGCCAGCTTGCGCATGTCATTGACTCCTTGTGCTGTGCCTCGGGATCAGAAGGTCTGTCCCAGCGAGAACTGGAAGAACTGGGTATCGTCGTCGCTCTTGGCATTGAGCGGTTCGGCGAAGCTGAAGGTCAGCGGGCCCACCGGGGTCAGCCATGAGAAACCGACACCGACGCTGTAGCGCAGCTCACCCAAATCGACGCCGGACTCGCACTGTGAGTTGTCCCCTTCCATGACCGGATAGCACTCGGTAAGGAAGGTATTGCCGGCATCGACGAACACCGAGGGCTGCACCGAGCGCTTGTCATCGACGAAAGGCATGGGGAAGATGAGCTCGGCACTCCCCTCGACCAGGACGTTTCCGCCGAGCGTCTGGTCCTCGCCGCGGTTACGCGGTGTCGTGGCCGTCCCCAGGGTATTGGTCGTGAAACCGCGTACCGACCCCAGACCACCGGACAGGTAGTTCTCGTAGAAGGGGTAGGGGTCATTGCCCCCCAGGGTGTCGGCATAGCCGACCTCGCCACGGAACTTGAGTGACCAGGTCTGTTCTTCGTTGAACGGGAAGAAGTGACGCGCCTGGGCACGCGCCTTGTAGTACTCGGCATCACTGCCCGGCGCCGACGTTTCCAACGACAGGCGCTGATAGTTGCCCGCCGTCGGCATGATGCCCCGATTGAGCTCGTTGCGCGTCCAGTTCGCGGTAAGCTTCAGCGTCTGGGCGTGGTCGCCCTGATCCTGAACATAACGCTCGATCTCGGATGGCGTGTCCCGGTAGGTCTTGACCGTGAGATCCTCGACGGTGGCCCCGAAGTTGAGGCGGCTCAGTTCATTGATCGGATAGCCGAAGTTGATACCGGCACCCAGGGCGTCCGTCGAGTAGGTCGAGATATCGGAGTCTTCGTAATCGGTCTTGCGGTAGTACAGGTTATAGCCGCGCGAGATACCGTCGAGCGTCCAGTAAGGGTCGGTATAACCGAAATTGACATTCGTGTAGGTGTCACTCTTCTGGGCACCGATATTCACGCGATTGCCGGTCCCCAGGAAATTGTTCTGCGACAAGGAGGCGCCGTAGATCACCCCGGCGCTCTGGGAGAAACCGAGACTCGCGGAGACCGAACCGGATGGCTGCTCCTCGACATTATAGGTGACGTCAAGCTGGTCACTGGCCCCGGGCACCGGCTCGGTCTCTACCTCGACCTGCTTGAAGAAGCCCAGGCGTTCAAGACGCTGACGTGACTGGCTGATCGACTCGGTGGACGCTGGCGCCCCCTCCATCTGGATCATTTCCCGGCGCAACACCTCGTCCTGGGTGGTGGTATTGCCGACGAACTCGATGCGGCGCACATAGGCGCGGCGCCCCGGCTCTACCTGGAAGGTCAGGTTCAGGGTTTCGCCGTCGTTGCGAACCTCGGGGATACCGTCGACCTCGGCGAAGGCAAAACCCTCGGCGCCCAGCCGAGAGCGGATCGCTTCGGAGGAGGCAATGACGTCACTGCGCGAGAAGATGTCGCCTTCCTGGACCTCGAGAAGCTCGCGCGCCTCGTCATCGGGTATACGCAGATCACCGGCGAAACGGATGTCGCCCAGGCGGTAACGCCCACCCTCGTTGACATTGATGGTGATGAAGATTCGCGACTTGTCCGGCGCCACGGACACCTGGGTGGAGTCGATGCCGAAGTTGACATAGCCGCGGTCCATGTAGAAGGAGCGCAGTCGCTCCAGGTCACCGGACAGGGCCTCGCGGGAATAGGAATCGTTGGTAAACCACCCGAAGAAGAAGCCGGGCCGGTCCTCGAGCTCGAAGACATCGCGAAGCGTCTCGTCGTCGAAGGCCTCGTTGCCGACGATGTTGATCTGGCGGATCTTGGTCACCTGACCTTCATCGATGTCGATATTGACCTGCACCTGGCCGGCGCCGACCTGTTCGACCTCGGCATCGATGGTCGCGTTGTAGCGACCCTGGGACTGATATAGCCCGGCCAGTTCCCGCTGAATTTCCTCGAGTGTGGAAAGCTGCAGCACCTGCCCTTCGACCAGTCCGGCCTGGCTCAACCCGTTGCGCAGATCATCGTCCTGAATCTGCTGGTTGCCCTCGATGTTGAGACGGGAGATCGTCGGCCGCTCTTCCACCTCGATGATCAGCACGTCGCCTTCGCGCGCCAGGTGGATATCATCGAAAAGCCCGGTCGCAAAAAGGTCACGAGCCGCCGCTGCCAGTTCACGGTCATCGACCCGCTCCCGGGTACTGACAGGAAAGGCATTGAACACCGAGGCGGCCGAGACCCGCTGCAGGCCTTCCACTCGGATGTCGGAAACTTCGAAGGATTCGGCCTGTGCCGTGTCGGCACCGGCAAGCAGCAGCGCCGCCATTCCGATGGTCTTGATCTTCATGCAGTCATTCGCTCGCGTTGATCTGCCTACCTGTCCAGACAGGCACCTTATACATTTGTACGGGCAACTGACAAGCCGCAGTGCGGTTTTACCAGAGCCGCATCAGGTCGAAATACAGCGCCATCAACATCAGGGTCCCGACCAGGGCCAGCCCAACCCGCAAACCGAAAGCCTGAGCACGTTCGGATACCGGCCGGCCACGCACCACCTCGACGATGTAATAGAGCAGATGCCCACCATCGAGCACCGGGATGGGCAGCAGGTTGAGCACCCCCAGACTGATCGACAGATAGGCCAGAAAACTGACGAAACTTTCCAGCCCGGAACGCGCCGAGTCGCCGGCAATACGTGCAATGGTAATCGGGCCGGAAAGATTGGTGGGAGAAATGAGTCCCACCAGCATCTTGCGGATAGCGTCCAGGGTCAATAGCGTCATGTCGCCGGTGCGGTTCGCCGCCTGCCCCAATGCCGCCAGGGGACCATAACGGATCTCGCGACGATAGTCCTCCGGCCAGGACACCGGCGCCACGCCAGCGCCGATATAGCCGACACGCCTTCCATCCTCGCTTTCCCGGGCACGCGGTGTCAGCGACAGTACCAATGTCTCGCCATCGCGGGCCACCTGGACGTCCAGGCGCTCGCCGGGGCGGGCCTGTACCCGCTCGACGAAATGCGACCAGGACGCCACCGGCTGACCATCGACCGCCAGCACCTCGTCGCCGCTCGCCAGGCCGGCCTCCGCGGCCGGCTCGCCCTCGGCAACGCGGTCGATCACCGCCGGCACCTCGGGACGCCAGGGCGTGACACCGAGGGTCGCCAGCGGGCGAGGCGGATCCTGACGCACCAGCCAGTCCTGCACGGGCAGACGGTGCTCGCGGGCGACGCTGTCACCCTCACCGCGAGCGGCGACGGTCAGCTCACCACTGGCGCCGATGACGGAGACCAGCTCGAGATTGACCTCTTCCCAGGAACGTACGGCCTGCCCCTCGATCGCGGTGATCTCCTGGCCGGCCGTGAGCCCGCCTTCGGCAGCCGGAGAACCGGACGCCACCTCGCCGATCACCGGCACCACCGTCGTGGTGCCCGCGACGAACAAGGCCCAGTAGGCGACCAACGCCAGCAGGAAGTTGGCCAGTGGGCCCGCGGCCACGATAGCAATACGCTGCCAGACCGTCTTGTGATTGAAAGCGAGATGCTGCTCCTCGGGCGGTACCGGCCCCTCGCGTTCGTCGAGCATCTTGACGTAACCGCCCAGGGGAATCGCTGCCACGGCAAACTCGGTACCGTGTCGGTCGTAACGCGACCATAATGGCTTGCCGAACCCTACCGAGAAGCGCAGCACCTTGACACCACAACGGCGTGCGACCCAGAAATGACCGAATTCGTGGAAAGTGATCAGCAGGCCGAGCACCACGATCACGGCCAGGACGTTCTGGATCAGGTCCATGCCAGCCTCCTGTTGATAAACCGGTCGTCCGGAAGATCCTCTCGATCGCCTGGCCTGTCATCGGCGGCACCGTCCTGCATCGCGGCCGGCCCGGCATCCAGGCCTGCCAGGGCGTGGAGCGGGTGCCCCTGCACCGTCAGGGACATTCCTGACGACGCTCTCAACGACATTCGAGCCGCACCCGCGCTTCACGACGCGCCCTCTCGTCGGCGTCGAGAATGCCCTCGAGATCATTGGCCGGCTCCACCGGGCAGGCATCCCGTACCCGTGCCACCAGCTCGCCGATCCCGGCAAACCCCAACCGCCCCTCGAGAAAGGCCTCGACGGCCATTTCATTGGCAGCATTGAGCACTGCCGGCGCCGTCCCGCCGGCGGCGATGGCCTCCCGAGCCAGGCGCAGACAGGGGAAGGCCGTTTCATCGGGCGGCTCGAAATCGAGACGGGCCACCTCGAACAGGTCCAGCGCCTGAACACCGGACTCGATACGTTCCGGCCAGGCCAGCCCGTGAGCGATCGGGGTACGCATGTCAGGATTGCCCAGCTGGGCGATGACAGAACCGTCGTTGTAGGCCGCCATGGAATGAATCACGCTCTGAGGGTGCACCACCACCTGAATCTGATCCGGGCGAGCCTCGAACAGCCAGCAGGCCTCGATCAGCTCGAGTCCCTTGTTCATCAGCGTCGCGCTGTCGACCGAAATCTTTTGTCCCATCGACCAGTTCGGATGGGCACAGGCCTGCTCCGGCGTCACTCCTGCAAGCTGCGCCGCCTTCCAGCCCCGGAAAGGGCCGCCCGATGCCGTCAACAGCAACTGTGTGACGCCATGTTGCGACAATCCCCCGCGGTGCTCGGTGGGTAGACACTGATAAATGGCATTATGTTCGGAATCGATGGGCAACAGGGTGGCACCTGAGCGATTCACCGCCTCCATGAACAGCCCCCCCGACATCACCAGGGCTTCCTTGTTGGCCAGCAGCACCCGCTTGCCGGCCCGCACCGCTGCCAGGGTCGGCAACAGGCCGGCGGCACCGACGATGGCGGCCATCACCACATCGACCTCACTCGCCTCGCCGATCTCGACCAAGGCGCCGGCTCCAGCCCTGACCTCGGTATCCAGCCCGGCTTCGGCGAGCTGCTCACGCAACCAGGCCGCATCTTCTTCGCGATCCAGCACCGCCAGTCTCGGGCGGTGCACCTTGCACTGGCCCAGCAGGCGACGCCGGGCCCGGTTCGCCGAAAGGGCATGCACCCGATAGCGGCCAGGGTGGCGCGCGATGACATCGAGCGTACTGGTCCCGATGGAACCGGTCGCTCCCAGCACGGTCACGGCAAGCGGCGAGGAGGTGGACATGGTCAGGAGACTCCCAGGTGCAGCAAGGCAAACAAAGGGACAGCCGCGGTCAGGCTATCAATGCGATCCAGGACTCCACCATGACCGGGCAGCAACTGGCTTGAATCCTTCAAGCCCCGGTGACGCTTGAGCATGCTCTCCAGCAGGTCACCCAACACCGAGGCCAGGGTCACGATAACCGTGACAACGAACAGCCCCAGACCGCCGGCCAGTCCCAGTGCTTGCCAGACAGCAAACAGTATCGCCAGAAGCGAACTGACCAGCACACCGCCCGCTACACCTTCCCAGGACTTGCCGGGACTGACGCTCGGTGCCAGCTTCCGGCGTCCCAGGGCTCGACCGACGAAATAGGCACCGATATCGGCGCCCCAGACCAGCAACAGCACGAACAACAACCAGACCGCACCGCTCTCGCGCAGCACATTGAAGCCTGTCCAGGTCGGCAGGAGCACCCAGCCCCCCATGGCCAACCGCACTCCGGTGGAGCGCCACTGCGCCAGACGGGCCGGATAGCGGGTGACCCAGTAGAGGTTGAGAAGCCAGCCCAGGGCCCCGAGCCACAAGGGCCAGATGGCGTGCGTGCCGCCCGACAGTGCGAGCAGCAACATGGCGGCCGCCAGGCCGAGCACTGCCACACCACGGCAACGAGGGGAATCCAGGCCAGCCAACCGAGCCCACTCCCAGCCGGCCAGCAACACCACGAATGCCGTGAACAGCGCGAAGGCGGTGCCATCGAGGCCGAAGAGTCCGGCCAAGGTCAACGGCGCCAGCCAAGCGGCAGTGATGACGCGCTGCCTAAGCACCCTGCGCCTCGACCTGTTCGTCGGTCATGCCGAAGCGTCGTTGTCGACCGGCGAAGTCAGCCAAGGCATCATCAAAGGCATCGGCACCGAAATCCGGCCAGAGCACCGGCGTGAAATAGAGCTCTGCGTAGGCCATCTGCCACAGCAGGAAGTTGGAGATACGGCACTCGCCACTGGTGCGAATGCATAGATCCACCGGAGGGGCATCGCCGAGGCACAGTTCGCTTTCGAGGCTTTGTTCATCGATACGGGCCGGCTCCAGCTCCCCCGTGCCGACGCGTTCACCGAGCCGGCGGGCGGCCCGGGCAATATCCCAGCGACCGCCATAATTGGCGGCGACGACCAGGTGCAGGCCGGTATTGTCGGCGGTCAGGGCCTCTGCTGCCTCGATGTGCTTCTGGATCGCCGACGAGAAGCCTTCGCGAGCACCGATGACCGACAACCGGATGTCATGCTCGTGAAGCTTCTTGACCTCACGCTTGAGCGCCATCAGGAACAGTTCCATCAAGGCCTGGACTTCAGCAGCCGGGCGCTTCCAGTTCTCGCTGGAGAAGGCGAAGAGCGTCAAGGTACCGACACCACGTTCGGCGGCCCGACGAATGACCGCGCGTACGGCCTCGACACCGGCATGGTGCCCTCGAACGCCGGACACCCCCTGGGCCCTGGCCCAGCGGTTGTTGCCGTCCATGATGATGGCCACGTGACGCGGGAGGGGAGCATCCCCGGCGTGCGGGAAGTGAAGGGACTGCGGTGACGTCATGATGTCTCGCATGGCGAATGGAACACAAGCGTGCCGGTATCGGCGGCGCACCGGGCGCCGCCCCGACATCAGACCTGCATCAGATCATGCTCCTTGGATTCCAGCGCCTTGTCGATCTCGCCGACAATCTTGTCGGTGATCTTCTGGATATCGTCCTCACCCTGACGCTGGTCGTCCTCGGTGATGTCCTTGTCCTTGAGCAGCGCCTTGATCTCGTGGTTGGCGTCACGCCGCACATTGCGTACCGCCACCCGCGTATTCTCGGCTTCCTGACGCGCCTGCTTGATATAGCCCTTGCGCGTCTCCTCGGTGAGCATCGGCATCGGTACCCGGATGACATTGCCGGCACTGGCCGGGTTGAGGCCCAGCTCGGCCGTCATGATGGCCTTTTCCACCTTCGGCACCATGCTCTGCTCCCAGGGCACCACGGTCAGGGTCCGGGCATCCTCGACGTTGACCGACGCCACCTGGTTGAGCGGCATCTGGCTGCCGTAGTACTCCACCGTCACCGCATCCAGTATGCTCGGGTGAGCCCGACCGGTGCGGATCTTGTTGAAGTTGTTGTGAAGCGCCTCGAGGCTCTTCTTCATGCGGGTTTCCGCATCCTTCTTGATGTCGTCAATCACGATTTCACCCTCTGTCAATCAGCGTGCCTTCCCGGCCGCCCACCACCAGGTTCAGCAGCGCTCCGGACTTGTTCATGTCGAACACGCGAACCGGCATGTCATGGTCCCGCACCAGGCAGATAGCGGTCAAATCCATGACCCCGAGCTTCTGGTCGATCGCGTCATCGTAGGAAAGTTGCTCATACTTGACCGCATCAGCGTGCTGAACCGGGTCCTTGTCGTAGACACCGTCCACCTTGGTGGCCTTGACCACGACGTCGGCATCGATCTCGATACCGCGCAAGCAGGCGGCGGAGTCGGTGGTAAAGAAGGGGTTGCCGGTGCCCGCCGAGAATATCACCACATCGCCGGATGTCAGGTAACGGATGGCGGTGCGTCGATCATAGTGCTCCACGACCCCGCTCATGGGAATCGCCGACATCACCCGCGAACGAATGTTGGAGCGCTCCAGCGCATCCCGCATGGCCAGCGCATTCATGACCGTGGCCAGCATGCCCATGTGGTCACCGGTGACACGTTCCATGCCCGCTTCATGCAAGGCGGCACCGCGGAAAAGATTGCCGCCGCCGACGACGATGCCGACCTGCACCCCGATACCGACCAGCTGACCGATTTCCAGCGCCATGCGATCCAGCACCTTGGGATCGATGCCGAACTCGGCGTCGCCTGTCAGGGCTTCACCGGACAGCTTGAGCAGAATGCGCTTGTACTTCGAGACGTCGGCGCGGGGCTTGTCGGACTTGGCTGGAGCGGTTTGCTCGGCACTGCTCATGCGTGGATCTCCCGGAACTCGGCGAAATGGACGTGAGTGGCCGGATACACCGACCGGATACGCGATGGCGTGCGCCATCGCGCACGCCATCGCCATGCTGGAACCTATGACCTCAGCTACGCTTGGCCTGTTCCATCACTTCCTGGGCAAAATCGACTTCTTCCTTCTCGATACCCTCGCCCACCTCGAAACGGGTGAAACCGATCACTTCGCCACCGGCAGCCTTGACGTACTCGGCGACGCTCTGGTTCGGGTCCTTGACGAAGGGCTGCTCGGTCAGGCTGTTCTCGGCCAGGTACTTCTTGAGGCGGCCCTGGACCATCTTCTCGGCGATATTCTCGGGCTTGCCGGCCATGTCCGGCTGGGCCAGGATGATCGCCTTTTCAGCGTCCAGCTTGTCCTGCGGCATGTTTTCCGGCAGCGCCACGGCCGGGTTGATGGCGGCGACGTGCATGGCCACATCCTTGGCGACCTCGTCGTTGCCACCGTTCAGCACGGTCAGCACGCCGATACGACCGCCATGGACATAAGCGCCGACCAGGCTGCCGCCCTGAGATGCGGCCTCGACGACCACACTGCGGCGCACGCCGATGTTCTCGCCGATCTTCTGCACCAGTTGCTCGCGATCGGCTTCCAGTTCCCCTTCCATGATGGCGGCCACGTCTTCGCTCTTGGCCGCGAAGAAGGCATCGGCCACCTTGTTGGCGAACGCGACAAAGTTGTCGTCACGCGCCACGAAGTCGGTCTCGGAGTTGATCTCGACCATCACGCCGTAGCTGCCATCTTCGGCGATACGGGTGACGATGGCGCCTTCGGCGGCGGTACGGCCGGCCTTCTTGGCGGCCTTGAGACCGGAATTCTTGCGCAGATTCTCGATGGCGGTGTCGATATCGCCACCGGCTTCGGTAAGTGCCTTCTTGCACTCCATCATGCCGAGCCCGGTACGCTCGCGCAGTTCCTTGACCTGAGAGGCGCTGATAGCTGCCATGGGTAGTGTCCTCTGAATGGTTCGACCTGGAAGATGGGGGCCGGGCAGACCCGGCGGATCCCGTTTCCGCCCCGGGGCGCAAGCAAGGGGGCCTGGGCCCCCTTGTGCCGTCACGGTGACGGATCGCCGACAAGCGGCGCGATATTCACGGCCCTGCCGGGCCCGCGATCACTCGGCAGCGGCGGCGTCGTCGCCAGCGCTTTCCTCGGTGACCTCGACGAACTCGTCGGGACGACCTTCCTTCGCACGGGCGCAGGCATCGGCGACGGCCTTGACGTAGATCTGAATGGCGCGGATGGAGTCATCGTTGCCCGGGATCACGTAGTCGACGCCATCCGGATCGGAGTTGGTATCCACCACACCGATGACCGGGATGCCCAGCTTGTTCGCCTCGTTGATGGCGATCCGCTCGTGGTCGACGTCGACCACGAACAGCGCATCGGGCAGGCCACCCATGTTCTTGATACCACCGATGGAGCGCTCGAGCTTGTCCTGCTCGCGAGTCGCCATCAGCACTTCCTTCTTGGTCAGCTTCTCGAAAGTGCCGTCCTCGTGCATGGTCTCGAGTTCGCGCAGGCGCTTGATGGACTGACGAATCGTCTTGAAGTTGGTCAGCATGCCGCCCAGCCAGCGATGATTGACGAACGACTGGCCGACGCGATTGGCTTCTTCCTTGACGATCTTGCTGGCGCTGCGCTTGGTGCCCACGAACAGGATCTTGTTGTTCGCGGCCGCCATTTTCTCGACCACATCAATGGCCTCGTTCAGGGCCGGAAGCGTATGCTCGAGGTTGATGATGTGAATCTTGTTACGTGCGCCGAAGATGTACTTGCCCATCTTCGGGTTCCAGTAACGGGTCTGGTGACCGAAGTGAGCGCCTGCCTTCAGCAGGTCACGCATATTGACGTGTGCCATGGATGACTCCTGGAAAATCGGGTTAGGCCTCCATGCACCCCATGGATCCGACCGCCGGTCGCGCCGACGGCACCCGGGACCATGTGCCGGTGCATGTGTGTTTTCAAGGCGTTGCATTTGTGTTGACGCCCTCCGACCGTATGACCACTCGACACCTTGGGGACGAGCAGGATCGGCGATTGCAGGAAGGCGCGCAGCTTTATACCATGGATTACCTTCGAGATGAAGTCGCCCGACGTTCCTCCACCGTGACCGGCACGTTGCTGGCGGCGACGCCACCCCTGAATCCGAGCTTCCATGAACGTACCCATCAAGACGCCCGACGAAATCGAGAAGATGCGCGAGGCGGGCCGGCAGGCCGCCAGTGTGCTGGAAATGATCACTCCCCACGTGCAGGCCGGCGTCAGCACCGGCGAACTCGACCGGCGCTGCCACGACTATATCGTCGACGAGCTGGGTTCCACCCCCGCCCCGTTGAATTATCACGGCTTCCCCAAGTCGATCTGCACGTCGATCAACCACGTGGTCTGCCACGGCATCCCCGATGACGCCAAGAAGCTGAAGAAAGGCGACATCATGAACATCGACATCACGGTGAAGACCGCCGATGGCTATCACGGCGATTCCAGCATGATGTTCATCGTCGGCGAGACCATCCAGGGCGAGCGCCTGTGCCGTGTCACCCAGGAGTGCCTGTACCAGAGCATCGCCGAGGTCCGGCCAGGGGTCCGGCTCTCCGATCTGGCCCGCGTCATACAGCACCATGCCGAGTCCAGCGGCTACTCGGTGGTACGTGACTTCTGCGGGCACGGCATCGGCGCCGGCTTCCACGAGGACCCCCAGATCCTCCACTATGATGGCTATGCCCCCGAGGCTGACGTCACCCTCGCTGAAGGCATGTGCTTCACCATCGAACCAATGATCAATGTCGGCGACCACCGCACCAAGGTGCTCCGGGATGGCTGGACCGCCGTGACCAAGGACAAGGGGCTGACCGCCCAGTGGGAGCACACCCTGCTGGTCACCGCCAACGGCGTGGAGGTCCTCACCGCGCGTCGCGACGAAGACCTCTCGTTCCTCGACCGCTGAGCCGGCCCACCATGCTGCTCCACCACTACCGCTTCGAGCCCGACGAGACGCTGCTCGACATCGAGAAGTTCCGCACCGAGCTCGGCGGCAGCCGCTCGCCCATCGCGCCCTTCAAGGCTGCACTGGGCGAGCTCCAGGCACGGCTCGACGAGCGCTTCCGCGCCGGTGCCGACATCCGCGACCTGGTGCATGGCCGAGCCCGATGCCTGGACCGCCTGCTGGCGATCGCCTGGGAACAGCATGACTGGCCCGACGACGGCATCGCCCTGCTCGCCGTGGGTGGCTATGGGCGAGGCGAACTGCATCCGCATTCGGACATCGACCTGTTGCTGCTGCTCGAAGAAGACGATGACTCGGCCTACCGGGAACCATTGACGGCCTTTATCACCTTCCTCTGGGACATCGGCCTGGAAATTGGCCACAGCGTGCGCTCGCTTTCGGACTGCTCCCGCGAAGCGGCCGCCGATGTCACGGTGATCACCAACCTGATCGAAACCCGTACACTGGCCGGCCCCGAACGGCTACGCGAGGCCATGCAGCAACGGCTTTCACCGGACCGGCTCTGGCCGGCGGACCACTTCTTCGAGGCCAAGTGGCAGGAACAGATCAGCCGGCACTATCGTTTCAACAACTCCGAGTACCACCTGGAGCCCAATATCAAGAGCTCCCCGGGCGGACTTCGCGATATCCAGATGATCGGCTGGGTGGCCAAGCGACACTTTTCCACCCTGCGCTATGAAGATCTGGTCGCCCATGGCTTCATGAATGACGCCGAACTGCACATTCTCAGCCAGGGCCAAGCCTTTCTCTGGCAGGTTCGCTACGCGCTGCATATGCTCAGTGGACGCGCCGAGGATCGCCTGCTGTTCGATCACCAGCGCACCATCGCCGAACTGTTCGGCTATCACGATACGCCGGAGCGCCTCGCCGTCGAACAGTTCATGAAGCGCTACTATCGACACGTCACCGCGCTCGCCCGGCTCAATGACATGCTGCTGCAGCACTTCGACGAAGCCATTCTGCACGGTGGCGAGTCGTTCGAGACCACTCCCCTCAACGACCGTTTCGAGATCAAGGGAGGCTACATCCAGGCCCGTTACCGGGCGCTGTTTCAGGAGTCTCCCTCGGCGCTTCTGGAACTCTTCCTGCTGATGGCCGAGCATCCCGAGATCGATGGCGTACGCGCCGACACCATCCGCCTGATTCGCGACCACCGCCACCTGATCGACGACCGTTATCGCGCCGACCCCCACCACCAGCGCCTGTTCATGGCGTTGCTGCGCTCCAGCGGCAATGTCGCACGGCAGCTTCGGCGCATGAACCGCTACGGCGTGCTCGGCAAGTACCTGCCGGTCTTCGGTCAGGCGGTAGGCCTGATGCAGCACGACCTTTTCCACATCTACACCGTGGACGCCCATACCCTGCGGCTGCTGAAGTGCATCCACGGCTTCCGCAAGCCCAACGCCCGCGAAAACTTCCCCGTGGCGGCAGAGCTGGTCCAGCAACTGCCCAGGCTGGACCTGCTGTGGATCGCCGGTCTGTTCCATGACATCGGCAAGGGACGCGGCGGCGACCACTCCCTGATCGGTGCCCGGGATGTCGAGGCCTTCGCCCGGGAGCATGGCCTGCCGGAAAACGATACCCGCCTGGTGAGCTGGCTGGTCGAACACCATCTACTGATGTCCATGGTGGCCCAGAAGCGTGACATCACCGACCCCGAGGTGATAAGTGACTTCGCCCGCAGCATCGGCGACGAGACGCGGCTCGACTACCTCTATGTCCTGACGGTGGCCGACATCAACGCCACCAACCCGACACTGTGGAACGGTTGGCGCGCCTCCCTGCTGCGCCAGCTCCACGGCGAGACCAAGCGCGCCCTGCGACGTGGCCTGGAGAACCCCATGGAGCGCGACGACTCGGTTCGCGAAACACGCGACGAGGCGCACTCCCTGCTGAGCACGGTCGGTGCCGACATGGCTCGCGTCGACCGGCTCTGGGCCTCGCTGGGCGAAGATTACTTCCTTCAGTACGCACCCAGCGAAATCGCCTGGCAGACCCAGGGCATCCTCGCCCACGACGGCAGCAACCTGCCGCTGATCCTGCTCAGCGCTCCTACCGCCGACATGGCCGAAGGTGGTACCAAGGTGTTCATCCACACCCGCTCGGTAGACGACCTCTTCGCCGCTACCTCGGCGGCCATGGAGCAACTGGGGCTGTCGATCCACGACGCCCGTATCGCCACCTCGAGCAACGACTGGACCCTCAACACCTTCATCGTCCTCGACGACCATGGTCATGCCATCAGCGACCCCGGTCGACTGGAGGAGATCCGCCGCCACCTGGTCGAAGAGCTCGACGACCCCGATGACTACCCGCAGATCGTCACCCGGCACACGCCGAGACAGCTCAAGCATTTCCGCGTGCCCACCGAGGTCATCATCCGTCAGGACCCGGCCAACGAGCGCACCCTGCTCGAGCTCACCGCACCGGACCGCCCGGGGCTGCTGGCGCGCGTCGGCCGAATTTTCATGGAGCAGGACATCGCGCTCTCGGCGGCCAAGATCGCCACCCTGGGCGAACGGGTCGAGGATGTCTTCTTCATCACCGACAAGGCCGGCCGCCCCCTCACCGACGCCGAACGCCAGCGCCGCCTGCGCGAACGACTGATCGAGGTCCTCGATGTGAGTGGCTGAGAACGCGGCTTCCCGACCGGCGCGTTTGAGGCCCACTCAGGGCTTCCCTATAATCGACGTCTTGCCCGCGCGACGCGACACGACACAACGACGCCGATCACGGCCCTGACTGGACACCCATGAATCCCGACCTCGACGCGCTCCAGCCCTATCCGTTCGAGCGACTCGCCGCCCTCAAGGCAGGCATTGCACCGCCCGAGTCACTGGCCCATATTCCGCTGACCATCGGTGAGCCTCGTCATGCGCCCTTCGATGGCGCGCTGCAGGCCCTGACCGATCAGCGTCATGAGATGGCCCACTACCCGGCTACCGGCGGGCTTACCGAGCTGCGTGCCGCCATCGCCGACTGGACGGCCCGGCGCTTCGGTCTCGACGATCTCGACGTCGACCACCAGGTCTTGCCGGTCAATGGAACGCGGGAGGCGATATTCGCCTTCGTCCAGGCGGCCCTGGATCGGACACGTCCCGCTCGGGTGGCCGTACCCAACCCCTTCTACCAGATCTACGAAGGCGCCACTCTGCTGGCGGGCGGCACGACGCTCACCCTGGACTGTCGCGCCGAACACGACTTCCGGCCCGACCTGGACGCCATATCGGCCGAGACCTGGCGAGACGTGCAGATCGTCTTCGTCTGCTCACCGGGCAACCCCACCGGCGCAGTGACCCCGCTCGAGGAGCTCGAGCGGCTGATCCGGCTGGCAGACGAGCATGATTTCATCGTTGCCGCCGACGAGTGCTACTCGGAGCTCTACCTGGACGAATCCGCCCCGCCGCCCGGGTTGCTGCAAGCCTGTGCTCGACTGGGCCGCCATGACTACCGACGCTGCCTGGTCTTCCATTCGCTGTCCAAGCGCTCCAACCTGCCGGGACTGCGCTCGGGGTTCGTGGCCGGTGACAGCGATCTGATCTCGGCCTTCCGCCGCTATCGCACCTATCACGGCTGTGCCATGTCACTGCCCTTGCAACGCGCCTCCATCGCCGCCTGGCGCGACGAGACGCACGTTCGCGCCAACCGTGACGCCTACCGGGAGAAATTCGCGGCGGTGACCGACATCCTCGCCCCGGTGATGGACTTCCCCGCCCCCGAGGCCAGCTTCTATCTCTGGCCCGCAGTGCCGGGCGGCGATGACGAAGCCTTCGCCCGAGCGCTGTACGCCGAGCAGCATGTCAGCGTACTGCCGGGCAGCTACATGGGTCGGCCCGGCCTCGGCGGCGACAATCCCGGCGCCGGCCGGGTGCGCCTGGCCCTGGTCGATGACCTGGACGCCACCGTTCAAGCGGCGACGCGTATGCGCCAGCTGATCGAACAAACCGTCAGATGGGAGACGACACCATGATGACGCTGATGATGATCAAGAACTGCGACACTTGCCGTCGCGCCCGCAAGGCCCTGGAAAGCAAGGGTATTCCTTTCCAGACGCACGATCTACGCGAGGACGGCCTGTCCGCGGCGTTGCTCGAACACATTCTCGAGCACGTCCCGGTCCTGACCCTGCTCAACAAGCGCAGCACCACCTGGCGACAGCTCGATGACGCCGACAAGGCCGATATCGATGCCAACAAGGCACGCGAGCTGATGCTGGCCAACCCCACTCTGCTCAAGCGACCACTGCTGGATACCGGCGACGACATCCTCGTCGGCTTCCGTGATGGCGACTACGACAATCTTTAAGGCGCACCGACGCCTGTTCATGCGAGAGGATCCCACACATGCTCAGCTTTGCACTCGGAATCGGCACCCAGAATACTCAGGGCGACTGGCTGGAGATCTACTATCCGGCGCCCCTGCTGAACCCCGATGCCAGCTTGGTCGAGGCCGCCGCCAAGGTACTGGATGCTCCCGCCGGCAACGCCGCGGTCAGTTTCCTGCCGGAGCACTGCACCGAGCTCGCCGAAGCGCTCAAGGCCGCCGGCCATGGCGCCCAGGCCGAGCTGGCCGAATCCCTGGCCGCGAGCCAGCGGCCGCTGGTCGCCACCTTCATCGCCGAGGACGACGCCCCCCAGAGCGCGCCCGAGGTCTACCTCAAGCTGCACCTGCTCTCCCATCGCCTGGTCAAACCCCACGGCACGGACCTGACCGGCATGTTCGGGCTGCTGCGCAATATCGCCTGGACCAACGAGGGCGCCATTGACATCGAAGAGCTGCCGGCACGGCGACTCAAGGCCCGCCTGGAAGGCCGCACCCTCTCGGTGGACTGCGTCGACAAGTTCCCCAAGATGACCGACTACGTGGTCCCCGCCGGCGTGCGCATCGGTGATACCGCCCGGGTACGCCTCGGCGCCTACCTCGGCGAGGGCACCACAGTGATGCACGAGGGCTTCGTCAACTTCAATGCCGGCGCCGAAGGCCCCGGCATGATCGAAGGCCGGATCTCCGCCGGTGTGGTGGTCGGCAAGGGCTCCGACCTCGGTGGCGGCTGCTCCACCATGGGAACCCTTTCCGGCGGCGGCAACATCGTCATCAAGGTCGGCGAAGGCTGCCTGATCGGTGCCAATGCCGGCATCGGCATTCCGCTGGGGGACCGTTGCACCGTCGAGGCCGGCCTCTATATCACCGCTGGCGCCAAGGTCACTCTGCTCGACGATCAAGGCAAGGAAGTCCGCTCCGTGGCGGCACGTGAGCTGGCTGGCCAGGACGACCTGCTGCTGCGTCGCAACTCCCAGAACGGGCGCATCGAATGCCTGACCAACAAGAGCGCCATCGCCCTGAACGAAGCGCTGCACGCCCACAACTGAGTCGTCCCCGGGCGCTGCGGCGCCCGGGGCCGGCCCGCCGGAATCCCGCATGACCTCACCCGAGACCGCGAAGACCCTGTCCCCCACGCTAGAGCTCGCCATGGAGCTCATGCGACGTCCCTCCGTCACCCCTGACGACCAGGGCTGCCAGGAGCTGATGATCGAACGCCTCGCCCGCCTCGGTTTCCAGATCGAGCGCTTGCCGTTCGGTGACGTCGAGAACTTCTGGGCCGTACATGGCCATCACGGCCCGGTCCTGGCATTCGCCGGCCACACCGACGTAGTCCCCAGCGGCCCCGAGGTACACTGGCAATATCCGCCCTTCGAACCTCGCATCGACGACGACGGCATGCTGTGCGGACGTGGCGCGGCAGACATGAAGGGCAGCCTGGCCGCCATGCTCACCGCCGTGGAACGCTTCGTCACCGAACACCCGGACCATCCCGGCCGCATTGCCTTCTTGATCACCTCCGATGAAGAAGGGCCGGCAGTAGATGGCACCCGTGCGGTGGTCGAGCATCTGCGCGAGTCGCACGACCGCCTGGATTACTGCATCGTCGGCGAGCCCTCCTCCACCGACCGACTCGGCGATGTCATCAAGAACGGCCGCCGTGGCTCGCTGGGCGGCGTTCTGCATGTCCGCGGCATCCAGGGCCATGTGGCCTATCCCCACCTGGCACGCAACCCCATCCACCAGGCGGCACCGGCGCTGGACGCCCTTGTGCGTGAGCACTGGGACGGCGGCAACGCTTTCTTCCCGGCCACCAGCTTCCAGATCTCCAACCTGCGAGCCGGCACCGGGGCCACCAACGTGATTCCCGGCGACGTGGAGGCGACCTTCAACTTCCGTTATTCCACCGAAGTCACCCACCAGGCGCTTCGCCAACGGACCGAAGCCATCCTCGAGGCACACGATCTGGACTTCCACATCGACTGGACCCTCAACGGCGAGCCCTTCCTGACCGCCGAGGGCGAGCTGGTCGACGCCGCCCTGGCCAGCGTCGAAGACGTGCTGGCAAGACGCCCCGAGCTTTCCACTTCAGGGGGAACGTCAGATGGCCGCTTCATCGCCAGCCTGGGTAGCCAGGTGGTCGAACTGGGCCCCCTGAACGCCACCATCCACAAGGTCGACGAGCGCGTCCTGGCCTCTGACCTCGATGATCTGAGCCAGATCTACGAGGCCGTTCTCGCCCGCCTGTTCGTCAACGGCGCATCACGGCCCTGACCCCAGAAAGAGCCGGAGAGAGTCATGGAAGCGTACCCCGATATCGAGATCTACCTGGCCACTGCCAGGCTCGAGGCACTGAACGCCTGGCTGGGCGACACCCTCGACACCCCGCCACTGGCCTCGGCTGGCAAGAATCGTTGGCGCACCCAGGGCCAGCGCGACGGCCACGCCATCACCATCCTGCTGGTGGCCAAGGCCGCCGACGGCTTCGCCAGCCTGTGGTTCGACAGCCCCGCCACCCCCTGGACGACGGATGCCGACTGCGCTCGTGACGCCGCTGCCCGGCTCGGCTGTGAAGTCCGCTGCTCCCTGGGAGGCTGGCAACCCGGCGATGATCCGGACACCTTCCTGCAGGTCCTCCCGGACGGCCAGGAAACGACCATCGAATGGCCGGATTCAGGGCAGTAAGAGAGAAGGGAGAAGGGAGAAGGGAGAAGGGAGAAGAGAGAAGAGAGAAGAGAGAAGAGAGAAGAGAGAAGAGAGAAGAGAGAAGAGAGAAGAGCAGGCTAGCGCCAGGGGTTGGAACGTCAAGGGTTTTCTCCCCTCTTAAAGGCGCGAAGCGCCGTTCTTCCCTCCTCCAGCCCGGACGAAGTCCGGGCGCTCTTTATCGCTAGGTAATCACGGTGACATCGTCGGCCTGCAACCCCCGCTCATTGCGCGACACCTGGTACTTCACCTTCTGGCCCTCGGCCAGGGTGCGATGTCCTCGGCCACGAATGGCCCGGAAATGCACGAACACATCCTCGCCACTGTCACGAGTGATGAAACCGTAGCCCTTGTTGACATTGAACCACTTGACCTCGCCGATCTCGCGGTCATCATCCTCGACCTCGGCCAGATTGACCAGTTGGGGGGTCAAGGCGTTGACTGCCAGGGTGGCGATCAGCAACAGGACCAGTACTGCCAGGGCCACGGCCAGATAGACGATACCCACGCCTCCTATCTCGAGGCTGGCAAAAATCTCTCTGGACATGGCGCCACCGGCCAGATGCACGAACAGGGCCACCAGAAGCGGCGACGGTGCGGCCAGCAACAGGCTGATGAGACTGCAACGTAACACGACCTTTCGATTCATAAACGTCGGATGCTCTCTTTGTCGTAATAGAAAGGAAGGAATAACGCGGTAACGAGGCACTTTAACGGCGCAACACGCCGCCCCCCGAACCGAGGCCGATGCCACGATGAACGGTGGCATGCAGCACAAGGATTCTATCATGAACCAAGATGACACGCTTTCCGATCTCCAGGCACGGCTGACCGCCCTGGAAAGCCGCTATGCCTATCAGGAGGATTGGCTGGACACCCTGGACCGCGCCGTGGCGCAGCAGGAGCAACGTCTCGCGCAGCTCGAGAGACTCAACGAGTTGATGCAGCGCAAGATACGCGATCAGCAACACGCCCTGCAGGAGAGCGACGCGGCGACACCCCGCCCAGAAGACGAAATGCCGCCGCATTACTAAAGCCGTAAGCCGTAAGCCGTAAGCCGTAAGCCGTAAGCCGTAAGCCGTAAGCCGTAAGCCGTAAGCCGTAAGCCAGCGGACTTCTCTCCAAGTCCGGGGCCAAGATTTTTCTTACAGCCTAACGCTTACAGCTCCCGGCGAAGCCGGGCCGGGCGCAGCCCGGCTGGTTTCCTTATAGCTTACAGCTTAAAGCTCCCGGCAAAGCCGGGCCGGGCGAAGCCCGGTTACAGCTCGTCTAGATACCGTTCGGCGTCCAGGGCCGCCATGCAGCCGCTGCCGGCGGAGGTCACGGCCTGCCGGTAGACATGGTCCATGACGTCACCGGCGGCAAAGACGCCGGGTACGCTGGTGGCGGTGGCGTTGCCCTCGAGCCCCGACTGGACCTTGATATAGCCACCGGCCATGTCCAGTTGGCCCTCGAAGATACCGGTGTTGGGGCTGTGGCCGATGGCGATGAAGACGCCCGGCGCATCGAGCTCGCGATGGCTGCCGTCCTCGGTGGACGTCAGCCGCGCTCCGGTAACGCCGGTGTTGTCGCCGAGCACCTCATCGAGAGTATGATTCCAGATTACCTCGATATTGCCGTTCTCGACCTTGTCGAACAGCTTGTCCTGGAGAATCTTTTCGGCGCGCAGGCTGTCACGACGGTGCACCAGGGTCACCCTGGAGGCGATGTTGGAAAGATACAGCGCCTCCTCGACAGCGGTGTTGCCGCCACCGACCACCACGACATCCTGCTTGCGATAGAAGAAACCGTCACAGGTGGCGCAGGCCGATACGCCCTGCCCCATGAAGCGGCTCTCGGACTCCAGGCCCAGATAGCGAGCACTGGCCCCCGTGGCGATGATCAGGGCGTCGCAGGTATAGGTCCCATTGTCACCCTTGAGCGTAAAGGGACGCTCGCGCAGTTCGACTTCATGCACATGATCGAACAGCACTTCGGTCTCGAAGCGCTCGGCATGACGCTTCATTCGCTCCATCAGTTCTGGACCCTGAACCCCGACATCATCGCCGGGCCAGTTGTCCACATCAGTGGTGGTGGTCAACTGACCGCCGGCCTGTACGCCAGTGATCAACAGTGGCTTGAGATTGGCCCGGGCCGCATAGACGGCGGCCGTGTAGCCGGCAGGGCCGGATCCGAGAATGATCAAGCGTTCGTGGCGCGCTTCGCTCATGGGTACCTCACAACGATGGCAATGGATGACGCAACGGACTGGGCAATGCCGACGCACCATCGGCATGACGCAGGCCTCTGCGGGCGATTGTGCCCTGCACAACAACGTTTCACCAGATCGGCCGCCTCACAGCACGTCGTCGTCCCGTCCCAGGGTCACCGACTCGAGCTCGCCACTGATCGACGACACTTCGATGCGCACCTGGATCGGCGCACAACAGCGTGGGCAATCCTCCCAGGTCGCCTGACTGCCCTGGGAGACATCGACCTGCAGCGCAAAAGGGGTGTCACAATAGGGGCAATTGACCGACCGGCTCTCCAGTGCGTCTTCGTGCACATCTCCTCCAGGCAGCATTCACTCCGTCGGAGATGGGGATGACAGGCCCCATTTCAAGGCCGCCAAGCGGGAGCAGTGGTTGAAAACGCCTTCTATCATGACCATGTAAGAACGAGAGCCCAGGATGGCTCGACACTCCCCGTGACAGGAGGACAGCAATGAGCACCGAGTCAACACCGGATACCTTGCAGACCTTCGAGGCCGCCGGCACTACCTACCATTACTACAGCCTGCCGAAAGCCGCCGAAGCCCTTGGCGACATCGATCGACTACCGATGACGCTCAAGATCCTGCTGGAAAACCAGTTGCGCTTCGCCACCGACCCCAGCGTCGCGCGCGACGACATGCAGGCGCTGGTCGACTGGCAGAAAAACGCCTCGTCCGACCGCGAAATCGGCTACCGGCCGGCCCGGGTCCTGATGCAGGACTTTACCGGCGTGCCCGGCGTGGTCGACCTCGCTTCCATGCGCGACGCGGTCGAGCGCCTCGGCGAGGACCCCTCGCGCATCAACCCATTGTCGCCCGTCGACCTGGTCATCGACCATTCGGTGATGGTCGACAAGTTCGGCAATCCCACGGCGTTCCGCGACAACGTGGCCATCGAGATGGAACGCAATCGCGAACGCTATGAATTCCTGCGCTGGGGCCAGCAGGCCTTCGACAACTTCCGCGTGGTGCCGCCGGGCACCGGCATCTGCCACCAGGTCAACCTCGAGTACCTGGGCAAGACGGTGTGGACCAAGGAAGAGGACGGCAAGACCTTCGCTTATCCCGACACCCTGGTAGGCACCGACTCCCACACCACCATGATCAATGGCCTGGGCGTGCTCGGCTGGGGCGTAGGCGGCATCGAAGCCGAAGCCGCGATGCTCGGGCAGCCGGTATCGATGCTGATTCCGGAGGTCGTGGGCTTCAAGCTGACCGGCAAGCTCCGCGAGGGCATCACCGCCACCGACCTGGTGTTGACAGTCACCCAGATGCTTCGTGAGCGCGGTGTGGTGGGCAAGTTCGTCGAGTTCTACGGCGACGGCCTCGCCGACCTGCCCCTGGCCGACCGCGCCACCATCGCCAACATGGCTCCCGAGTACGGTGCCACCTGCGGCTTCTTCCCGGTCGATGACGAAACGCTCAACTACCTCCGCCTGACGGGTCGCGACGACGAACAGGTCGAGCTGGTCGAGGCTTACAGCAAGGCACAGGGGCTATGGCGCGAACCCGGCCAGGAGCCGATCTTCAGTGACGTTCTGCATCTCGACATGGACGAGGTGGAGTCCAGCCTGGCCGGCCCCAAGCGCCCCCAGGACCGCGTCGCCTTGAAGGACATGCCGTCGGCCTTCGCCAAGGTGATGGAAGATGACGGCAAGTCGTTGCCGAACACCGAGAAGGGACGCCTGTTCTCCGAAGGCGGCCAGACCGCCGTAGGCGTCGAGGAGAGCTACGAACATCACGACAGCCAGCACGTCGACATGGAAGGCGAAGCCTTCCGGCTCGATCCCGGTGCCGTAGTGATCGCCGCCATCACCTCCTGTACCAACACCTCCAACCCCAGCGTGATGATGGCCGCCGGCCTGCTGGCGCGCAACGCCCTGGCCCGAGGCCTCGCGACCAAGCCCTGGGTCAAGACCTCGCTGGCCCCCGGCTCCAAGGTGGTGACTGACTACCTCGCCGCCGGCGGTGTCCAGGACGACCTGAACGAACTGGGCTTCAACCTGGTGGGCTACGGCTGCACCACCTGTATCGGCAACTCCGGGCCGCTACCGGAGGCCATCGAGAAGGCCGTCGAGGCCGGTGACCTGACCGTGGCCTCGGTCCTGTCGGGCAACCGCAACTTCGAAGGCCGGGTGCACCCGCTGGTCAAGACCAACTGGCTGGCCTCGCCGCCCCTGGTGGTGGCCTATGCCCTGGCCGGCAACGTGCGCAAGGATCTTGCCAGCGAGCCTCTCGGCACCGGCGACGACGGCCAGCCGGTGTATCTCAAGGACATCTGGCCCAGCCAGGCCGAGATCGCCGAGGCAGTGGAAAAGGTCAAGACCGAGATGTTCCGCAAGGAATACGCCGAGGTCTTCGACGGCGACGATGTCTGGAAGGCCATCGACGTGCCCGAGAGCCAGGTGTACCAGTGGTCCGATGACTCGACCTACATCCAGCATCCTCCCTTCTTCGAGGGCATGGGACGCGAGCCCGCCGCCACCGAAGATGTCGAGGGCGCCAACATCCTGGCCCTGCTCGGCGACTCGGTGACCACCGACCACATCTCGCCGGCCGGTGCCATCAAGCCTGACAGCCCCGCCGGTCGCTATCTCCAGGAGCGCGGCGTCAAGCCGGTGGACTTCAACTCCTACGGCTCCCGTCGCGGCAACCACGAGATCATGATGCGCGGCACCTTCGCCAATGTGCGCATCAAGAACGAGATGCTCGACGGCGTGGTCGGGGGGGAAACACGGCATGTGCCGTCCGGCGAGCAGATGGCCATCTACGACGCGGCCATGAAATACCAGCAGGAAGGTACACCACTGGTGGTGATCGCCGGCAAGGAATACGGCACCGGCTCGTCGCGCGACTGGGCCGCCAAGGGCACTCGGCTGCTCGGTGTGCGCGCCGTGCTGGCTGAATCCTTCGAGCGCATTCACCGCTCCAACCTGATCGGCATGGGCGTGGTACCGCTGCAGTTCACCGAAGGCGACACACGCGAGACCCTGGGCCTGACCGGCGACGAGCGTGTTTCCATCTCCGGGCTATCGGACCTGACGCCGGGCGGCAAGGTCGAGGTGGCCATCGCCAGCCCCAAGGGCGAGAAACGCATCGAAGCGCTGTGCCGCATCGACACCGCCAACGAGCTGGAGTACTACCTCCACGGCGGCATCCTGCACTACGTGCTGCGCAAGATGATCGGCGCGGCCTGATCGCCGTCATCCTGCCCGCATGACGCAGATGCCCCCGTCGGTTCATCACCGGCGGGGGCATTTTGTCGATACGAGTTACGAGTTACGAGCTACGAGATACGAGCTACGAGCTACGAGATACGAGATACGAGATACGAGATACGAGATACGAGCAAAAGCCTATTCCCGGCCCTGGCACTTTCAAGCTCGCCGCTCGCATCTCGACACTCGACCCCCGTGGCTCGTCAGAATGACCGACGTCGATACGCCCGATACTCGGGGTACCAGAAGTGACGCTCGATGGCGGCACGGATCGCCTGGTCGTCACTCTTCAGGGCGACTTCCTCTTTCTGCGCCTGGGCCGCCACCTCGAAGGCAATCGCCTTGGACAGTTCCCGAATCTTCGACAGGGCCGGCAACACCGCCCCTTCACCGGTCTTGGCCACCGGCGCCTCGTCTGCCAGGGCCCGGGAAGCCGCCATCAGCATGCCATCGGTGACACGGCGCGCGCCCGCCGCCACCACCCCGAGGCCGATGCCCGGGAAGATGTAGGCGTTGTTGCACTGGGCGATGGGGTACTGTCGCCCTTGATATTCCACGGGTGCGAAGGGGCTTCCGGTCGCCACCATGGCATGACCGTCGGTCCAGCGGATCACGTCTTCAGGAAGTGCTTCGGCACGGGACGTCGGATTGGAGAGCGGCATCACCAGCGGCGATGCGCAGCCCGCATGCATGGCACGGATCACCTCTTCGGTGAACAGACCCTGCTGGCCGCACACGCCGAGCAAAACGGTCGGGCGTACCTGCTTGACCACCTCGAGCAGCGACTGCCCGTCCCAGCCATCGATCAGCGACGGTTCCTGGGCCAATCGGCGCTGGAAGTCTCGCAGCCATTCCTGATCCGTCGTGACGAGCCCATCTCGATCGACCATGAAGACTCGCGCCCGGGCCTCCTCTTCGGAGAGACCTTCGGCCTGCATGGCCACCACCACCTGCTCGGCGATGCCGCAACCGGCGGAGCCCGCCCCGACGAATACCACGCGTTGATCGGCGACACCCTCGCCGCGCGCCTTGCATGCCGCCATCAAAGTGCCCACACAGACCGAGGCGGTCCCCTGGATATCGTCGTTGAAGCAGCAAAGCTCATCGCGATAACGCTCGAGCAGTGGCATGGCGTTGGCCTGGGCGAAATCCTCGAACTGCAGCAGCACCTGGGGCCAGCGGCGCTTCACTGCGGCGATGAAGTCCGCCATGAAGGCATCATATTCCTCCTGGGAGACACGCGGATGTCGCCAGCCCATGTACATCGGGTCATCGAGCAGGGCCTGGTTATTGGTCCCCACATCGAGGGTGATCGGCAGCGTGTGGGCCGGACTGATACCGCCACAGGCGGTGTACAGGGACAGCTTGCCGATGGGGATCCCCATGCCACCGATACCCTGGTCGCCGAGTCCCAGGATGCGCTCGCCGTCGGTGACCACGATCACCTTGACCTTGTCCTTGGTGGCACTGCGCAGGATGTCGTCCATTCGGTCCCGGTCGGGATAGGAAATGAACAGGCCACGGTGGTTGCGATAGATATTGGAGAACTCTTCGCAGGCCTGCCCCACCGTGGGGGTATAGATGATCGGCAGCATCTCCTCGAGGTGCTCGGAGACCAGGCGAAAGTAGAGCGTCTCGTTGTCATCCTGAATGGCACGCAGATAGATGTGCCGGTCCAGATCGTTCTGACACTGGCGATACTGACGATAGGCCCGCTCCACCTGTTCTTCGATGGTCTCGACGTTCTGCGGCAACAGGCCGATCAGGTTGAACTCGAGGCGTTCCTCGCGAGTGAAGGCACTCCCCTTGTTGAGCAGCGGCATCTCGAGCAAGGGGGGCCCGGCGTAGGGGATATAGAGGGGGCGCTTGGCTTCTCTGGTCATCGGTTCGTCTCTGCTGTCTCTGGAATCCGGGCCGTGACGCTCTATGGCGACTTGGGCGCTACTCTACCACGTCGACGCGACGACCATGGAGCCCGAAGCGTCGTGCGCAGGGCTATCGCAGTGAAGCGTTGTCGCTCGGGCTGATCCGTCGACAGGCCTGCGAGGGGGCGCTGTGAATCCTTCCCTGGAGGCTACCGATGCCATCCATGGCATCGGACCCCCTCTTCGGCCTGCCCCCGGCGCCCCTCGCCAGATCCAACCACGATAGCCCTGGCGTCGCACGGCACTCGCCCATGGCAAGTCAGATAAAACGTCCCAGCCCCGCCGCCTGGCGCAGCTGATCCATGAAAGGAGCAGCCTCGGCACGCGCACGGTCGGCCCCTTGGCGCAGCACCTGCTCGATGTGCGCGGGGTCCTCCAGCAGTGCTTGGTAGCGCTCTCTCGGCTCGCGCAGCTGCGCATTGAGATACTCGAAGACCCGGTTCTTGGCGTCGCCCCAGCCGATGCCGTTCTCGTACTCGGTGCGCATCTCGGCCGCTTCTTCCTGACTGGCGAAGGCCGAGTAGATCTGGAACAACGTGCAGCTGTCCGGATCCTTGGGTTCACCGGGCTCCAGCGAATTGGTCTTGATCTTGCGCACCAGCTTGAGCAGTTTCTTCTCGGAGACGAACAACGGAATCGTGTTGTCGTAGCTCTTGGACATCTTGCGCCCATCGAGCCCGCCCAGGACCTCGACCCGCTCGTCGACTACCGCATCGGGCAAGGTGAAGTACTGGCCCTTGAAGAGATGGTTGAAACGGCCGGCCATGTCACGCGCCATCTCGATGTGCTGGATCTGGTCGCGCCCCACCGGCACGCGCTGGGCATTGAACATCAGGATGTCGGCGGCCATCAGCACCGGATAGCCGAACAAGCCCATGGTCACGCCCCTGTCCGGGTCCGGGTGGCCGGCCTCCTCATTGTCGGCTACCGCCGCCTTGTAGGCATGGGCGCGATTCATCAGGCCCTTGGCGCAGACACAGGAGAGCATCCAGGTCAGCTCGGGAATCTCCGGAATGTCCGACTGCCGATAGAAGATGGCGTTGTCGGTATCCAGCCCCAGAGCCAGCCAGGTGGCAGCGATCTCCAGGCGCGACTGCTGGACACGCTTGGGGTCCTGGCTCTTGATCAGGGCATGCAGATCGGCGAGGAAATAGTAGGACTGGACGTTCGGATCCTGGCTCGCCGCGATGGCGGGCTTGATGGCGCCGACATAGTTGCCCAGGTGGGGAGTACCGGTGGTGGTGATGCCCGTGAGCACACGGGTCTTGTCGGATGCTGCAGTCATGAAAGCGGGACTCTGCTGACTCTGGAATGCCCGCCATGGTAACGCGAGGCCCCGATCAAGGCGACCTGCCGGGAACAAGTCGCAGGGCTAGTACAGAGAGTAGTACCTGCCCGGGGCTGATCCGTCGACAAGCCTGCGAGGAGGCGCTGTGAATACCTCCCTGTACGCTACCGACGCCTTCCCTGGCGTCGGACCTCCTCTTCGGCTTGTCCCCGGCGCCCCTCGTCAGGATCACCCTGGCGAGGCATCGCAGTCGTCGCCAGGGAGAGAGGCCAACCTCAGATCGAGAAAAGGCCAGGACTCCACGCGGTAGCCCTGGCCTTTCGTCGACGAGTCGGCCCCGCCTCAGCCGATCAAGGTGGCAGCGTCCACATGTTCCAGCCCGAAGGCTTCGGCTACGGCACGGTAGGTGAGCTTGCCGTCGTGGACATTGAGGCCCGCGGCGAAATGGTCGTCGTCGGCCAGCGCCTTCTGCCAGCCCTTGTCGGCGAGTGACAGCACGAACGGCAGGGTCGCGTTGGTCAGTGCCTGGGTGGAGGTCCGCGCCACCGCGCCGGGCATGTTGGCCACACAGTAGTGCACCACGCCATCCACCACATAGGTCGGCTCGGCATGCGTTGTCGGCTTGCTGGTCTCGAAGCAACCGCCCTGGTCGATGGCCACGTCCACCAGCACACTGCCCGGCTTCATGTCGGACAGCATGTCACGCGTGATCAGCTTGGGCGCGGCGGCCCCGGGCACCAGAACGGCGCCGATGATCAGGTCCGACTCGCGTACCGCCTCTTCGAGCGCATCGGCAGTGGAGAACACCGTCTTCATTCGGCCCTGATAACGGTCATCCAGGGTCTCGAGGCGCGGAATGGACTTGTCCAGTACCGTCACCTCGGCGCCCAGCCCCAGCGCCATGCGCGCGGCGTTCTCGCCGACCACGCCACCGCCGATGACCGTGACCTTGGCCGGTGCCACACCCGGCACGCCCGGCAACAGGACACCCGCACCGCCCTGAGCCTTCTCGAGGCTGTGCGCGCCGGCCTGGACGGCCATGCGCCCGGCCACGGTGCTCATCGGCGCCAGCAGCGGCAGTCCACCTTCGGCCGCGGTAATGGTCTCGTAGGCGATGCAGGTCGCGCCGCTGTCGAGCAGCCCCTTGGTCAGGGCTTCCTCGGCCGCCAGGTGCAGGTAGGTGAACAGGGTCTGCCCGCTGGTCAGCCTGGCGACCTCCTCGGCTTGCGGCTCCTTGACCTTGAGGATCAGTTCGGCGTCACCCCACAACCTGGCCACATCGGCTTCCAGTCGAGCACCGGCCGCCTCGAAGTCGGCATCGCTGAAGCCCGCTCCCTCACCGGCAGCGGTCTGGACAACGACATCGTGGCCACGACCGACCAGCTCACGAGCACCGCTGGGTGTCAGGGCAACGCGATATTCATGGTTCTTGATTTCCTTCGGCACGGCGATCTTCATGGAATTCCTCCGATGCGTGGACAATGGATGACTGCGCGTTCGATTCCATTACAGCACAGCAGTCCATACACGCAGAGATCACGGGAGAAAAACAAAAAAAATTCGGAAAAGACCGTTTCTACATCGAAGATACGACTATCAAGGAAACACGAAACAGAAAGTCTTCCGCCTTCCGGTCACTCGCTGACCAGTACCGCGCCGTAGCAACGCCGGAACTCTGCCGGCAAGCGTCGAGGACGCCCACTGGACAGCTCGATACAGGCAAAGCGCGTACGGGCCCGCAGCAGGGTCTGCCCCGTATCGTGGTGCCTGAGCTGGAAGCGGCGCGTGAGGGTCAGACGGTTGTCGCAATCGACGATCCAGGTAGCCAATTGCAGCCTGTCGTCTTCGAAGGCCGGTGCCAGGTAGTCGAGCTCGTGACGATGCACCGCCATGGCACGATCCAGCTCGCGATAGTGCGCCAGGCTGAGCCCCAGATGCTCCGAATGGCGCCAGCTGATACGTTCGACCCAGCGCAGGTACTCGGCGTTGTTGGCATGGCCATAATCGTCGATGCTCGACGGTGAGACATCGAGGTCGATGATGAAAGGGTCCGGCAGGTCCCAGGACATGGTGCCCTCCTCCCTGTGAGGTGATGAAGCGGTATCAGGGCCGGTCGCGACCACAGTTCCAGCAACGGTCGAAGACACCCTCGAGCGTTTCGCCGCAGCCGGAACAGACCCAGTCGGGGCGCGCTCCGCCCTCGCGGGCCTCGCGGATCAGCGCCTCGGCCCGGGCACGATTATGCGGCGCCACCCATACCTCTGGCTCGCACTCGACGGGCGGCAACTCTCCCGACGCGCCGCCCAACGTCATGTTGCGCCGTTCCACCGGAATGCCGGCCGATTCGAGCAGGTTGGCGACATGGCTGACCAGCAGTGGATTCGTATGCGCAAAGACGCGAACGAAGTCGACATCCCTCACGACGCGATATTCCTCATGATAAGCGTTCCTCGACACCGTCGACGGGTGCAGGCACTTGTCATAGCGCCCTGGCACTGCCTGAAACGTCGACGAGCGCAGGCACTTTTCGCAGGCGGCTAGTCACGGAAGACCCGCACCCCCAGAGCCTTCAGATAGGACGTCTCGGGAATCGCGGGATGCACCGGATGATCCGGCCCCTGATGCCCCTGGAAGATCACCTGACCATGGCGGTCCTGGTGACGGGCGGCACCACGCACCACATCCGTGAGACGATCCATCCCTAGGTGCATGGAGCAGGACGCCGAGACCAGCAGACCATCGCGCCCCAGCAGGCGCATCGCCTCCCGGTTCAGACGCCCATAGGCACGCTCTCCGGCGGCCGTGTCCTTGCGCTTCTTGATGAAGGCCGGCGGGTCGAGGATCACCACGTCGAATCGCTCGTCATCGGCCTTGAGGGCGGCCAGTGCCTCGAAGGCATCTCCCTCGCCCACCGCGACGCGTTCCTGGAGCCCGTTCAACTCGGCGTTCTCGGCCACCCCCTGGAGCGCGCGCTCGCTAGCATCGACGCACAGCACCTCGCTGGCACCATGCGCGGCCGCCTGGACGCCCCAGCCACCGACATAGCTGAACAGGTCCAGTACCCGCTTGCCGGCCACCAAGCCGTTGAGCCAAGCTCGGTTGGCACGATGATCGAAGAACCAGCCGGTCTTCTGGCCATCCAGCACCGGCGCGACGAAGCGCACGCCGTTCTCTTCCAGCTCGACGCTCTCGGGCGGCTCGTCGCCGAGCACCTCGACGCCTCCCTCGAGGCCTTCCATCCGGCGCCCGCTGGTATCATGGCGCAACACCACGGCCCGCGGCGACAACACCTTGTCCAGGGCATCGAGCAACGGCTCGCGTACCGCCTCCATGCCGGCGGTATTGAGCTGCACCACCAGGACGTCGTCGAAGCGGTCGATCACCAGCCCCGGCAGCAGGTCGCCCTCGCCATGCACCAAACGATAGAACGGCTTGGCGAACAGGCGCTGGCGTAGGGAAAGAGCCTGGTTGAGACGGTGCACCAGCAACGAACGGTCCAGGGTGGTGCTCGCATCGCGGGACACCAGGCGTGCGCAGATCAGTGAATGGGCGTTGACATAGGCCACCCCCATGGCCTTGCCGTTTGCGGCTTCCACCACCGCCTGCTCGCCCGGCGCGAAGTCCTTGAGGGGGGTGGTGCCGATATCGATCTCGTTGGAATACAGCCACAGATGGCCGGACTTCAGTCGCCGATCGGCGTTCTTCTTGAGGCGCAATGAGCGTAGAGCGGTCATCGGGAATCTCATGATTGATAGGGAAATGGGCGGGTGCGGGGCCAAGGGTCAGCGCTGGCACCCGGCACAGAAGACGCTGGCACGCTGTCCCAGGGTCACCAGGCGCAATTCGGCGCCGCACCGTCGGCAGGGCTCACCGTCACGGCCATAGACATTGAGCCGCTGGGCGAAATACCCCGGCTCCCCGGTGCCACCGACGAAGTCGCGCAGCGTCGTGCCTCCCTGGGTGATGGCGGCGGCCAGCACCTCGCGGATGGCACTCGCCAGGCGTGCATACCGCTGACGCGAGATGCGCCCTGCCTCGCGGCGTGGATCGATACCGGCCAGGAACAGGGCCTCGGCGGCGTAGATGTTGCCGACGCCGACCACCACGGCGTTGTCCATCAGGAAGGGCTTGACCGCCAGCCGGCGCCTGCGGGACATCGCATAGAGCCGCTCGCCATCGAAGGCCTCCGAGAGCGGTTCCGGCCCCAGCTTCGACAGCCGTCGATCCTTTTCGATATCCCCGTCCAGCCAATCGATGAAACCGAAGCGGCGCGGATCGTGATAGCGCAGGATGCCCCCATCGTCGAACACCAGGTCGACGTGATCATGCTTCCTGGGCAGCTCCCCCAGCCTCGCGATGCGCAGGCTGCCGGACATGCCCAGGTGGCACAACAGGGTCCCCCCCGACTCGCCGACCACCGGCACCAGCAGATACTTGGCGCGTCGGTCCAGCCGCCCCAGGCGCGCCCCCACCAGGCGATCGACGAGATCTTCCGGCACCGGGTGACGCAGGCGCGGCTGTCGCACGATCACCTCGCGGATCTCGCGCGCCTCGACATGAGGGGCGATGCCTCGTCGGGTGGTTTCGACCTCGGGAAGCTCGGGCATGGCGGGGATATCCGGTATCGGGGCGATATACGCAAGAACCCGACCATCGGGCCGGGTTCAGGCGGACAGGCGCTTACCTGCGGAAGGAAGCCATCGAACGCCCCGGTGCGCTTTCGCGGGCGGAGCCGACGGCCAGGATGCCGTGCGCGTCAGCGCACCGGCATCGTGATCACTTGATCTTGGCTTCCTTGTAGATGACACGCTTGCGGGCCACCGGGTCGAACTTCTTCATTTCGAGCTTGTCCGGAGTGTTCCGCTTGTTCTTGTCGGTGGTGTAGAAGTGGCCGGTACCGGCGCTGGACACCATTCTGATCTTGTCACGCATGACTCTTCTCCCTCATGGATCGGGCGCTGGGGCGTCTTAAACGGT
The DNA here is from genome assembly GCF_032334135.1 of Halomonas sp. I1. NCBI lineage: Bacteria > Pseudomonadati > Pseudomonadota > Gammaproteobacteria > Oceanospirillales > Halomonadaceae > Halomonas > Halomonas sp. I1. The sequence goes on from NZ_JAVXUS010000008.1 coordinate 68,382, forward strand.
CTCGCCGCGCTTACGGATATCGCTGAGCACCGCCTCGATACCCTTCTTGTCGATGATACGCATACCCTTGGTAGAGACGCGCAGCTTGACGAAGCGCTTCTCGGCTTCCACCCAGAAGCGATGGGTGTGCAGGTTCGGCACAAAACGACGCGTGGTCTTGCGCTGAGAGTGGGATACGTTGTGACCAGTCACCGGGCGCTTGCCGGTAACCTGACATACTTTGGACATGAGAGCCTCCAACCGCTTGGCCAGGGTATTAACCTGAGTGTTCAAAACCTGTCGGGCAAACCGGGACGACCCCGTGTCATTTGACCCAAGGGAATTCAAAGGCTGCACTTTATACCAGAGTTGGCCGGGCCAGACAAGCGAGATGCGGGATTATGTTAACCCGGCAAGCTTTTATGTCGGGTTAATCGCGGCACAGGAAAGTGCCGCCGCCGGCCGTCAGGCCGGCGCGAGCCCGCGCCACACCAGAAGATCCACGCATCTGCGCCAGTGGGGTGCGGGCGACAATCGAATAGATCAGGACGATCTATTCGATTGCCAGATTTATAGCAGGCCACGCTCGGCAAATGACACCACTTCGCCATCCCCCACCACGAAATGATCCAGCACCCGGATCTCGAACAATTCCAGTGCCTGGCGGAGCCGCTCGGTGATGCGCCGGTCGGCGTCGCTCGGCTCGGCCACACCGGAGGGGTGGTTGTGCGCGAAGATCAGCGCCCCCGCCCCCAGTTCCAGAGCACGTCGCGCCACTTCGCGGGGATAGACCGAGGCACTGTCCAGGGTACCCCGGAACAACGACTCGTAGCGGATCACTCGGTGCTGACTGTCGAGAAACAGGGCGGCGAACTCTTCGTGCCCGAGGTGGCGCAGTCGCGAGGTCAGGTAATCGCGAACCAGCCCCGGTGAGGTCAACGCCGCCTCGCGATCCAGCCGACAAGCCAGATGGCGTCTCGCCAGTTCCAGCACCGCCTGCAACTGCACATACTTGGCCTGCCCTAGCCCGCGCTGCGCGCAGAAGGCACGTTCATCGGCCTCGAGCAAGGGCCGCAGGCCACCGAAGGCCGACAACATATCCCGCGCCAGGTCCACGGCGGAGCGCCCCGATACGCCGACGCGCAGAAAGATCGCCAGCAGCTCGGCATCGGAAAGCGCCTCCGTGCCCAGCGCCAAGAGTTTTTCCCGGGGGCGTTCACCCTCCGGCCAGTCGCGAATCGACATCCTTGCCTCCCGTGCAGGCCCATCGTCCTTGTCTTGGCCATGCACGCCGCCCCTGCCCCTTCTCGGCACGCCTTCAACGCATAGTGTAGTCGCCATGCCGGCCGGGCACCGACATGCGGGGCCGGCTACGCAAGCCACCCCGCGAGTGGTAAGGTAGACGACCGGATTCACGCTTGGACACTGCCATGTCAGCACTGCCCGGAAAACGCATTCTGCTCGGAATCGGCGCCGGTATCGCCGCCTACAAGAGCGCGCACCTGGCCCGCCTGCTCAAGCAGGCTGGGTTCGAGGTCCGTGTGGTCATGACCGAAGGCGCCCAGGCCTTCATCGCGCCCTTGACGCTCCAGGCCCTTACCGGCGAGGCGGTGCGCACCTCCTTGCTCGACCCGGAGGCCGAAGCCGGTATGGGTCACATCGAGCTGGCCCGCTGGGCCGACCGCATCCTGATCGCTCCGGCGACTGCCGACTTGATGGCGCGCCTGGCACAGGGTCACGCGGATGACCTGCTCACCACCCTGTGCCTGGCCAGTCATGCCGAAAAGTTCATGGCGCCGGCCATGAACCAGGCCATGTGGGGCCACCCTGCCACGACGCGCAATGCCCGCCGGCTCACCGAGGATGGCTGGCAAATGCTCGGCCCCGGCAGTGGCGACCAGGCCTGCGGCGATGTGGGGCCGGGGCGCATGCTCGAGCCGGAAGACATCATGACGGGCCTGGCCGGGACGACGGACCGGCCCGCCGAGGGGCTGACGGTGGTGATCACCGCCGGCCCGACCCGCGAGGCCCTCGACCCGGTGCGCTACCTTTCCAACCACAGCTCCGGCAAGATGGGCTATGCCCTGGCCGCCGCCGCCGTGAGCCTGGGCGCCGAGGTACACCTGATCAGCGGCCCGGTGGCTCTGGCCACCCCAGCCGGCGTGACCCGGCACGATGTGGAGAGCGCCGATGACATGCTGGCGGCCGCCGAGCGCCTCGCCGACGACTGCGACCTCTTCATCGGTTGTGCCGCGGTGGCCGACTATCGCGCCGAAACCCCGGCCGAGCACAAGCTCAAGAAGCGGGACGATGACGACACCATGACCCTGCGCCTGGTGAAGAATCCCGATATCATCGCCCGCATCGCTGCCCGGGACGATCGCCCCTATGTCATCGGCTTCGCCGCCGAGACGCGCGACCTCGAGCGCTACGCTCGGGACAAGCTGACACGCAAGCACCTCGACATGGTGGTGGCCAACGATGTTTCCCGGGCCGGCCTCGGCTTCGGGGCCGACGACAACGCCGCCGTGCTGCTCTGGCGCGACGCCGACGCCATCGATCGCGACGCCCAGCCCCCACAGCCCAAGTCCTGCCTGGCCGACGCTGTACTGAGGCGGGCCCTGACGCGCCTGAACGCCATTCACCACGCCTGACACCTCGATTCCGGAAGACACTCGATGCCGACCTTTCCCGACCGTCCCCGCCTCGCCGTCAAGCTGCTCGACGAGCGCATGCGCGACCACATGCCCCATTACGCCACCACCGGCTCCGCCGGCATGGATCTGCGGGCGCTGCTCGACGCCCCCCTGACTCTCGAGCCCGGCGACTGCGAACTGGTGCGTACCGGACTCGCCATCCATATCGCCGACCCGGGGCTGGCCGGCATGGTCCTGCCCCGCTCGGGACTGGGCCACAAGCATGGCATCGTGCTCGGCAACCTGGTGGGGCTGATCGACTCCGATTATCAGGGGGAGTTGATGATCTCGGTCTGGAACCGCGGCGACACCTCGTTCACCCTGTCGCCCTTCGAGCGCCTGGCCCAGTATGTCCTGGTACCGGTCGTACAGGCCGACCTGGAGGTCGTCGACGACTTCGACACCAGCGCACGCGGCATGGGTGGCTTCGGCAGCTCCGGTCGTCACTGAAGCCCGACAACGCCATTGACCCCTTCCCCGATCAAGGACCGATGACATGACGACAGACAAGACCAGCCCCGCCCCCGCCTCCATCTTCCGCGCCTATGATATTCGCGGCGTGGTCGACGACACCCTCACCGAACCCGGCGTCGAGGGTATCGGCCGGGCCATCGGCAGCGCCGCCAGAGCGAAAGGCGAAACCCGGGTCATCGTCGCCCGCGACGGCCGTCTCTCCGGCCCCCGCATGCTCGCGGCCCTGACCCGCGGCCTGACCGCCTCGGGCTGCGACGTGATCGACATCGGCATGGTGCCCACCCCGGTACTCTACTTCGCCACTCATGTGATGGCGGACACCACCTCCGGCGTGATGGTCACCGGCAGCCACAATCCGCCCGACTACAACGGCTTCAAGATCGTCCTCGGCGGCGAGACCCTGTCCGGCGGCACCATCACCGACCTGCATCGCCGCCTGACGGAAGGCGACCTCACCGAGGGCCAGGGCCAGGTGAGTCAGCAGGACCTGCGCGACGCCTACCTGGAACGCATCCTCGGCGATGTCGTCCTGACACGGCCGATCAAGGCCGTGGTGGACTGCGGCAACGGCGTGGCCGGCGAACTCGGCCCGAAGCTCGTGGAGCGCCTCGGCGCCGAGACCATCCCGCTCTATGCCGAGATCGACGGCACCTTCCCCAATCATCACCCGGACCCCGGCAAGCCGGAGAACCTCGAGGACCTGATCGCCGAGGTCCAGGCCAGTGGCGCCGACATCGGCCTGGCCTTCGACGGCGACGGTGACCGTCTGGGGGTGATCACCCCCTCGGGCCAATTGATCTATCCCGACCACCTGATGATGGCCTTCGCCGAGGACATGCTGGAGCGCAACCCCGGCGCCCGGGTGATCTTCGACGTCAAATGCACCGGCAACCTGGCCGGGGTGATCGAACAGGCCGGCGGCACGCCGGAGATGTGGCGTACCGGCCATTCGCTGATCAAGGCACGCATGAAGGAAACCGGCGCTCTGCTCGCCGGCGAGATGAGTGGCCACATCTTCTTCAAGGAGCGCTGGTTCGGCTTCGACGACGGCCTCTACGGTGCAGCCCGACTGCTGGAAGTCTTGTCGCGCCAGCCCCTCGACGCCGATGCCTTCTTCGCCCGCTATCCTCAGGATATCGGCACGCCCGAGATCAACATCACGGTGACCGACGAGACCAAGTTCGACCTGGTCGAGCGCCTGGCCCGGGAAGGCGACTTCGGCGACGACGGCGTCAAGACCACGCTGGATGGTATCCGCGTCGATTACCCCGACGGCTGGGGACTGTGTCGCGCCTCCAACACCACCCCGGTGCTGGTACTGCGCTTCGAAGGCAAGAGCGACGCGGCGCTGACGCGCATCCGCGGCCGTTTCGCCGATGCCCTCAAGCAGGTCGCCCCGGCTCTCGAGATCACACTTTGACGCCTCCTCGATTCGATACGGAACCCCAGACATGACCGAACAGCCCCGTGACCCGCGCCAGGTGGTGGAAGTGCTTTCCGAGGCACTTCCCTACATCCAGCGCTTCTCCGGCAAGACCGTCGTGGTCAAGTATGGCGGCAATGCCATGACCGAGGACCCGCTGATCGACTCCTTCGCGCGCGACATGGTCCTGATGAAGGAAGTCGGCATCAATCCGGTGGTCGTTCACGGCGGCGGCCCCCAGATCGGCGAACTGCTCGAGAAACTCAACATCGAGTCGCGCTTCGTCAATGGCATGCGGGTCACCGACGCCGAAACCATGGACGTCGTCGAGATGGTGCTCGGCGGCCTGGTCAACAAGGGCATCGTCAATCTGATCAACCAGTGCGGCGGCAAAGCCATCGGCCTGACCGGCAAGGATGGCGCGCAGATTCGCGCCCGTCAGTTGAGGGTCGAGCACCAGAGCCCGGAGATGACGGCCCCGGAGATCATCGACATCGGCCACGTGGGTGAGGTCGAGCATATCTCCACCGACCTCATCGAGATGCTCGCCGCCCGGGACTTCATCCCGGTGATCGCCCCGATCGGCGTCGACGCCTCGGGCCGCAGTTTCAACATCAACGCCGACCTGGTGGCCGGCAAGGTCGCCGAGGCACTGGATGCCGAGAAGTTGATGCTGCTGACCAACGTGGCCGGACTGATGAATGCCGACGGCGAGGTCCTGACCGGCCTCAGCACCGCTCAGGTCGATGCCATGATCGCCGACGGCACGATTCACGGCGGCATGCTGCCGAAGATCCGCTGCGCCCTGGAGTCCGTGAAGGGCGGCGTGGCCAGCGCACATATCATCGATGGCCGGGTACCTCACGCCACCCTGCTCGAGATATTCACCAACGCCGGTGTCGGCACCTTGATCACCAACGCCGGAGACGAAACACACGACGATTGACCCTTTCTTTCCCACCGACCGACAAGAAAAGCACATCATGACGCAGGAACCTTCCACCTCCAGTCGACGCGACCAGATTCTGCAGGGGCTGGCCCTGATGCTGGAGGAAGACAGCGGCAAGCGCATCACCATCGCCGCCCTGGCACGCCAGGTCGGCGTCTCGGAAGCGGCCCTCTATCGCCACTTCCCCAGCAAGGCACGCATGTTCGAGGGGCTCATCGAGTTCATCGAACAGACGTTGTTCGAACGCATCGGACGCATTCTCGAGGAAGTGCCCGAAGCGGTGCCGCGCTGCGGCCAGATCCTCACCCTGCTACTGGCCTTCGCCGAGAAGAACCCTGGCCTGTCGCGCCTGCTTGGCGGCGATGCCCTGACCGGCGAGACCGCGCGATTGCGACAGCGCATCCACCAGCTGTTCGAACGCCTGGAAACCCAGCTCAAGCAGGTACTGCGCGAGGCCGAACTCCGCGAGGGGCGACGTCCCGCGCTTCCGATCCCGGCCGCCGCCAACATGCTGCTGGCTCAGGTCGAGGGACGCATTTCCCAGTACGTGCGCAGCGATTTCAAGCGCCTCCCCACCGAACACTGGGATGACCAGTGGCAATCGCTCTCCGCCCGCCTGCTTCGCGAGGCGCCCCAGACGGCCTGACGCCCCCTCCTCGACGACGATCCGAAACACGAACGCCCCGGCCATTGGCCAGGGCGTTTTGCGTTCTGCCGATGACAGCGACTCTAGGATCAGGCGTCAGCGCCTGCTCAAGCCCGCCATCATGCCGCCAGGGTATCGCCGATACTCTGTCGAATCTTCTTCATGGCGTTCTTCTCGAGCTGGCGGATACGCTCGGCGGACACGCCGTAGACATCGGCCAGATCGTGTAGCGTCGACTTGTCGTCGCTCAACCAGCGGCGCTGGAGGATATCCCGGGACCTGTCATCCAGTTCGGACAGGGCCGACGCCAGGCGCTGAGTGGAATCTTCTTCCCAATCGCTGTCCTCGAGCTGGGTGGCCGGATCCTGAGACGCATCATCCAGATAATGGACCGGCGCCTGATAGGCGGACTCCTCGTCCTCGCCGGGCGCGGCATCGAAGCCGGCATCGTGGGCCGACAGACGCCCTTCCATCTCGCGAACCACCTCGGGCTTGACGTCGAGGTCCTTGGCGATGGCCTCGACCTCGTTGCTGTTCAGCCAGGCCAGGCGCTTCTTGGCACCGCGCAGGTTGAAGAACAACTTGCGCTGGGCCTTGGTGGTGGCGACCTTGACGATCCGCCAGTTGCGCAGCACGAATTCGTGAATCTCAGCCTTGATCCAGTGCACGGCGAAGGACACCAGGCGCACACCCTGGTTAGGGTCGAAGCGCTTGACCGCCTTCATCAGGCCGACGTTACCTTCCTGAATCAGATCCGCCTGGGCCAGGCCATAGCCGGAATAACTCCGCGCAATATGCACGACGAAACGCAGGTGAGACATCACCAGACGGCGTGCCGCCTCGAGGTCGCCCTCGTCATGCAGGCGGAAGGCCAGCTCACGCTCCTCGTCCACGGTGAGCATGGGGATCCCGTTCACCGCCTGGATGTAACCGTTGAGGTCGTGGCCCGGTGACAGGTGGCCCACCGGCAGAAGACTGGTGCTCATTTGCAGGTTGTCTCCCTCGAAACCCATGTATGGAATCGGTAATCGCTGCCTTTGACGGCAAGGGGCCGATTTGGTTCCGGCTCGCAATGAATTTGCCATGATGCTTTCGTGACAGCTTTCCTCATGGCATCAGCGGGGGCGGATCTGCGCCAGATGACGACTGACCGCAATCCAGGCACCCAGCCAGCCCAGCAGTGTACTACATGCCAGAAGGGTTGCCGACCCCCCGACCCCCAAGGCCGGCAGTGAAAAGCTGGCACCGTAACTGGCCGCCAGCGCCGATACCGGACCCGACAGCCAGCCGCCGCCGAGCGTCAGCAACCCCCAGGCCAGGACACCGCCGCCCAGGCCGTACCAGGCACCGCTGTACAGGAAGGGACGCCGCACGAATGGATGCGTGGCACCGATCAGCGTCACCACTTCGATCTCCTGACGGCGGTTCTCCACGGCCAGGCGAATGGTATTGCCCACCACCAGCAACACGCCCATGCCGAACAGCACGGCCAATGCCAGGGTGACCCTCTGGCCGACTTCCGCCAGGTGCCGCAGACGTTCCAGCCAGGCGAGGTCGAGCCGCACCTCTTCGACACCATTCATGTCCTCGAGTGCGTCGGCCAGTCGCCGAACGGCCTCCGGCGAGGGATCGAGAGGGGACACCACCACGCTTGCCGGCAGCGGGTTACCGGGCAAGCGCGCCAGGGCATCCTCGAGTCCCAGTGACTGCTGAAACTCGGCCATGCCTTCGGCCGCGGTGATCAAGCGGGTCGCCGCCACACCCTCCTGAGCCCCGAGGGCCTCTTCGATGCGTCCGGCTTCACCACTATCAACCCGGTCGGCGAGATAGACCGTCAGCGTGGCGCTCTCATCGAGTTCGGCATCGAGCAGCCGCGCTCCGTCCAGGGCGAGCCATAGCCCGGCCGGCAGCACCAGGGCGATCGCGATGGCCAGCATGGTCAACAGACTGCTCAGCGGGTGACGCAGCAAGCGGCGCGCACTGTCCAGGCTCATGGCCCGATGGTGACGCCCCCAACTGCGCCACCGCCCACCAGCACCGGCGCGATACGCACGAGCCCCGCGTCGGGAGCTCTCCTGCCCTTGACGGCTCATATGGCCTCCTCGTCGGCCACCAAGCGACCTTCGTGCAGACGCAGCGTGCGATGCCGCAAACGGGCGATCAGTGCCAGGTCATGGCTGGCCACCATCACCGTGGTACCGATTCGATTGAAGTCCTCGAACAGCGACATGATATCGGCCGATAGCTGAGGATCGAGGTTTCCCGTCGGCTCGTCGGCCAGCAACAGGGCCGGCTTGTTGACCACCGCCCGGGCGATGCCCACCCGCTGCTGCTCCCCGCCCGACAGCTCGATGGGCAGGGCCCGTTCGCGATGCAGCAGGCCGACCTTGTCGAGAGCCGCCCGCACCCGGCGCGACGCTTCCCGAGGCTCCATGCCCTGAATCTCCAGCGGCAGCGCCACGTTATGGTAGATCGAACGATCGAACAGTAACTGGTGGTCCTGGAAGACCACGCCAATCTGACGCCGGTAGAAGGGCACCTGGGTATGGTGCAGGCGATCGATGTCATGGCCGGCCACCAGAATACGCCCCCGACTGGGGCGCTCGAGGCGCATGATCAGGCGCAGCAGCGAGCTCTTGCCAGCCCCGGAATGGCCGGTGAGAAAAACCATCTCGCCGCGCCCGACCCGAAAATTGAGATGGGCCAGTGCCTCGAAGCGCCCTCCATAGCGCTTGCCGACATGCTCGAAGGCGATCATGCCGCGGCATCGTCCCGATCGAAGAGCGCATCGACGAACTCACGGGCCGCGAACGGGCGCAGATCATCCAGGGTTTCCCCCACGCCGATGAAACGAATCGGTGTGCCGAGCTGCTGCGCCAGGGCGAAGATGATGCCCCCCTTGGCGGTGCCGTCGAGCTTGGTCAGGGTGATACCGGTGACCGGCACCGCCTCGTTGAAGGTCGACGCCTGGGACAGGGCATTCTGGCCGGTGCCGGCATCGAGCACCAGCATCACCTCGTGGGGCGCATCGGCATCGAGCTTGCCCATCACTCGCCGTACCTTCTTCAACTCCTCCATCAGGTGCGACTTGTTGTGCAGGCGCCCAGCGGTATCGGCGATCAGAACATCGACGCCACGCGCCCGGGCCGCCGCCAAGGCATCGTAGACCACGGAAGCACTGTCGGCACCGGTATGCTGGGCCACCACCGGCACGTCGTTGCGCTCCCCCCAGACCTTGAGCTGCTCCACGGCGGCGGCACGAAAGGTATCACCGGCGGCCAGCATCACGCTGCGGCCCTCGCGCTGGAAGCGTTGGGTCAGCTTGCCGATGGTCGTGGTCTTGCCCACGCCATTGACGCCGACCACCAGAATGACGAAGGGCCCCTCGCCCTTGGGCGGCAGCTCCAGTGGCTGGGTGACGCCCTCGAGAAGCCCCGAAAGCTCCTCCTGAAGCGCCTTGAACAGCGCTTCCGGGTCCTTGAGCTCCTTGCGCGAGACCCGTTCGGTGAGTCGATCGATGATCTCGGTGGTGGCCTCGATCCCCACATCGGCCATCAGCAGTTGGGTCTCGAGCTCTTCCATCAGATCGTCATCGATCTGCTTGCGGCCGAGAAACAGCCCGGACAGCCCATCGGCCAGGTTGGCCCGCGTCTTGCCTAGCCCATCCTTGATGCGCGCGAACCACCCCTTTTTCTCGCCCCGGGGTTTTTCCCGAGGTGCCACGGCGGCAGGCGCCGGTTCGGGTTCCGGCGTCGGCTCAGGCTCGACCTCGGGGGCGGGCTCCGGCTCCACTTCCGGCGCCGGCTCGGGCTCGACCTCGGGGGCGGGCTCCGGCTCCACTTCCGGCGCCGGCTCGGGCTCGACCTCGGGAACGGGCTCCGGCTCCACTTCCGGCGCCGGCTCGGGCTCGACCTCAGAGGCAGACTCGGCCTCGGATGGCGTCGAGTCCTCGTCGGCGAGCGCCGCGTCGTCGCGCTCGACTTCCTGCTCAGGCGTCGCCTGTTCTTCCTGCTGCTTCTTCTTGCGCTTGAAAAAACCGAACATGGGGGGATTCAGCCTCGCGGGTGAACGAATCGCCACATCCTACCATCGCGCACCATGACTGTGGACAAGACGCCCGCTACAATCGGCGCTCATGACTCGACGCCGTTCTTCTTCCCGCGCATCACGCCACTCCCGCGCCCCCCGCCGAGACGGAGGTCGCGGCAAGGGCCAGTTGCGCATCATCGGGGGCGAGTATCGCCGCCGCCTGCTCCCCGTGGTCGACCTCCCGGGGCTACGCCCTACGCCGGACCGCGTCAGGGAAACACTCTTCAACTGGCTGGGCCCGACCCTTGCCGGCGCTCGAGTACTGGACCTCTTCGCCGGCACCGGCGCCCTCGGCCTGGAAGCCCTGTCGCGAGGCGCCCACGAGGCCACTCTGGTCGAATTCGATAGCCGGGCGAGTCGCGCCCTGGAAGGCAATCTCGGCACGCTCGGCGTCACTCGGGCCCGAGTGCTCAATGCCGACGCCATGGACTTCCTCGAAGGCGAACCGACGCCGCACTCGCTCGTCTTCCTCGACCCGCCCTTTCGCAAGGACCTGGCGGCCGCCTGCTGCGCGGCGCTGGAGCACGGCTGGCTGACCGACGATGCCCGCATCTATCTGGAGACCGAATCGACCCTCGACCCGGTGGTGCCGGCCAACTGGCACCTGCACCGAGAAGTGCAGGCAGGTGACAGCACCGGACGGCTGTATCGACGCCTGCCCACGGGTAAGGAATCACCCACCGAAGACGCTTGCTGAGCCCCGTCGGTGGCGTTACGCTGCCGATGGCAGGACGCTTTCGGCGGGCCGGGCCCGACTCAGCAGGACATCATCAGGAGAAACGGATGAGCATCGAACTCTTCAACCAGCTCGAACAGAAAGTCTCCAGCGCCGTCGAGGCCCTGGAGTTGATGAAGATGGAAGCCGAGGAGCTGCGCGAGGAAAACGCCCGCCTCAAGCAGGAACGCGAGGAATGGGAACGCCGCTTGTCCGCGCTGCTGGGCAAGTTCGACGACATCGAGACCGATGACTCGTCATCCCGGCAGGAACAGCCGGCGCCTCAGCAGCAGCCCGGTTGAGCTCAGGCCCTACTCAGGCGGCATGACATCAGCAAGGCGTCCTCCCGCCCGGCGCCGTCCAGTGACGGATAGTAGCCACGACGGCGCCCATCCTCGGCAAACCCCATGCGTCGGTAGAGCGTGATCGCTGGCGCATTGGCGGCCCTGACCTCCAGCAGCAGCCGTTCGCTCTTCCAGGCTCGCGCCTGGGCGATCACCGCCTCCATCAGCGCCAACGCCAGGCCACGTCGACGATGATGAGGCGCCACCAGAAGGGCCTGGAGCTCGGCATCGAAGGGCTGACGCGAGAGGATGGCATGGCCGATCAGCCCGCCCTGCTCCTCGAGACCCAGCACCACATCGGCATCATCCGTCAGCGCCGCCTTCAGTCGAGCCGCCGACAGGGGGTAAGGCTGGGAAACGCGCTCCAGCTCGACCAACGCTGCCAGAGCCGAGCGTCCCAGGGGCACCGGAGAAGGATCAGACATCGCGCCGGGTCTCTTCATCACCGACACGCCAGTCACGCTGCCAGCCCTGGAGGCGGGGCCACAGCGCTCGCTTGGCCTCGGCGCCATCCGCGAGGTCTTTCAGCTCGGGCCCCTGCCATACGGGCATCGCCAACAGGCCACTGTATCCCTCGTCGAGCTCCAGCAGGTCGCTCAGGACGGCGTCGTCACCGAACACCAACAGCCGTTCCGGTACCCAGCCACGCTGCCGACGACCGGTCAGGAACGCCCGCAGCCCCTCCCGTGCTTCCTCCAGGGGCGCCTCGACGGACAGCCCCTCGAGCTGCGGCCAGCGAAAGGTCTCGAAACTCGGCGCCCGGACAGGCACCACACCGGCAGCACGCAGCATATTGCCAAGCAGACGATACTCCACGTCGCTGGGTCCGGCATCGCGGGGCAGCACCAGTAGCCAGCGCCCATCCAGGCAGGTCACCTGCCAGGTAAAACGCAATGCCTCGGCGACCGGCTGCTCGGCTTTCGCTGTGACCGAGGGAGCAGGGGCCGGCTCGGCAGGCGCGGCGTTTTCCTCCGGCACCAGCCCTCCCAACAGGGCACGAGCCTTGCCTGGCCCTGCTGGCGGACGGGCCGTCGACTCCCGGGCCGGAGGCTCGGCCGGAGATGCCTCGGCGGCATCCTCCAGCAGGGCGTGCAGACGCTCGCCAGGAGCGCGGGAACGCGTATCGGCCTCCGCCGGCAGGTCCCATTCACAGGCCTCGCTGGGTCGAGCGTTGGGCAGACGGTAACGTGCCACCCAGGCCGTCAGGCCCATGGCCTCCAGGTATTGCAGCCGATGCGGCTCGCTGGTCACGAGGCGCCGCCGCCCCGGCAGTTCGGTGAATCCGGACGCCCCTCGCCCCGCGACTGCCATTCTTCCGGGGTATAGGGGTGCAGCGCCAGGGCATGCACGGGGCCGGCCAGTTCATCGGCCAGCAGCGCATAGATCTGCTGGTGTCGCTTCACCGGCATCATGCCCTCGAAACGCGATGAAACCAGGGTCACCTTGAAGTGGGTCTCGGCATTCGGCGGCACATTGTGCATATGGCTCTCGTTCTCCACCGTCAGGAAGGTGGGCTCGAGGGCCTGGAGCTTTTTCTCGATGGTCGACTGGGTGCTCATGTCGGCTCCCCGATGGTGAATGTCGTCATCATTGTACGCGTTCGCTGGCGGCGCGACGACGTGTACGCGCTGCCTCGCCGGCCCGGGACACCCGGCCGAGACTCGCCAGCAACGCCAGCCCCCCGGCCATCGCCCCTCCCCAGAGCGCCGTCTGAACCGGCACACCGATCGATAGGCAGGCACCGACCAGGGCCACCCCCATGGCCTGCCCCACAGTACGGGTCGTGCTCATCACGCCGGAGGCATTGGCGCTGCGCTCGGCCGGCACACTGGCCATCAACTCGCGATTGTTGGGAGGCTGGAAGATACCGAAGCCGAACCCGCACAATGCCGTTCGCCACAGGCAATCGGCCACGCCGGCATTGGCCTCGAGACCAGCCAGCGCAACCATGCCGGCGATCAGCACCGCCAGGCCCAGGCAGGCCAGCAGACTGGGGTTGACCCTGTCGGCGAGGCGTCCCGCCAGGGGCCCCGCCACCATGATCGCCAGCGGCCAGGGAGTGAACAGCCAGGCCGTTTCAAGGGGCGAGAAGCCCATACCCTGCTGATAGAGAAACGACAGGGCCACGAAAGCCAGCCCCTGGCCGACGAAGGCAAGCCCCGAGGCCGACACCGCCAGACTGAAGCGACGCTGGTGGAACAGCGCCAACGGCAACAGCGGGTGAGGCGCGCGCCGCTGACGCCACAGGAAGAGCCCGCCGGCCACCAGACTCAACGACAACCAACCCAGGGCTTGCCCGACAGGCACCTGGTGCCCTACTCCGTCCATGGCCAGGAAGAGAGCACCGAGCGCAAGAATCGAGCAACCGGCTCCCAGTGCATCGAAGCCTCCGCGTCGGCCCGGCTCCCGAGGCAAGGCACACCAGGCCAGGGTCACGGCGACGATACCGATCGGCACCGGCAGGGCGAACAGCCAGGGCCAGTCGGCCACGGAAAGCACCAGACCACCGATCGCTGGCCCTGCCGTATAGCCGGTTGCCACCACCAAGGAGCTCAGTCCCAGGGCACTGCCCAGCAGCCGCGACGGAAAGATAGTCCGATATAGCGATGGCCCGATCGACAGCGTCGCCGCAGCCCCCAGCCCCTGCAGGGCCCGAAACACCAGCAGGGTATCCAGATCGCGTGACAGGGCGCTGCCTGCCGCCGACGCCGCAAACAGCGCCAGCCCCGCGACATAGAGCCGACGCCGACCGATGATCTCGCTCAACCCGGAAAACACCAGCAGGAAGGCGGCACAGACCACCTGAAAGATATTGATGACCCAGACGGCACTAGCCGGCGCCACGTCGAGGTCAGCGGCGATGGTGGGCAACGCCAGGTTGATCATGGTGGCATCCACCACCGCCATGGTGGTGCCGAAGATCAACGCCAGTACGGCCAGCCGGCGCTCGGGGCCGGGCAGACCATCGTCACCCTCTCGGGTCGCGAAGAGTCGACTCATGAATCGGCATCCATTCCACGAAAAACCGGCGCCGGGCTGGTTTCATCTTTCAAGAGCGAGTGGCAGGGATATCACGCATCAAGACGCGATCACTGCGCATGCTGGCCGGGCTCGCCGGAGCAGGGCTAACGCAGGAAGCGATACGACCGGGGCCGGCACTTTGCATACCGCCCATCGGTCTTGAACGAAAAGTTGGAGAACGAAGGTGAGGCAAGGCGAAAGCGGTCAAAAAAGCGCAGTTTACAAAGAGTAAATGAGCATTTTGAGGCCGCTTTCAACGCCGTCATCACCGAGTGCAGACACTTTTCGTCAAGAGCTCAGTCCTGGTCGGTTTCCAGCAGCATACTATCATCCACCTCGGCGATCTCCAGCGCCGCCTCGTCGTCGAGGTCGATGGCCAGGTAGCTGTGCTCGACGCACAGGAAGCGCTGGAAGAGCGACCAGTCGAGCGCCTCGGGCCATTGGCGCTCGTCCTCTTCCCAGGCACGCAGCTCGGTCTCGAGGATCTCGAGATAGCGCTCGCGCACGAAGGCTTGGAGATTTTCGGGCGTGTCCATCTCTGGAATCAGGTAGACGGTACTTTCCCGTTCGACGTCCTCCAGGGCCAGGTCGTCGTCGCCCACGGTGGGCTCCAGGGCGTTGATCCAGTCGACGAAAGACTGGGTCGGCCTGACACTCAGGGCGGAGCGGTTGAGCAGTTTCATCACGGTCTCCTCGACGTCGAAACGCTGCCATTATGGGCGCCAGGGGCGCCCCTTACCAACATTTCTACAACACAGCGCCCCGAATTGCGGATCACTCGGGGCTGATCCGTCGGCAGGTCTACGAGAGGGCGCGGTAAACCCCTCCATGGGCGCTACTTTTGCCATCCCTGGCAAAAGACCCTCTCTACGACCTGCCCCCGGCGCCCCTCGCTCACCCCATCAACATGCAGCAGCAGGGAACAAGCAAAGGCCGACGCGCAGCGCCTTCAATCTCCAGAAGGGCGCATGGCCGGGAACAGCAGCACATCCCGGATCGAGGCGCTGTCGGTGAGCAGCATCACCAGCCGGTCGATCCCGATGCCCTCGCCCGCGGTGGGCGGCAAGCCATACTCCAGGGCACGTATATAGTCGGCATCGTAGTACATGGCCTCGTCGTCGCCGGCATCTTTCTCCGCAGCCTGGGCGGCGAAGCGATCGGCCTGGTCTTCGGCGTCGTTGAGCTCGGAGAAGCCGTTGGCCAGTTCGCGGCCGCCGACGAAGAACTCGAAACGCTCGGTGACGAAGGGATCGTCGTCCTTGCGACGCGCCAGCGGGCTGACCTCGGTGGGATAGTCGATGATGAAGGTCGGCTGTTGCAGGCGATGCTCGACGGTCTTCTCGAAGATCTCGATCTGAACCTTGCCGAGTCCCCATCCGTCCTTGACGTCGATATCCAGGCGTTCGGCGATCTGCCGCGCCGCGGCCTCGTCGGCCAGTGCCTCGGCGGTGATCTCCGGGTTGTGGGCCAGGATGGCATCGAACACGCTGAGGCGCTCGAACGGCTTGCCGAAGTCGTACTCGAAGGTTTCGATTACCTCACCCTCGGCATCACGCACGGTGCTGAGCACACTGGTACCGCCCAGCACTTGCCGGGTCACGGTGCGCAGCATGGCCTCCGTGAAATCCATGAGGTCCCGATAGTCCGCGTAGGCCTGATAGTACTCGACCATGGTGAACTCGGGATTGTGACGTGTGGACAGCCCCTCGTTGCGGAAATTGCGATTGATCTCGAAGACTTTCTCGAAGCCCCCCACCACCAACCGCTTGAGATAGAGCTCCGGGGCGACACGCAGGTACATGTCGATGTCCAGCGCATTATGATGGGTGATGAAGGGACGGGCCGTCGCTCCGCCGGGGATCGGCTGAAGCATCGGCGTTTCGACCTCCATGAAGCCATGCTCCTCGAAGAAGCGACGCATGGCGCTGATCACCCCGGCGCGCGCCTCGAAGACCCGACGCGAGTCGGGGTTCATGATCAGGTCCACATAGCGCTGGCGATAGCGGGCTTCCATGTCGGTCAGACCATGGAACTTGTCGGGCAGCGGCCGCAGGCTCTTGGTCAGCAGGCGCGCCTCTTCCATCATCACGTAGAGATCGCCCTTGCCCGACTTGTGCACCGGCCCCCGACCGGCCACGATATCGCCGATGTCCCACCCCTTGATGTCCTCGAGAACCTCGGCAGGCAGCCCCTTCTTGTCGACGTAGAGCTGAATCTGGCCGGACGCGTCCTGAATGACGATGAACGGCCCACGCTTGCGCAAGATTCGCCCCGCCACGGCAGCCGGACGTCCCAGCGACTCGAGCTCGGCCTTGTCCTTGTCGCCCAGCTCGGCGGCCAGCTCGGCGGCGAGGCTGTCGCGACGGAAGTCATTGGGGAAGGCACTGCCGCCATCGGCGGCGGCACGCTCGCGACGCGTGGCCAGCTTGGACCGTCGCTCCGCGATCAGGTGGTTCTCGTCCTGGGTCCCCGCAGGGGCTTGCGAATTATCCTGGTGGGCCATATTGCTACCTGTAAAGAGTGGACTTCGGGTTGCGAGCTTCGAGCTGCGGGTTACGAGCTACGAGCTGCGGGCTGGGTTTTCGGGTTTCGCATCTCGCCGCTCGTATGCTTTGGGTTTCGCGACTCGTAGCTCGCCTCCCAGGGCTCGCGGCGCTTCAGAGCCCTTGCTTCAAGCTGGCTTCGATGAACTGATCCAGATCCCCATCCAGCACCTTCTCGCAGCTGCTCGACTGGACGCCGGTGCGCAGGTCCTTGATGCGCTGGTCGTCCAGCACGTAGGAACGGATCTGGCTGCCCCAGCCGATGTCGGCCTTGGAGTCTTCGGCGGCCTGCTTGGCGGCATTGCGCTTGTCCATCTCGTGTTCCCACAGCTTCGCCCTGAGCTGTTTCATGGCGAAGTCGCGGTTGGCGTGCTGGCTGCGCTGGCTCTGGCAGGCCACCACGATGCCGGTCGGCTCGTGGGTGATGCGCACCGCCGAGTCGGTGGTGTTGACGTGCTGACCGCCAGCGCCACTGGAACGATAGGTATCGACACGCAGGTCCGACGGGTTGATCTCGACCTCGAAGGTGTCGTCGACTTCCGGCGACAGGAATACCGAAGCGAAGGAGGTATGCCGCCGGCCGCCGGAGTCGAAGGGACTCTTGCGCACCAGCCGATGCACGCCGGTCTCGGTGCGCAGCCAGCCGAAGGCGTACTCACCCTGGATATGCACCGTGGCCGACTTGATACCCGCCACATCGCCGGCGGACAGCTCGATGAGGTCGGCCTTGAAGCCATGATGCTCGGCCCAGCGCAGGTACATGCGCAGCAGCATGTTGGCCCAGTCCTGAGCTTCGGTGCCCCCCGAGCCCGCCTGAATGTCCAGGTAAGCGTTGTTGGGGTCCATCTCGCCGGCGAACATGCGCCGAAACTCGAGTTTCTCGAGGTTGGCCTGGAGGTTCTCCAGCTCTCGACTCACCTCGTCGACGGTATCCGTGTCTTCTTCCATCTCGGCCAGCTCGAGCAGATCACGGCTGTCGTTCAGGCCGCGTTCCAGCGCGTCGATGGTCTCGACCACCATTTCCAGGGTAGCCCGTTCCTTGCCCAGTTTCTGGGCATGGTCCGGGTCGCTCCAGACCTCCGGATCCTCGAGTTCGCGAGTGACTTCCTCTAGCCGTTCTTTCTTCTCGGCATAGTCAAAGATACCCCCTCAGGACGTCTGTCCGCTCAGACAGGTCCTTGATGAGGTGATTGATGGGATTGACTTCCTGCATGGCGTTCGCCTGATTCCGCAGTGAAATGTCCGCCGGGTGTGCCCCGGCGGCAGGGAAAAGAGAGGCATTGTAGCCAAATGCCCGCACAGCGTCATCCCGTCCCGAGGCCCCCCGATGTCATCGCAGATCGCAGCACCTGCTCGGCGCCATTCCATCGACGATCCGGGTCAGCCCCCGCTCGACCGGCGTCACACCGGGCTCATGCAAGATACGTAATACGCCATGTGAAATTTCACATGGACTTATTGCTGAGCCCGTTCGAAGGTCAAGAAGAGCGGCACCGATACCTCGTGCCGACCACAACAACAACGTCAGGGAAGAGATCCATGACCCAGATTCGTACCCCCCTGGCGGGCGCCATCGCGCTCGCTTCTGCCCTGCTGGCGTCGCCCGTGGCGGCACAGACCCTCGACATGGGCGTCACCGGTGAACTCGCCTCCTTCGATACCTCCCAGGTCGCCGGCGGCATCTGGGAATCCCAGATTCTGATGGACGTCTACGAGGGCCTGGTCAAGAAAGCCCCGGACGGCGAGATACTGCCTGGCATGGCGACCTCCTGGGACGTCTCCGAGGACGGCAGGACCTATACCTTTCACATCCGCGAGGATGCCGCCTGGTCCGATGGCGAGCCGGTCACCGCCAATGACTTCGTGTTCGGCTGGCAACACCTGCTCGACCCGAAGAACGCCTCCAAGTACGCCTACATGCTCTATCCGGTGGTGGGCGCCGAAGCGGTCAACACTGGCGAGAAGCCTCTGGACGCCCTGGGTGTGGCCTCTCTCGATGATGGTCGCACCTTCCGGGTAGAGCTCGAGGAACCAACCCCCTACTTCATCCAGCTGCTGACCCACTACACCGCCTACCCGGCGCCCGAGCACGCCATCGAGGAGTACGGAAAAGACTGGGTGAAGCTCGACAACATCGTCACCAACGGCGCCTTCACCCCCGAAGAGTGGGTCTCGCAGTCGCGCATCAGCGTGAGCCGCAACCCCGAGTACTACGACGCCGACGAGATCGCGCTGGACGGAGTCAACTACTACACGATCGAGGACCGCAACGCCGGCGTCTCGCGCTTCCGCTCGGGCGAGCTGGACATCATGCGTGAATACTCCTCCAGCATGTACGGCATGCTCCAGGAGGAACTGCCCGATGCCACCCATATGGCGCCCTACCTGGGCAGCTACTACTACGTCTTCAACCACCGCGAGGGCCATCCGACCACCGACCCGAAGGTGCGCGAAGCACTGAGTCTCGTGGTGCGCCGCCAGGTACTCTCCGAGCAGATCATGGGTGGCACCTTCCTGCCTTCGCGCTCCTTCGTGCCAGAGGGCGTCCACCACTATGACGTCCAGCAGATACCGCTGGAAGGCAGCATGGACGAGCGCATGGCACGCGCCCGGCAGCTCCTCGAGGAGGCCGGCTACGGCCCCGACAACCCGCTGCAGCTGCGCCTGCGCTACAACACCAACGACGAGCACAAGAAGATCGCCGTCGCCCTGTCCGCCATGTGGCGCCCTCTTGGCGTCGAGGTCGAGATGATCAACTCGGAAGCCACGGTGCATTACCAGACCATCGCCGAGGGCGACTTCGACATCGCCCGGGCCGGCTGGATCGCCGACTACAACGACGCCGAGAACTTCCTCAGCCTGCTGCACAGCGGGGTCGGCAACAACTACGGCGCCTACTCCAATGCCGAGTTCGACGACCTGACGGACCAGGCCGCCCGCACCCTGGACGCCGACGAACGCGAAGCCCTTCTCGAGCAGGCCGAACAGACGGCACTGAACGATTACGCGGTCCTGCCGCTGCTCTATTACGTGTCACGCAACCTGGTCAATCCGGCCATCAACGGCTGGGAAGACAACGTCGAGGACGATCACCCCTCACGCTGGATCTCGTTCGATCAGTGATCCTCGAGCCGTGAGCGGCGCGCTCCCCCGGGGAGCGCGCCATACTATCGATGTTCTCTCGCGAAGGAATGCTTCCATGTTCTCTCACCGCTTCACGCGTGCGGCGTTGCTGGCTGCCTTGATGGCCGGCGCGACGCAGAGCGCCCCTGCTGCCGTCCTGCAGGTCGGCAATGGTGCCGAGCCCGGCACCCTCGATCCCCAGAAGACCAATGGTGTCTGGGAGACCCGTATCACCCGCGCCCTCTTCGAGCGCCTGGTGACCTACGCCGCCGATGGCAGCCTGGCCCCCGGCCTCGCCGTGTCCTGGACCATCAGCGACGACGGCACCACCTATACTTTCCAATTGCGCCCGGCCGAGTGGTCCGACGGCACGCCGATCACCGCCGACGATGCCGTCTTCGCCCTGCGGCGCCTTTTGAAACCGGCCATCGCCAGCCACAACGCCAATCTCTATTACCCGATCAAAAACGCCCGGGCGGTCAATACCGGCGAGGCCGAGCCTAGCGAGCTGGGCGTTTCGGCACCGGACGACCACACCCTGGTCATCCAGCTCGACGAGCCCACCGCCTACTTCCTGCAGGCGCTGGCCATGACCGAGGCCGCCCCGCTGCCCCGCCATCTCGTCGAAAAAGCCGGAGATGAATGGACCCGCCCCGGCACCATGGTGTCGAGCGGCGCCTTCACCCTGCGGGAATGGCGCCCCCAGGCACGCATCGACCTCGAGCGGAATCCGCACTTCCACGACGCCGACGCGGTCTCGCTGGACGGCGTGACCTTCTACCCCATCGACGACACCGGCTCCGCCCTCAACCGCTTTCGTGCCGGCGACCTGGATATCTCCTACTCCGGCGTGCCCGCCTCGCGTTTCGACTGGGTGACGGACAATCTCGGCGAGTCCCTCCGCGTGGGACCGCTGGTCGCCGAATACTTCTACATGTTCAACCTGCGTGACGGCCAGCCACTGGCCGACGAACGCGTGCGCGAGGCGCTCAGCCTCGCCGTGCGCCGCGAGGTGATCACCGACCGCACCCTCGGCATGGGGCAACGTGCCTCGTACTGGTATGTGCCGCGCGCCACCGAGGGCGGCACCCATGGCTCGCTGAAGCTCGCCGAGCAGCCGGTGGAACAGCGGCTTGCCAGGGCCAAGCGATTGATGCGCGAGGCCGGCTATGGCCCCGACAACCCCCTGCGCGTAACGCTGCGCTACAACACTCTTGAGGACCACAAGAAGATCGCCGTGGCCGTGGCCGCCATGTGGAAGCCGCTCGGTGTCGAGGTGGAGCTGATCAACGCCGAGGCGGCCGTGCACTACGCGACGGTCAACGAGGGCAACTTCGAGATCGCCCGCTACGGCATGGTCGCCACCATCAACGACCCCTACGACTTTCTCAACGCCTATGCCGAGGGCGGCTCCGCACAGCGCAGCACCGGCTATCGCAACGACGCCTACGATGCTCTGGTCGAGCGCAGCACCCGGGAGCTGGACACCGAGCGCCGCGCCCAACTGATGACCCGGGCCGAACAGATGCTGCTCGACGACCACGCCCTGCTGCCGCTCTACGACTATGTCAGCGCCCACCTGGTCGCCCCCGAGGTCAAGGGCTGGCAGACCACCGCCATCGACGTTCACCCACTGCGCTACATCCAGCTCAAGGACTAGCCCCGTGATGTTCCACACCTTCCTACATCATCGGCCCATGCCCCGGAGGCCGTCATGCTGATCTATACGCTGAAACGGCTGCTGCAGGCCATTCCCACGATGCTGATCGTGATCACCATCTCGTTCTTTCTGATGCGCATCGCCCCCGGCGGTCCCTTCGACGGCGAGCGCGCCCTGCCGCCGGAGATCGAGGCCAACCTGATGGCCGCCTATCATCTGGACGAGCCCCTGCCGATGCAGTACCTGCGTTATATGGGCAACCTGCTGCAGGGCGACTTCGGCCCTTCCTTCAAGTACAAGGACTTCTCGGTCACCGAGCTGATCCTGCAGGGGTTTCCGGTCAGCCTGGAGATCGGCGGACTGGCGATCCTGCTGGCCCTGTTGCTCGGCCTGCCCCTGGGCGTGATCGCCGCACTCAAGCGCAACTCGACCGTCGATTACCTGGTGATGGGCACGGCCCTGGCCGGCATCGCGATTCCCAATTTCGTCATCGCCCCGATCCTGGCGCTGGTGTTCGGCGTGCTGCTGGCCTGGCTGCCAGCCGGCGGCTGGAACGGCGGTGCCCTGCCCAACCTGGTGCTGCCGGTCATCGCCCTGTCGATCCAGCAGATCGCCTATATCGCGCGGATGATGCGCGCCAGCATGATCGAGGTTCTGGGCAGCCACTACATCCGCACCGCGCGTGCCAAGGGGCTGGCCGAGTCCCAGGTCATCTGGCGCCATGCGCTGCGCCCGGCGTTGCTGCCGGTGACGTCCTATCTCGGCCCGGCCGTCGCCGGGATCATCACCGGCTCGGTGGTCATCGAACAGATCTTCGGCATTCCCGGCATCGGTCGCTACTTCGTGCAGGGCGCGCTCAACCGTGACTACACCCTGGTGATGGGCACGGTGGTGTTCTACGGCGCCCTGATCGTGCTGATGAACCTGCTCGTCGACCTGATCTATTCCGCGCTGGATCCGCAGATCCGCCATGACGACTGACCGCAGGGAGCGGATAGCCATGACCACAGACCCCCTTACCCACGACGGCGACCGCCATGCCGCGGTCGATGACCTCGGACCGGACGCCGCGCCGGCAGCCGGCGAGAGCCTGACGCGAGACGCCTGGCGGCGGCTCAAGCAGAACCGCGCGGCCATGGTCAGCCTGGTGATGCTGAGCGTCATCACCGTGATCTGCGTCTTCGGCCCCTATGTACTGCCCTGGGGCCTGGCGGAAGTCGACTGGAATGCTTTCAATGCCCCGCCCGGTATCGAGAACGGCCATCTGCTGGGCACCGATGCCAATGGACGCGATCTGCTCACCCGGACGCTGTACGGCGGCCGAGTATCACTCTCGGTGGCGCTGGTGGCGAGCCTCGTCAGCCTGGTGATCGGCGTGCTCTACGGCGCCATCTCGGGCTATCTCGGCGGCCGGGTGGACAACGTCATGATGCGCTTCGTCGACATCATGTACTCGCTGCCCTTCATGTTCCTGGTGATCCTGCTGATGGTGGTGTTCGGCCGCAATATTCTGCTGATCTACGCCGCCATCGGTGCCGTGGAGTGGCTGGACATGGCGCGCATCGTGCGCGGCCAGACCCTGGCGCTCAAGCAGCGCGAGTTCATCGAGGCCGCTCACGCCCTGGGCGTGCGCGACTCCAGAATCGTCACCCGCCACCTGATTCCCAATGCCATCGGGCCGGTGATCGTCTATGTCACCCTCACGGTGCCCAAGGTCATCCTGCTGGAGAGTTTCCTGTCGTTCCTCGGCCTCGGCGTGCAGGAACCGCTGACCAGTTGGGGCGTATTGATCTCCGAAGGCACCGACATGATGCAGAGCGCGCCCTGGATGCTGCTGGTGCCCTCGGTGTTCCTGGCGGCGACGCTGTTCTGTCTCAACTTCCTGGGCGATGGATTGCGCGACGCCCTGGACCCCAAGACACGCTGATGGAAGCACCGATGTATTACTGCGCTCGCGACATGAATCGGCACTCCCATGTCACGCACATGATCGATACCAGGAGTGAAAGATGACAACCCCACTGCTCGACATCGACAACCTGAGTGTCGACTTCCAGCTCCCCGATGGCGCCGTCGCCGCGGTCAAGGGAGTGAGCTTCGACATCCATGCCGGCGAGACGGTGGCGCTGGTCGGTGAATCCGGCTCCGGCAAGTCGGTCTCTTCCACCGCCGCCATGCGCCTGCTGCCCGACCTGGCCCAGGCCCGCGGCGCGATCCGTTTCCATGGCGAGGATCTTCTTGCCGCCACCCCGCGCCGCATGCGACGCATCCGCGGCAATGCCATCTCGATGATCTTCCAGGAGCCGATGACCTCGCTCAATCCGCTGCACCGGATCGGCGCCCAGATCATCGAGGTCTTGACCCGGCACAACAAGGCCAAGGGCCGAGCGGCCCGCACCCGGGCCATCGAGTTGCTGGACCAGGTCGGCATTCCCGAGCCCGAGCGGCGCATCGACAGCTACCCGCACGAACTGTCCGGTGGCCAGCGCCAGCGCGTGATGATCGCCATGGCACTGGCCTGCGAGCCAGAACTGCTGATCGCCGACGAGCCCACCACGGCCCTGGATGTCACGGTCCAGGCGCAGATCCTGCAACTGCTCAAGTCGCTGCAGGCGCGTTATGGCATGGCGATCCTGTTCATCACCCACGACCTGGGCATCGTGCGGCATTTCGCCGACCGGGTCTGTGTGATGTGCCGCGGCGAGATGGTCGAACGCGGCAGCACCGCCGAGGTCTTTGCCAATCCCCGCCATGACTACACCCGCATGCTGATCGACGCCGAACCCCGTGGCGGAAAGTCACCGGTCGAGGCCAGTGCACCGGTCCTGCTGGAAGCACGAGACTTATGTGTTCGCTTCGCCCTCAAGAAGCGTCTGTTCCGCCCCAGTTCGTACTTCGAGGCCGTCCGCGGCATCGATCTGACCATCCGGCGTGGCCAGACCGTCGGGGTGGTCGGCGAGTCGGGGTCCGGCAAGTCGACGCTGGGACGCGCCCTGCTGCGCCTGCTCAAGAGCAGCGGCAACATCCGCTTCGACGACAGCGACCTCTCCGCCCTGGATGGCGCCGGCATGCGTCCGCTGCGTTCGCGCCTGCAAGTCGTCTTCCAGGACCCCTTCGGCTCGCTCTCGCCACGCCTGACCGTCGGCGAGGTCATCAGCGAAGGGCTGCGCGTCCATCACCCGGAGCTCGATCGACGCCAACGCGAACGCCGGGTCATCGAGGCCCTCGAGGAAGTCGCCCTCGACCCGACCATGCGCCAGCGCTACCCCCACGAATTCTCCGGGGGCCAGCGACAGCGCATCGCCATCGCCCGCGCCCTGGTGCTCAAGCCGGAATTCCTGCTGCTCGATGAACCCACCTCGGCACTCGATCGCTCCGTGCAGGTCACGGTGATCGAGCTGTTGCGCAACCTCCAGGCGAAATACGGCCTGACCTATCTGTTCATCAGCCACGACCTCGCCGTGGTGCGCGCCCTGGCCGACACCGTGATGGTGATGAAATCGGGCCAGGTCGTCGAACAGGGGCCGACCGAGGACATCTTCGCCAACCCGCGCGACGCCTATACCCGGGAACTGATGCGAGCGGCCTTCGTCGACGACGCCGCCTGACGAGCGACGGCCCCCAATGCTTCTCTCCGGCCGCGGGCGCCCTTGGGCGTCCGCCAGGGGCGACTGCGGCCATACGACAGGGCTCTGCCCTTCATTCACCCGCAAAGGAGACCGCTCATGCCGGACGGCATGATCACGACTGGCGTTCCCCCGTGACGCACACGGCAGTATGTCGCTCGATGCCGGTCGACCCGACCGTCAACGAGCCGCTCCGCCATCCGCGGATTCACAAGAAACACAACAACCCAAAAGGTTTGGCATGTTCCATCACTACAAGTTGACCGGGCTGGTCGTCGCCATCGGCGCCACCCTCGCCACCCAGCAGGCACTGGCCGTCACGGCCTACGAAACCGACAAAGATACGCTCACCATCAGCGGCCGCATCGCGGCCGGCAGCAGCTTCGTCGACCACATCGATGATGACCACGACCCGACCAACGCCGGCTCGCGGATTCGCCTCATCCACGAGCATGAGTTCGAACACGGTTGGTCATCCGTGGCACGCGCCGAATGGGGGTTCGATCCTTTCTTCGAGCACGGCGATGACGACCATTACAAACGCATGCTCTACGCCGGCGTCCGCCACGATGATTACGGGCAACTACTGATCGGTAAGCAGTATTCGCTGTGGTACGACATGGTCGCCTACTGGACGGACTGGTTCTGGTACAACGGTGCCACCGCCCAGGGCAGCTTCAACGGCGCCTTCGGCGACGGTGGCTTCGAAGGCAATGGCCGCCCCGACAATGCGGTGTCCTACCAGAATACCTGGGGCGACTGGAGCCTCGGGGTGCTCTACCAGACTTCCCGCGACGATGTGCCGACTGGGGCCGGCTATACCGGCAACCTGACCGGCTTTGAGCGCGACTATACCGCCCAGGGGGCTGTGGTCTGGCAGCCGACCGAAGACCTGTCGCTGGGCGCGACCTACACGCACAGCGCCATCGACGGCAAGACGGCCGGCGGCGGCAAGCGCCAACAGAATGTCGATGCCGGCCTGCTCGCTGCACGCTGGACACCGGGCAACTGGTACTTCGCGCTGACCGGCGGTCGCTACGACAACCTGATCCGCGAGGGCAGCTTCAGCGGCGTCGACGCCGCCGATGGCATCGTCGATGAAGCCCGTGGCGTCGAGGGGGTGGCACTGTATAACCTCAAGGACCAGGTACCCGGCAAGGTGCAGCTCTATACCGGGTTCAACCGCCTGGAGGACAGCGGTTCCGAAGCACGCAGCGCCTTCTACCTGGCCGGCGCAGCCTGGCTGACCTTCGACGAGAACCTGATCATCGCCCTGGAGCGCAAGTTCGACGACTCCGTCGACGCCGGGGGCACGAGCGATATCGGCAACGACGAGACGAACCTGCTGGTGCGCTACAACTTCTGAGCACCGCTCTACCGTCAAGGCCGGGCAGGATGCCCGGCCCCACCGGGGCGATACCTCGGGGGCAGAACAGACAAGGGACACGACACGACGGGACCCGGCCGAGGCCGGGTCCCGTCATGCTCAGGAGGCGCGAAGGTCGCGCGAAGTCGGCGTCAGAAGCGGTAATCCACCGAGAGGGCGAAGACGTTGGCATCGACTTCATAGGTCCCGGACAGGTCGCCACGACTGGCGTTCTCGTTGGTCGGAGTCGCCACCTGGTCGATGTCGCCATCGTCACCGAACACTCGCATGTAGCCGGCCGACACGCCCAGATCGGGCGTCGGCATCCAGGTCGCGCCAAGGGTTGCCCAGCGGCGATCGGCATCCGGCACGCGCGGTGTGCGGTGCTCGCTGTCCGGCACCGGCGACTCGTCGACCCCCAGGCCCGCACGCAGCATCCACTGCGAGTTGAGCTGGTAGTTGGCCCCCACCGAGAAAGCCCAGGTATCGTCCCAGTTTTCCGACGTGGTGCTCAAAGGCTGCCCCCCCGATTCGACGACCAGCTCATCGAAACTGCTCCATTCGGTCCATTCGGCGTTGGCCATCAAGGCGAAGCGGTCGGTCAACTGATGATAGACCCCGAGGTTGAGGTTGGCCGGCGTGGTCAGGTCCGCCTTGCCGCCGGCATCCTGCAGTTGCCCCATGGCCTGGGCACCCGCCAGCACCTGCTGCCCGGTGGCGTTGTCGGCGCTGTAATTGACGTCACCGTCCAGCGTCAGATCCACTTCGGAGCGATAGCTGATCCCCAGGCGGGTACGATCGGTGGCCTGGAACAGCGCCCCCAGGGTGTAGCCATACCCCCAGTCATCGCCGGTCACCTCGGCCATGCCATCGGCATTGCCAATCGCCGAGGGCGGCAACTGACCGGCACGGACGCCCATACCACCGAGATCGATGGCATTGGACAGGGTGGCATCGGCGTACTGGGCTCGAACCCCGACAGCGAGATCGAGACGATCGGTGGCACGATAGTTCAGCGTCGGCTGGATATCGATGGTCTGCAGGTCGGTCTCGACGGCATGATAACGGCCGATCCAGTCCTTGTCGTATTCCGTCGAGAGGCCATACGGTGCCGAGACGGAGAGGCCGAAATCGAACTGATCGCTCAGCCGCGTCTTGAAGGCGAAGCTCGGCACCCAGGCCTCCTCGCCCCCTTCGCGCGAGCCGCCACGATCATAGCTCACAGGCTGTCCAGTGGGGCTCGCCGAGGCATCGGTCAGCTCGAAGTTGGCATCGATATAAGAAATGCCACCGGCCATCTGGGTCCCTTCGACGTTACCGATGGCCGCCGGGTTGTAGGTCATGAAGCTGACATCTTCGGCACCGGCTGCCGCCCCGGCCATGGCGTTGGCCAGCGCCTTGGCGCTCTGTTCACGAACCTGGAAACCCGACGCGGCGACCTGGCTGGACGCCAGCACGGCGGACGCCAGGGTCACGGCGACGGTGAGCTTGTTGAGCTTGTTTTGCATGAGCAGACTTCCCTAGTCGTGATGGGTGATTGTTGTCTCGCTAACCACGGGGCGGTCACGTGGCCTCAGTGTTTGCGAAACCCATCCCGACGATCAAGTCCAAACGTTCGTTTTAACGCAAAACATGCTCATACTTTAGTCACACAACCGTTTGACTCCTCTATTTTTCAACCGGTTACACGCCCCCTCTGAAAACGCTGTTATCCGCCCGGGACCCTGCCTTGACCTTTGTGTAACACAAAGGTTTTACACTGTTGCCAACGTCACCACCCCGACGAGGGCACCATGAAAGTCAGTGAACTCGCACGCCGAACCGGCGTCACCGCCGAAACCGTGCGTCATTACACCCGCGAAGGGTTGCTCGCGCCCGAGCGCGATCCCGACAACGGTTACCAGCGCTACGACGACACCGACCTGGAGCGCCTGCGCTTCATCCAACGGGCCCGAACACTCGGCTTCAGCGTGGCCGAGATCCGCCAGATCCTCGAACATGCCGATCATGGCGACTCGCCCTGCCCGCTGGTGCGCGACCTGATGGCCGAACGCCTCCCGGAGATCCGCGCCCGCATCCGTGAGCTCGAGGCGCTGGCGTCGCGCATGGAGCAGGCACTGTCGGCCTGGTCGGACATGCCCGATGGCACGCCCGACGGCCATAGCCTGTGCCGGCTGATCGAAAGCTTTCCCGAGCCACTTGCGGCCGACGACAGCCCCACCACATCCCGCCAGGAGGCGTCTTCATGAGCACTCGATACGAGCGTCTGGTTCCCGGCATGAGCTGCCAGGGTTGCGTCGGCCGCATGCGACGTGCCGTTCAGGCCCACGACGCCAAGGCCGAAGTGGCCGGCGAGCCCGCCGACAAACGCCTGACAGTCACCACTTCCCTGGACGGCGAGGCGCTGGATGCCACCCTACGCGAGGCCGGTTATCCCCCCGACTCCGCCGACGACGACGGCATGGCGGCGACCGATTCCCCGGCTCCCGGGGTACCCGCTCACGACGCATCACCGGGTGCCGGCGACACCCGGCGACTGTCGATTTCCGGCATGACCTGTGCCAGTTGCGTGCGCACCGTCCAGGGGGCACTGGAAAGCGTCCCGGGCATCGTCGAGGCCAGCGTCAATTTCGGTACCCATACCGCTCAGGTACGGGGCAACGCCAATGTCGATGACCTGGTCGGTGCCGTGGAAAGCGTCGGTTATGGCGCCGAACCCGTGCTCGACATGCGCGAGGCCGAACGCACCCGCGCCGAACGAGAGGGTACCGAGTACCGCCGCCTTATGCGTGGCGCCGCCTGCTCCCTGGCGCTGGCCGTGCCACTGATGGCCAGCATGTTCGCCTTTCATCCACAGCCGATCGGCGCCGGCCGTCTCTACTGGCTGGTGGTCGGACTGCTGACGCTGGCCGTGATGGTGCTGCCCGGACGCCACTTCTTCCTCAGTGCCTGGAAAAACCTGCGCCATCGCCAGGCCAACATGGATACCCTGATCGCCATGGGCACCGGGACCGCCTGGCTCTACTCCATGGCGGTGGTGGCCTTCGCCGGCGCTCTGCCGGAGGCCGCGCGCGGTATCTATTTCGAAGCCTCGGCGATGGTCATCGGCCTGGTCCTGCTGGGCAATGCCCTGGAACTGCGCGCTCGTGGGCGTACCAGCGAAGCACTGCGACGCCTGCTCGACCTGCAGAGCCGAACCGCACGGGTCATCCGCGACGGCGAGGAGCGGGAAATCGAGATCGATGCGGTACGCGAGGGAGATCATCTGCGCGTGCGCCCCGGCGAGCGTCTGCCGGTAGACGGTGACGTGCTCGAGGGGTCCAGCCATGTCGACGAATCCATGCTGACCGGCGAACCACTGCCGGTCGCCAAGTCGGTCGGCGACGAACTGAGCGCCGGCACCGTCAACGGCAAGGGAGGGCTGGTCTACCGTGCCACCCGGGTCGGTGCCGATACCCGGCTCGGCCGTATCACCGAGCAGGTGGCCAGCGCCCAGAATTCACGGCCGCCCATCGGCCAGCTCGCCGACCGCATCTCCAGCATCTTCGTCCCCGCGGTGATGATCGTTGCCGTGATCACCGCCCTGGCCTGGTTCAACCTCGGCGCCGAGCCCCGAGTCATCCACATGCTGGTCACCGCCACCACGGTGCTGATCATCGCCTGCCCCTGCGCCCTGGGGCTGGCGACGCCGATCTCCACCATGGTCGGCGTGGGCAAGGCCGCCGAACACGGCGTGCTGGTCAGAACCGGCGAGGCGCTGCAGACCGCCAGCCGCCTGACCACCCTGGTGGTCGACAAGACCGGCACCCTGACCGAAGGCAAGCCGAAGGTCACCGAAGCCGAGGTCCTCGACGGTGACCGCGATGGCGCGCTCGCCCTGGTGGCCGCCCTGGAGCGCGGCTCCGAACACCCCCTGGCCAGCGCCCTGCTGACCTACACCGAACAGGAGAATGTCGCGGCCGCCGACATTCACGACTTCCAGTCGGTGACGGGGGGCGGCGTCACGGCACGCACTGCGGAAGGTAGCAAGCTGCTGCTGGGCAATGCCCGACTGCTGCAGGACCAGGGGGTCTCGCTCGGCGCCGGCCAGGACATCGCCGAACGCCTGCAGCGCCAGGCCCGCAGCGTCGTCCACCTGGCCATCGATGGCCGCCTCTCTGCCGTCTTCGGCATCAGCGACCCGCTGCGTGGCGATAGCATGGCGGCAATCCAGCGGCTGCGCGCCGACGGCCTCAAGGTGGTCATGCTCACCGGCGACAATGCCCACACCGCCGAAGCCATCGCTCGTGAAGTCGGCATCGACGACTTCCGCACCGACCTGCTGCCCGAGGACAAGCACGCCGAGATCCAGCGTCTTCAAGGCAACGGCGAGGTGGTGGGCATGGTCGGCGACGGCATCAACGATGCGCCGGCCCTGGCGCTGGCGGATGTCGGTTTCGCCATCGGTCAGGGCACCGACGTGGCCATCGAGAGCGCCGGCATCACGCTGATGCGCGACTCGCTGCACGGCGTGGTCGCCGCCATCGAGATCAGTCGCGCCACCCTGCGCAACATCCGGCAGAACCTGATGGGCGCCTTCGGCTACAACCTGCTCGGCATTCCCATCGCCGCCGGCGTGCTCTATCCGCTCACCGGCACCCTGCTGTCACCGATGATCGCCGGCGCCGCCATGTCGCTGTCATCGATCACCGTGGTCGGCAATGCCAGCCGGCTGCGCCTGTTCACGCCGCACGACGCCACCGATGCCCGGGAGACGACATCATGAGCTGGATCATCAACCTCATCGGACTGGGCCTGATCACCCTGATCGTCTGGTGGTTCTGGCTGGATTGACACCGGGGACTGCTAGGCTGGCAAGTACGACGGATAGAAGGAGGCAATACCATGCCCAGACTCGACGGCGTTCTGGAAACGGCCCTGTATGTCACCGACATGGTCCGGGCCCGGGCCTTCTTCGAAGAGGTGATGGGCCTGTCGGCCTTCACCGCCGACCAGCGCTTCACCGCCTACGACGCCGGCGGCAACACCGTCCTGCTGCTGTTTCTCGAAGGAGCGACGCGCGACACCGTGGTGCTGCCCGACGAGATGGGGACCATCCCACCCCACGACGGCAGCGGTCGTACGCACATGGCCTTCGCCATCGGCGCCGAAGCCCTGGCGGAATGGGAACGCCGCCTGACGAGCCACGGCGTCGAGATCGAGGGACGCACGCACTGGCCCCGAGGCGGCGAGAGTCTCTACTTCCGCGATCCGGACGGCCACCTGCTGGAACTGGCCACCCCCGGCGTCTGGCCGACGTACTAAAGAGGGAAGAAGGAAGTACGACGCTGTGCATCTTGAAGGAGACGCAACAGGCAGAATGCCGAGCTCTATTGCCCCTCTTTCCATTTAAGGAAGCGCTGATTTATGTCGCGAGCGAAGATAGATTGGCTGCTGCCGGAACGGAGATACCGGAGTTTACACGCCAGTAAATGAGGATATTGAGTACCGCCGGCAGCCAAGATGGCTAGGCCCGTACCCTACGGGCCTTCGCACTTCCCACATCCATATGGGTCGTCGAGCGTAGTAATAAATCAGTGTTTCCTCAGGTGGGTTCGGCATGCTCGATGATCAACTGCAACGACTCTCGTCCCCGCCAGCGATTGCGATTGAGCTTGTAGGCACAGCGCAGCAGGTCGCCGGCATCGAAAGCCGGTACCTCGCCCGGTGTCAGGGCGCGAAACCAGATCGCCCTGACGCTGATGGCGCCACTGGACAGCTCGAGCATCAGGTGGCTGCCGTCGGCGCCCACCGTACGCAGGCTTTCCACCCGCAGCACGCCTTCGAAAAGCGGGGCATCGAATTCGCGGCCATAGGGGCCGAGCGCTTCCAGTTCATCGAGCGTTTCCAGGCCCAGTTGATCGGCCTCGAGTTCACCGTCGGTGAAGACGCGCGGCCCCAGCTCCGTATCGCCTAGCTGTTCGCCGACCGCCTGGAGCAACGCCTGGCGGAAGTCGCCGAAGGCCTCACGAGACACCCCGACACCGGCGGCTCCTCGGTGCCCGCCGAAGCGCGGCAGCGATGCCGGTGCCAGCTCGAAGGCACGCTGCAGGGCATCGCGCAGGTGCAAGGCCTCGATGGAACGTCCGGAACCGGTGAGCATGCCGGGCTGTGCGGCCGGGGTCAGCACCAGGGCGGGCCGCCCGAAGGCCTGCACCAGCCGCGAGGCAACGATGCCCTGGACCCCTGGATGGCCATCCTCGAGCAGCACCAGCAGCAGCGGTGCGCCGGCCTCCAGTTCGGCCATGGCCAGGCCACGGGCACGCTCGGTCATCTCCGCCTCGATGGCCTTGCGCGACTGATTGTCCTGATCCAGCGTTTCCAGGTGGCCTGCCGCCGTGGCGTCATCCGCCGCCAGCATGAAGTGCAGCGCCGCATAGGGATCATCCAGGCGGGAACGGGCGTTGATCCGTGGGCCCATCTGAAAGGCCAGGGTCTCGGCGTCGAAGGGCACGCTGTCGGCCCCCAGCCGCTGGGCCATGGTCCGCCAGCAGGCCGCTTCCATGCGATTGATCAGCGTCAGACCATGGGCGACCACGGCACGATTGGACGCACTGCCGCCCAGCGAGACGCAATCCGCCACCGTGCCCAGGGCCACGTAGGAGAGCCAGGGCGACAGTTTTGGGGTGGCCGATTCGAGCGCCCCCCATTCGATCAATACGCTGCGGGTCAGCGACATGACCAGCCAGGCCACCATGCAGCCAGCGATGGTCGGGTCAGGATAGGGGCAGTCGTCGCGGGTGGGATTGACGGTAGCGAAGGCCGAGGCCGGTGGCCCCTCCGTCGGCAGAGCGTGGTGATCGCTGACCACCACGTCGATACCGGCCTCGCGGAGCCTGGCGATACGCGGCTCGTCGCTGCTGCCGCAATCGGCGGTGATGACCAGGCTCGGACGCGGCGAGAGCGACAGAGTGCGTTCCACCAGTGGCAGGCTGATGCCGTAGCCATCGTGAATCCGGTGGCCGATCAGGCTGTGCAAGCGGTTCTCGGGGATGCCGAACAGCTCGTTGAGCGTCCGCCGAATCACCACATGGGAGGTGATGCCGTCGACGTCATAGTCGGTGAGGATGCCGATATGTTCGCCCTCGGTCACCGCCCGGGCGATGCGTTCGGCGGCACGGCGTCCGTCCTGAAGACGTTCGGGGTGCGCCA
Source organism: Halomonas sp. I1 (assembly GCF_032334135.1). Classification (NCBI taxonomy): domain Bacteria; kingdom Pseudomonadati; phylum Pseudomonadota; class Gammaproteobacteria; order Oceanospirillales; family Halomonadaceae; genus Halomonas; species Halomonas sp. I1. The sequence goes on from NZ_JAVXUS010000008.1 coordinate 102,227, forward strand.
GGTAGCGCAGGCTCGGCGCCACCAGCGGCCCAAGTTCGCCCTCGTAGCCACCGAGTCGCCCGGCCAGGATCCGCGCCTGCAGCGGCGTCAGCCCCTCGGCCAGGGCGCGCTGCTCTACGGCGGCATCCCGCGGGCGCGGCAGAATACGCGGCTTGAGGGATTCATGCAGATCGACAGGGGCGTTCACGCCTGGCTCCTCTGATCAGGGGAAACACGGGTCTATTGCTGCGCTCGCCGACTTTTCGCACAAAACTAGCGAGAGGCGCCGGGGACAGGTCGAATGAGGGGGTCCGATGCCATGGATGGCATCGGTAGCGCCCAGTGAAGGGTTCACAGCGCCCCCTCGCAGACCTGTCGACGGTTCAGCCTCGCGCGACTCCCGCCCCATAACGGCCATGGGCTCTTGGGGCCGGCTTATCGGGAACCACCGGAGATCAGACCTCCTCAGCGGCGGTTCTCGGCAACGAACGCCTGCACCGCGGCAAGCTCCGCCGGCAATACCGTATAACGCTCCTCGCGCTCCAGCAGATCATCCATGTGCGGCGGCAAGGGCACACCGGGGAAGCCGGCCTTGACCACCGCCTCGGCGAATTTTGCCGGATGCGCGGTCGCCAGGGTGATCATCGGCACGCTCTCGTCGCCGCGTTCGCGCTCGGCGGCACGATAGCCGGTGGCGGTGTGCGGGTCGAGGATCTCCTGGGTGCGGTGATGCGCCTCGCGGATCACCTCCAGGATGGTGGCATCGTCGATGCTGTGGCTGGCAAACATCTCGCGCAACCGCGCCAGCGGTGCCTCGGCCAGCGCCGAGGGCTCGTCCTGGAAGCGCTCGAGCAGCTCGGCCACGGCGGCACCGTCACGCTGGTAGGCCTCGAACAGCAGGCGCTCGAAGTTGGACGACACCACGATATCCATGGACGGCGCCAGGGTCGCGACCAGTTCCTGCTTGGAGAAGTCGTTGTCGGCCAGGGTGCGATGCAGGATGTCGTTGGCGTTGGTGGCGATCACGAAGCGTTCGACCGGCAGCCCCATACGGTAGGCCATGTAGCCGGCGAAGACGTTGCCGAAGTTGGCCGACGGCACGCAGAAGCTCACCTTGCGGTGCGGCGCGCCGAGCGCCACGGCGGAGGCCACGTAGTAGACGATCTGGGCCATGATGCGCGCCCAGTTGATCGAGTTCACCGCCACCAGGCGGGTACCGTTCAGGAACGTCTGATCGGCGAAGCTGGCCTTGACCATCGCCTGGGCGTCATCGAAGTTGCCCTCGATGGCGACATTGAAGACGTTGTCGGCCAGCACGGTAGTCATCTGGCGTCGCTGCACCTCGGAGACTCGCTCGTGAGGGTGCAGGATGAAGATGTCCAGGTTGTCGCAGTGGCGGCAGCCCTCGATGGCGGCCGAACCGGTATCGCCGGAGGTCGCGCCCATGATCACCGCCCGCTCGCCGCGCTTGGCGAGGAAGTGGTCGAGCAGCCGGCCGAGCAGCTGCAGTGCCACATCCTTGAAGGCCAGCGTCGGGCCGTGGAACAGCTCGAGCAGGAAGTGGTTGGCATCGAGTTGATTGAGCGGCACCACGGCATCGTGACTGAACGTCGCGTAGGCATCGCGAACGATACCGCGGAAGGTGTCATCGTCGATCTCGCCGCCCACATAGGGCTTCATCACCCGGAAGGCGATCTCGGCATAGGAACACCCGGCCATGTCGGCCAGCGCCTCGTGGTCGAGCTGGGGAACGGACTCGGGCACGTAGAGGCCGCCGTCGCTGGCCATGCCGGTCAGCACGACCTCCTCGAAGGACAGCGCGGGCGCCTGCCCGCGGGTACTGATATAACGCATCATTCCACTCCGTGGGTCTCGAGCCGCGAGCCTCGAGTCGCGAGCACTTCATTGCTCGCGGCTCGTCGCCTGCCACTCGAAGTCTAAAGCTCGAAGGCAGCGTAACCCCCGTCCTTCTCGGGCCAAGGGGTTACTTACAGCTTAAAGCTTACGGCTTACCGCTCCGGGCGCAGCCCGGCTTATTCCTGCTCGTCGAGGCTCTCCACCCGGATTCGCGTCACCGAGCCGGCGATGTCGGCCATCGACTCGATACGACGAATCGCTTCGTTCATGTGCTTCTCGCGGGTGCTGTGTGTCAGCAGGATGATCGGCACCAGTTCGCCCTCGGTGGCTTCCTTCTGGATCAACGCTTCGATGGAGATGCCTTCCTCGGAGAGGATCGTCGCCACCCGGGCCAGCACGCCGGGGCGGTCCACCGCCAGCAAGCGCAGGTAGTAGGCGGTGTCGATCTCCTCCATGGGCATGATCTGCGGCTGATCATCCCCCTCGCCAATGCCGCTGAAGGCCAGATAGGGAACGCGATAATGGTGATCGGTGGTGATGTCGCGGGCCACGTCGAGCACGTCGGCGACCACCGCCGAGGCGGTGGGCTCGGCACCGGCGCCGGCACCGTAATAAAGGGTCGGCCCCACGGCGTCGCCCATCACGGCGATGGCATTCTTCACGCCGTGCACGTTGGCCAGCAGCCGCCCCTTGGGGATCAGGGTCGGGTGAACACGCAGCTCCAGGCCGGCATCGGTGCGCTTGGAGATCCCCAGGTGCTTGATGACATAGCCGAGGTTGTCGGCCTGCTCGACGTCCTCGGCGGTGACCCGGGAGATACCCTCGGTGTAGGCCTTCTCGAACTGCAGGGGAACGCCATAGGCGATGGACGCCAGAATGGTCAGCTTGTGCGCGGCGTCGATACCTTCGACGTCGAAGGTCGGGTCGGCCTCGGCGTAGCCCAGCGCCTGGGCCTCGGCGAGCACGTCCTCGAAGGCCCGTCCCTCGTCACGCATGTGCGTAAGGATATAGTTGCCGGTGCCGTTGATGATGCCTGCCAGCCACTCGATGCGATTGGCGCCAAGGCCCTCGCGAAGTGACTTGATGACCGGGATGCCGCCCGCCACCGCGGCCTCGAAGGCCACGATCACGCCCTTCTCGTGGGCGGCCTGGAAGATCTCGTTGCCATGCACGGCAATTAGGGCCTTGTTGGCGGTGACCACGTGCTTGCCGTTGTCGATGGCCGTCAGCACCAGCTCCCGGGCCACGTCATAGCCGCCAATGAGTTCGACGACGACATCGACATCGGGGTTGGAGGCCAGCTCGAAGACATCCTGGGTGGTCTTGATACCGGTAATGTCGCACTCGGGATTGGGGCTGCGATACGCCACCTGTTCAATGACGATGGGCCGCCCCGCCCGACGGGCGATCTCGTCGGCATTGCGTGTCAGCACGTTGAAGGTCCCGCCTCCGACAGTGCCCAGGCCACAGATTCCCACTCTCACCGGTTTCAATGTCATTCCCCTCTTCGTTCTGGCGTGTGTCCAAGCGATGGCGGGGCCGGGCCCCGCCGTCCGCGTTCATCGACGCGGTTGTATCAGTCATCCACTCCCAGCATGGTAGCCAGGCGTTCCGCCGGTACATAACCGGAAACCAGGCTGCCATCGGGCAGAATGATGGCCGGCGTGCCCTGCACGCCAAGCTCCAGGCCTAGATGATACTGTTCCTCGACCGGATTGTCGCAGGTTGCGTCACTTTCCGGCGACTCGTCCCGAAACGCGGCCGACAACGCCTCGCTCGGATTGCCGGCGCACCAGATTCGCTCCATCTCACGGGCTCCGGGCGAGTTCATGCCCCCCCTGGGAAAGGCCAGGTAATCCACTTCGATACCCAGCTCATTGAAGCGCGGTATTTCTTCATGGAGCCGCTGGCAGTAGGGGCAGGTCGTATCGGTGAAGACCACCACCCTGGCCTCTGGGTCCTCGGTGCCACGGAAGGTGACCCGCTGATCATCGGGGATCTCGTCCAGCCGAGCGGTGCGTTCGGCGTTGCGCGCCTGCTCGGTCAGATTGACGAGCCCGGCATCGGTATTCTCGTAGAGATCCCCCACCAGGAAATAATTGCCCTCGGCGTTGGTATAGAAGGTTTCCCCGGTCTCCAGACGCACCTCGAAAAGATCCGCCATGGGGGTTTCCCGCACGCCTTTCACCGGCATGCTGCGTCCCGACACCTCGAGTGTCTCGAGGGACTCGGGCACGCTGGCTCCGGCCAGGGAAGGCAGCGCCAGGGTAGCGGCAAGCAGGCCACCGGCCAGGGGAAGGGTCGATACTCTCATGATTCAGCCTCGGGGGTGGTGTTCAGCATGCAGGGCCTCGAGCCGGACCTGCGCGACATGGGTGTATATCTGCGTGGTCGACAGGTCACTGTGACCCAGCAGCAGCTGTACGACACGCAGGTTGGCCCCATGATTCAACAAATGGGTGGCAAAAGCGTGCCGCAGGGTGTGCGGCGACAAGGAACGCTCGATGCCGGCACGCCTGGCATGCGCCTTGATACGATACCAGAAGGCCTGACGAGTCAGGCAGGCATCGCCCCGCCCGGGAAACAGCGCGGGGCGCGTCACGTCACGCATCAGTGCCCCTCGGGCACGGCGTAGGTAGCGCGTCAGCCAGTCCACGGCTTCCTCGCCGAGCGGCACCAGCCGCTCCTTGTCGCCCTTGCCACGCACCCTCACGACCCCCTGGCGCAGGTTGAGCGCATCGGTCGTCAGGCCCACCAGCTCCGTGACTCGCAGGCCGGCGCCATAAAGCACCTCGAGCATGGCGCGGTCGCGCAACCCCAGCTCGGTGTCGACATCCGGCGCCTCGAGCAGGCGCTCCACTTCCCCCTCCTCCAGCGTATTGGGCAGCGAGGGGGTCACTCTGGGCAGCCTGATCTCGGCAAGGGGGTCGTGCTCGATCAGGCCATCGCTCAGTGCCCAGTGATAGAAGCGCCTCAGGCTGGACAACAGTCGGGCATTGCTGCGCAGTTTGTAGCCTGCTTCTCGACGTTCGTCCAGCCAGTCCGCCAGCGCTTTCGGCGGTGGCGCCAGCAAGGTGGCACCCTGCTCAGCGAGCCGAGCCTGCCAGGTCCGCAGATCATGCCGATAGGCCGCCAGGGTGTTGTCGCTGGCCCCCTGCTCCAGCCAGAGGCCGTCGAGGAAGGCATCGATCAGCGCTGAGTCGTCGAAAGCGCTCGACATGTTGTCAGTTCCTCGCGTGCGCGTCGCCGGCACTTGTCCCGAAACGTGAAAAACCCCGCCCCGCATGAGCGGTGACGGGGTATCGCCGGACGCGAGCCATCGGCTCCGTCATGCCCGCAAGGCGGGCCTCAGGCCAGCTTTTCCTTGATGCGGGCGGACTTGCCGCTGCGCTCGCGGAGATAGTACAGCTTGGCCTGGCGAACATCACCGCGGCGCTTGACGCTGATGGAGTCGACCAACGGGCTGTAGGTCTGGAAGGTCCGCTCGACGCCGACGCCGTGAGACACCTTGCGCACGGTGAAGGCGGAGTTCAGGCCGCGGTTGCGCTTGCCGATCACCACGCCTTCGAAGGCCTGGAGACGCTCACGGTTACCTTCCTTGACCTGAACCTGGACCACCACGGTATCGCCCGGGGCGAATTCCGGCACGTCCTTGTTCATCTGCTCGGCTTCGAGCGCCTGGATCACCTTGTTCTTGCTACTCATGACAAAACTCCTCGATAACGTTACGTGACTCACCGGACCGGCAGTGGATGGCCGGTGAATCGTGATCCCGGCGCTCGAACGAATCGAGGCACGGGAGCGTCGTTGGTGACACAGGTCCGTCGCCCCTCGGGGCACGTCCTGCACCTCCGCGCTTTCCTAACGAGAGGCCAGCGCGTATTCCTCGATGAACTCCTCGAGCAGGCGACATTGCTCGTCGTTCAACGTCCTGCCTTCCAGCAGATCGGGACGCCTCAGCCAGGTCCGCCCCAGCGACTGCTTCAGGCGCCAGCGCCGAATGGCGCCATGATGGCCGCTGAGCAACACATCCGGCACGCGTCGACCGTCGACATCCTCGGGACGGGTGTAGTGCGGACAATCCAGCAGCCCGTCGTTGAAAGAGTCCTCGAGCGCGGAATCCTGATGCCCGAGCACCCCGGGCACCAGCCTTGCCGCTGCGTCGATCAGCACCATGGCCGGCAGCTCACCGCCGCTGAGCACATAGTCGCCGATCGACCATTCCTCATCGATGTCGGCTTCCACCACCCGCTCATCGATGCCTTCATAGCGTCCGGCCACCACCACCAGGGGCGGGCCCGACGCCAGCTCCCGGGCGCCTTCCTGATCGAGGCGGCGCCCCTGAGGGGACAGATAGATCACCCTCGGCCGCTGGCCGGTGGCGGCCTCCGCTCGCGAGCGAGCGTCATGAATGGCCGCACGCAAGGTATCGACCTTCATCAGCATGCCCGGACCGCCGCCATAAGGGCGGTCGTCCACGGTACGGTGCCGGTCGGTGGCATAGTCCCTGGGGTTCCAGACCGCCAGGTCGATGCACCCCTTTTCCACGGCTCTGCCCGTCACGCCCTGGCGCGTCAGCGCCTCGAACATCTCGGGAAACAGGGACACGACACCGACCCACATCGCCGCCTCGCTCCGACTCAAAATGTCGGATCCCAGTCGACGGTCATTCGTCCCGCTTCGAGGTCTACTTCCTTCACGACCTCGTCGGGGAGAAAAGGCAGGAGACGCTCACGTGCATCGAGGCTTTCGCCGTCACGCCCCTTGACGACCAGGACGTCGTTGGCACCAGTCTCGAACAGGTACTCGACGCGCCCGAGCGCGATGCCCTCGGTGGTCACGACGGCCAACCCTTCGAGTTGATACCAGTAGAAATCGTCGTCTTCGGGAAGTTCCGGGAGTTCGGCGGTGGGCAGCAACACCTCGGCGCCGGCAAGCGCCTCGGCCTGGTCGCGCCCCTCCACACCCTCGAGCCGGGCGACCAATCCCTTGCCATGCAGGCGGCCTTGAGCGAGCCGATAACGCGACTCGACGCCCCGATGGCGCAGCACCCACTCATCATAGTCGAGGATGCCTTCCATGGGGCTGGTGTACGAATACACCCTCAGCCATCCCTTCACGCCATACGGGCTGGTCAACTTGCCCAGTACGACATGCTCGGGAGACGCCTTGTGCTCGGCACTCATGCTCATCGTCGGCTCTGCGTCGGATATGCAGCCGCGTCAGGCGACTCAGGCCTGCTTGCGGGCTTCCTTGACCAGCTCGGCGACACGGTCGGACAGCTGAGCGCCCTTTTCCTGCCATTGGCTGATGCGGTCCAGGTCGATGCGCAGACGCTCTTCCTGGCCACGCGCCACCGGGTTGAAGAAGCCCAGGCGCTCGATGAAACGACCATCGCGCGACTTGCGCGAGTCGGTCACGGTCAGATGATAGAAGGGACGCTTCTTGGCGCCACCACGTGCCAGACGAATGGTAACCATGCGTTGACTGTCCTTCGGTTGAGTTACGGAGGTTGTCGATCGAAGGCTCACCCTTCGACAATCGGTTCGGTGGCGGGTTTACGCCCGTCGCCGAGTCGTTCGGTCACGACGATGCCCGCGAATCGACGCGGACCTGCCAGTGAAGACGCAGCATTTTACGGAAATCTCCCCGGCTTGGAAACCTTTTTGCGTGCACACGGCCTCTTCAGCGCCAGGGCATGCCGCCGGGACCGCCCATGCCGCCCGGGCCACCGGGCCCGCCAGGACCTCCCTGGCCGCCCATCATGCCGGGCATGCCACGCATCATCTTCTGCATCCCGCCCTTCTTGCCGGCCTTTTTCATCATCTTCTGCATCTGCTTGTGCTGCTTCAGCAGGCGATTGAGGTCGGGCACCTGCAAGCCAGCGCCGGCGGCAATCCGGCGCTTGCGCGACCCGTTGATGATATCCGGGCGACGCCGCTCCCCGGGTGTCATGGAGTTGATCAGCGCCTCGAGCTTGCCGAACTCCTTCTCGGGCCCGGGCCCCTGGGCCATCTCGGCCATCTGCCCCATGCCCGGCAGCTTGCCGAGCATACCGCTCATGCCACCCATCTTCTTGAGCTGCTGAAGCTGGTCGCGAAAATCCTCCAGGTCGAAGCCATCGCCCTTCTTGACCTTCTTGGCCAGCTTTTCGGCCTTGCCCTGGTCGACGGTACGCTCGGCTTCCTCGATCAGCGACAGCACGTCGCCCATGCCGAGGATCCGCGAGGCGACCCGGTCGGGATGGAAGGGCTCCAGGGCATCGACCTTCTCGCCCATCCCCATGAACTTGATCGGCTTGCCGGTGATGTGCCGGACCGACAGGGCGGCACCCCCCCGGGCATCGCCATCGGCCTTGGTGAGAATCACACCGGTCAGCGGCAGCGCCTCGTGGAACGCCTTGGCGGTATTGGCGGCATCCTGACCGGTCATGGCATCGACCACGAACAGCGTCTCGTCCGGTGACACGGCACTGTTGAGCGCCTGGATTTCCGCCATCATCGACTCGTCGATGGCCAGACGACCGGCGGTATCGACAAGGACCACGTCGTGGAACTTGATCTTGGCGTGCTTGATGGCCGCCTCGGCAATTTCCACCGGCTGCTGGTCGCTGCTCGACGGGAAGAAGTCGACCTCCACCTCTTCGGCGAGCGTCTCGAGCTGGTCGATGGCCGCCGGACGGTAGACGTCCGCCGACACCACCAGCACCTTCTTCTTCTCGCGTTCACGCAGGTAGCGTGCCAGCTTGGCCACCGAGGTGGTCTTGCCCGCCCCCTGCAGACCGGCCATCAGCACCACGGCGGGCGAGCTCTTGAGCACCAGGCCTTCGTTGGCCTCGCCCATGATCGCCTCGAGCTCCTGCTGGACGATCTTGACGAACTGCTGCCCCGGCGAGAGGCTCTTCGACACCTCCTGGCCCACGGCACGCTCGCGCACGCGGTCGATGAACGCCTTGACCACCGGCAGCGCGACATCGGCTTCGAGCAACGCCCGGCGCACTTCCCGCAGGGTATCCTTGACGTTGTCTTCGGTCAGGCGCGCCTGACCCTTGATGGACTTGAGCGTCTGGGACAGACGATCACTGAGATTCTGGAACATGGGCCTCTCCGCAAACGATGGCCTGGGAAGCCGTGGCTTCCCCGCAATGGCCAAAAATTATACGCCTTGTGACCGCGAGTCTCCATGCATGGCCGCCGTCATCTTTCGCTCGCGGCTGTCAGGCATCAAGACGATTCGGTATAGTAAGCGTTCCATTTCATGTCACCAGGCGCTGGCGAAGGCGCACGGATAGCATCGATGCACGCGCTACCTCTTGCCGTCATGGCCTTCATCCTCTACATAGCGGCCGCCTCCTGGCAGGGCCTGACCCTGGCCCGGCGGGTACCGCCGCGCGCCGCGCTGGTGCGCAGCTTCGGCCTGCTGGGTCTGCTCTGCCACCTGCCCCTCGCCATCGGCCTGCTCGACCAGGGCGCCTCCCTGCTGCCCGGCCTGTCCACCAGTGCGGTACTGGCAAGCGGCCTGGCGGTGCTGACACTACTGGTGGTCAGTCTGTTCAAGCCGGTGCTCAACGTGGCCGCCGGCCTCTTCCCTCTGGCAGGCCTCACCCTGCTGCTGGCCATCGGCCTGCCGAGCCCTGAGCGCCACCCGGGCATGACCCCGGGTATCGCCCTGCATGCCCTGAGTTCGGCACTCGCTTTCGCCTTCCTGGCCATCGCCGCCTTCCAGGCGATTCTGCTCGGCGTACAGAACCAGGCGCTGCGCCACCACCACATCCGAGGGGTGGTCCAGTCTCTCCCCCCTTTGACCAGCATGGAGCGTATCCTGTTCGAGCTGATCTGGGCCGGCATGGTCCTGTTGAGCCTGGCGATCGCCAGCGGCTTCATCTTCGTCGAGGACATGTTCGCCCAGCACCTGGTGCACAAGACGGTACTGTCATTGCTCGCCTGGGTGATCTTCGCCACCTTGCTGGTCTGCCATCATTGGCTGGGGTGGCGCGGCATGCGCGCCGTGCGCTGGACCCTGGGCGGTTACCTGACGCTGCTGCTGGCCTACTTCGGCAGCAAGTTCGTTCTCGAGGTCTTGCTGGCTCAGGGCTGAGTCACCTTGACAGCGCCCGGCCCAGTCCCTACAACTCGAGCCTGACCCGCGATTGAGGATCCTTAGACTTGAACGACGATTTCCCTCTGGGATTGCTGTTCGGCCTACTGCTGCTGCTCATCTGCCTTTCCGCTTTCTTCTCCAGTTCCGAAACCGGCATGATGTCGATCAACCGCTATCGCCTGAGCCATCGGGCCGGTGGTGGCGAGGGTCGCGCTCAGCGTGTCATGCGCCTGCTCAGCCGCCCCGACCGATTGATCGGCGTCATCCTGATCGGCAACAACTTCGTCAACAACCTGGCGGCATCCATCGCGACCATCATCGCCATCCATTTCTTCGGCGATGTCACGGGCCCGGCGGTCGCCACCACCCTGTTGACCATCGTCATCCTGATCTTCGCCGAAGTGACGCCCAAGACCTATGCGGCGGTGAAGCCCGACCGTATCGCCTATCCGGCCTCGCTGATCCTGGAGCCGCTGCTCAAGGTGCTCTATCCGCTGGTCTGGCTGGTCAATGCCATTTCCAACGGCCTGCTGCGGCTGCTTGGCGTAAAGAACATCGAGGGGGATGGTGACAACCTGACCCGCGACGAGCTACGCACCGTGGTCCACGAAGCCGGCCCGCTGATTCCACGCCGCCACCAGGCCATGCTGGTCTCGATTCTCGATCTCGAGAACGTCACGGTGAACGACATCATGGTACCCCGCCACGAGGTCTCGGGCATCGACCTGGATGACGACCTGGATGATATCCTCGCCCAGATACGTACCAGCCAGCACACGCGCGTTCCGGTCTTCAAGGGCGATATCAACAACATCATCGGCATGCTGCACCTGCGCAACGCGGCACGATTCCTGTCTCGCGGCGAAGTGACCAAGGCGGCCATCGTGCAGGAAGCGCGGGAACCCTACTTCATTCCAGAATCGACGCCGCTGCATACCCAGTTGCTCAATTTCCAGAAACAGAAGCGACGCATCGGCATCGTGGTCGACGAATACGGCGACGTGGAAGGACTGGTGACCCTGGAGGACATCCTCGAGGAGATCGTCGGCGAGTTCACCACTGACGTAGCCAGTCAGGATCAGGACATCCATCCCCAGGAGGATGGCAGTCACGTCATCGACGGCACCGCCAACATTCGGGATGTCAACAAGTCACTGGGCTGGCAGCTCCCCACCGACGGCCCCAAGACCCTCAATGGCCTGATCCTGGAATACCTGGAATCCTTCCCGGACGGCCCTGTCTGCCTGGAGATCGGGCCGGTGCGTATGGAGATCCTCGAGGTCCGCGACAACCTGATCACCGCCGCACGCTGCTGGCAGTCGGTCCGCCGCACCGTCGCCGTCACGACCTAGCCCCACGCTCCACCCAGGCATCCGCCTCCTCCTTGAGCGCCCGCACCCGAGCCTCGAGCCGGGCTCGCTCGGCGCGCTCAGGAGGGACCGGCTCCCCGAAATAGAGCGCGACCCGCGCACGAAAGCGGCGCGGCCACTTGCCCAGCGCAGGGCCACCGCAGTGCGAGGTCCAGGAGCCCCACAGCCCGGCCAGGCCGGCCGGCACGACGGGCACCGCATCCCTGGCCAGGATCAGCTCCAGACCGCGCCGAAAGGGCTGGACCTCGCCGTCCGGCGTCAGGCGCCCCTCGGGAAACAGCATCACCACCTCGCCGTCACACAGGGCCTGGCTGACCTGTTCGAGCGCACGCCGCAAGCCACCCGGGTCGCGACGATCGGAATCGACGGGAATGGCCCCCACCAGCCGGAACAACCAGTTCAGCCAGGGAGATTCATAGATGGGGCGATCCATCATGAAGCGCAGCGGACGCGGACTCGCCCCGCCGATCACCAAGGCGTCAACGAAGCCGACGTGGTTGCAGACGACGAGGGCCGGGCCATGGGCCGGAATATGACGACGCCCCTGGAAGCGCATGCGATATATCAAGTGCACCGTCATGAAGACCATGCGACGAATCAGAGTGCGCGGCGAGCGGAATAGCCACCAGAACAGCGCCGCCAGGGCCAGAAGCGGCACGCCCCATGTCATCAGGAAGGTCACGGCGATTCGGGGGGCGTCTTCAGGCCGGCCAGCATGGTGGTCGACAGCTGATCGAGGAGTTCCTCGACTTCCAGCGGCTCACTTTGCCAATAGCCGAGTCGTTCGTTGAGGCCGAGCTGCACCAGGCCATGCACGCTGCCCCACAGCGTCCGCCCCAGACGTCGCGCCTGCATATCGTCCAGTGCCGGCTGGTGCTCCTTCAGCGTATTCTCCACCCGCAGGAACAGCGCCTCGATCATGTCGCTCTGGCGACGATCCAGCTCGCCTTCCTGGGCCAGGGGGTAATCGAACAACAACTGCCAGCGATATGGATCCTGGCGCGCGAATTCCCAGTATGCCAGCGCCAGCGACTTGAGGCGCTGCTCTGGCGAGCCATCGCTGAGCAGGGGGTCGATGGCAACGCGCAGACGCCCCAGCGACTCGATATTGACGTGCTGCAGAAGGTTGTTGAAGCTGCCGTAGAGCTTGAGTAGCGTGCTCGGCGCACAGCCGACCTCACGGGCCAGGGAGCGCAGCGACAGCGTGTGCACCGGGTGCTCCTGCAGCCAGGCGTCACAGGCCGCCATGACCTGGGCATGGAGCGTCTCGGGGGCATGCTGTCTGGGTCGAGCCATCGGCTTCCTCACGGAGTATGGAAAAGGCGGCGGGCCGCTGGCCGGCCATGCAGATCGAGAACGCCTGGAAGCGAACACTGTTTTCGACAGCATATCGTCCTTGTGGAGCAACGCAAGCCCAGTAACGATGGCCGCTTTTCTCATCTCGGCGTCTTGGTTACCCTGTTGCTCCTCATTCCGGAGGTCTCATGGCCGGCCGACTCTACATTCCATCCCTCTCCCTCGACCGTCTGCTGCCGGATATGGTGGTCCACGAGTCCCTGGTCACGGGCAACAACCTCGCCCCTCGACAACCGCTGTCCCTGATTCGCCTGGAAGCGGGACGACCTCGACTGAGTCGTGCCTTCTGGGGGCTGACACCCTCATGGCTCAAGGTGCTCGACCACGCGCCTCACTGTGCCAGGGCGGAATCGCTGGAATCACGCGCCATGTTTCGCGACGCTTTCGCGGCTCGCCGTTGCCTGGTGCCGGTCGGCGGTATCTACGTATGGCGGCCCACACCCCGCGCCAAGCAGCCCTACCTGGTGACTCGGGTCGATCGCGGCCCGCTGTTGCTGGCCGGCCTCTGGTGCCGTTTCCATACCACCCTCACCGAGTACAACGACTCCCTGGCACTGATCACGGTACCCAGTCCTGGCCTGCTCGCCCCGTTGAGCGACAGGTTGCCGGCGGTGATCGACGCCGGCGACGCCACCCACTGGCTCGACCCGCAAACACCGACTCCCGAGGCTCGACAACGGCTGATGCCGGCATCCGAGGAACTGTTGGGCGCTTTTCCGGTATCAAGAGGAGTCAATGACCCCGGCAATCAGGAAGCCTCCTGCGCCTACCCCATCGGCCCCATGCTATGCAGGACATCCGAACAGGAGACATGATGATCCGTCCATCACGCCCATGCCTGGCCGCGTCTCTGGCGCTGGCCCTGCTACTGCCCGGTGCGAGCAGCGCCCAGCCATCGAACCACGACGCCGAACAGGTCACCATGCCCCGCATCAGCCCCCATGACGATCGCGACTACCGTATCCTGACCCTGGACAATGGGCTCACCGCCCTGCTGGTCAGCGACAGCGAAGCCGACAAGGCCGCCGCCTCGCTGAATGTGGACGTGGGCAGCGCCCAGGATCCCGACGACCTGCCCGGCCTGGCCCACTACCTCGAGCACATGCTGTTTCTGGGCACCGAAAGCTACCCGGAGGCCGACGCCTACCAGAGCTTCCTGACGCGCCACGGCGGCCAGCACAATGCCTTCACGGCATCCCGGGATACCAACTACTTCTTCTCCCTGGAGCCCGATGCCCTGTCCGGCGCCCTGGATCGCTTCAGTCGCTTCTTCGTCAACCCATTGTTCAATGCCGACCGGCTGGAAAACGAGCGCAAGGTAGTGCACTCGGAGTACATTGCCCGCAAGCGCAACGAAGGGCGCCGCCGAAACGATGTGCTCGACCAGTTGCTCAACCCGGAGAACCCTACCACCGGCTTTTCGGTCGGCAGTCTGGAGACGCTGGCCGACAGGCCCGAGGGCGAGCCCGGCCTGCGTGACCGCATCCAGCACTTCTATCGCGATCACTATGGTGGCAATGTCATGCACTTGTCCGTGGTCGCGCCACAGCCGCTGGACGAACTGGAAACCCTGGTTCGCAAGAACTTCAGCGACGTACCTGACAGGGGACTGTCACGCCCGACCATCGAGACACCGTTGGCCGACGAGTCGCGCCTTCCCGTTGCTGCCAGCCTCAAGTCGCTGCGCGACAGCCGACAGCTGAACTTCTATTTCCCCGTACCCGATCCGATCACCGATTATCGCCACAAGCCGGCCAGTTATCTGGCCAACCTCCTGGGCCACGAGGGTAATGGCAGCCTGTTGGCCGTACTGCGCGAGGCCGGCTGGGCCGATGGTCTGTCGGCCGGCGTGGCTCGGGGTGATGGCCAGCATGCCCTGTTTCGAGTGGATATCAGTTTGACACCAGAAGGTGCCGAGCATCTGGGCCGCATCCAGGCCAGCCTGTTCGCCGCCATCCGCGCCATTCGCGATGGCGGCGTCGAGAAATGGCGCTACGACGAGCAGGCCAGACTCGCCGAACAGGCGTTCCGCTTTCAGCAGCACGGTTCCGCACTGGACGATGCCATGCGGCTGTCGATGAACCTCTCCCGCTACCCCGTCGAGGATGTCAATTATGCGCCCTACCGCATGGACGGTTTCGACGCCTCGCGCATCGGCACCTGGTTGTCGGCATTGCGTCCGGATAACCTGCTGCGGCTCTACAGCGGCCCCGAGGTAGAAGGAGAACGCACCTCACCCTGGTTCGACACCCCCTGGACGCCAGTCACCCTCGATGATGGCACCGCCCCCCCCCTGGCAGGCTTGTCGCTTCCCGAACCCAATCCCTACATCGCCGAAGACCTTGAGCTGCTCGGCGAGCAGGACGACGTACCCCATCAACGCCTCGATGAGCCAGGCTTCGAGTTCTGGCATATGCGAGACGCCAGCTTCGACACCCCCAAGGTCGAGTGGCGCTTCAGTCTGCAACATCCCGAAGCCAGCCATGATGCCCGCAAGGCGGCACTATCTCGGCTGCTCGCCGGCTGGCTGCAGGACAGTCTCAATGAGGCTCTCTACCCGGCGCGCCTGGCCGGCCAGGGGTTCGAAGCCTACGCCCACGCCCGCGGCATCACCCTGTCGTTCTCCGGCTGGCGGGATCGCCAGGATCGCCTGATCGCACGCGTACTGGAACAGCTGCAACATGGCGAGATCCAGACCGACAGCGTCGAGCGCGTTCGCGACCGCTTGCGCCGAGGCTGGCGCAATGCTCCCCAGGATGACCTCTACCACCAGGCCGGACGCACCCTGGCCGAGACCCTGGTCAGCCCGCAGTGGTCACCCGAGGCACTGCTCGCGGCCAGTGAGGAACTGGACGCCCGGGCATTGCGTGATTTTCGCGTGGCCTTCCTGGGCGAGTTGCACCTCGAGGCCATGGCCGTCGGTGACCTGGGCACTCACGAGGCGAAACAGCAAGCACGCGAGGTTGCCAGGACCCTCGCGCCTGAGTTGCCCCGGCAAGCGATTCCGGAACTGGAGATATTGCGTGCCAGTAGCGCTCTCCCGGCACTGACGCCCGATACCGAACGCGACGAATCGCTGGTCATGCGATACCTGCAGGGCGCCGACCGAGCCCTGGCCACCCAGGCTAGACTCTCGGTTCTGGGACGGCTACTCGAGACGCCGTTCTATCAGCAGCTGCGCACCGAACAACAGCTGGGGTATGTGGTCAACGCCGGCTACCGGCCCTTGCTCGAGGCGCCGGGCATCACCTTCCTGGTGCAATCGCCGGACACCGACAGCCAGACCATCCAGGCACGGATCGATGCCTTCGTCGACGACTTCGGCACGCACCTCGACGGCTTGACGGATAACGACCTGGCCCCCTACCGCCAGGCTGTCCGCGATGACCTGCTACAGCGCGACACCAGCCTGCACGGTCGTACCAACCGCCTATGGCAGGCACTCGCCCTTGAGGACACTGGCTTCGACCACCAGCAGCGACTCGCCGAGCGCGTGATGGAGGTTTCCCCCGACGCGCTACGCGATGCCTGGCACGACCTGGTGAAAGGTCCCGCGGTCAATATCACCCACGATCCGGGCGACACCGCCAGCGATGTGCTGACACTCAAGACAGACCTGACCCCACTACCGAAACAGGCACGCTGACATCACATGCCGCGAGGAAGCATGAATCCTGTGTTTCCCTCATGACATCGCCCGGCGGAAGCCGGGCGATGTCGTCTCGGCCATGGGGCCACCGGCACAGCGGCCGCCGCCCATCAGTCGAAGGCCTGGGCCGGCATGATCGCTTCCACATGCATCACCAGTTCCTCGAGAATCTGGCGCTCGCGATCCGCCAGGGATACCTGGTTGAGCCGCTCGATTTCCCGTGCGAACTCGGGCAGCGTGAAGCCAGCAACCGCCGGGTCGTTCATGCGTTCCCAACGAAATGCCTCCCAGCGTGCCTGCTCCTCGCCAGTCAGGGTATCCGGATAGCTGCGGGCCCGATAACGGAACAGCATCTCCTCGAGCCGAGGGTCCTGAAAGGCGAAGCTGGCCCCGACAAGGTCCCAGGGGTCGCTGTCGCGGACCCGCTGCATCTGTTGGCGGTCGGACGGCGAGAAGAAGCCGCCGGAATAGAGCATCAGGTCGGGGTCGTGGGGCGACGCCGGCGGTGGCCCGGCGAAGACGTCGGCCACACGGGCCGAAACATCCGGGTTGGCCGCCAGCGATTGCCAGTGACGCCGGCAGGTTGCCACGTCCACGCCGAGGCGTTCGACGATCTCGCCATATTCGCCCCGGTGCGGCCCACTGGCATCCTTGAGCGCATTGGCGGGCAAGATCACCGGGCACTTGTTGATATGGATGACCTTGAGCGGAATGCGGGATTCTCCCTCAGCCAGGTCATCGTTGCTGACGAAGACCCGATCGCGGATCTGCTGCGCATCCAGTGACAGCAGAGGCTCGGGGTCCACCGCCAGATCATAGACGATGACCCCATTGGGGTTGGTCGGGTGCTCCGCCAGCGGCATCACCAGGGCGCTGCATCCCCGGCTCGCCGGATAGCGGCGTGAAACATGCAGAACCGGCTTGCGCGACGGCACATCAATGGCTCGTCCCACCGCCCGCTTGCCACGCATGCCCAACAGGTGATCGAACAGATTGGCGTTGCTGCGGCGCAAGAGTCGTGCCAGCTCGATGGTCGCCCTTACATCGGCCAGGGCATCGTGCGCTCCTGCGTGCTCAATGCCATTGGCGGCGGTCAGGTCCTCGAGCTTGAAGCTCGGCGTGCCGTCGTCGCGGGTCGGCCAGGCGATGCCATCCGGTCGCAGCGCATGAAAGGCACGCACCACATCGATCAAGTCCCAGCGGGAATTGCCGTTCTGCCATTCCCGAGCATAGGGGTCGATCAGGTTGCGATAGAAGAGATGACGCCCCACTTCGTCGTCGAAGCGCAGGCTGTTGTACCCCAGTGCGCAGGTACCCGGTTCGCTCATCGCCGCCTGAATGCGTCCGGCGAACTCCGCTTCGGGGAGCCCCCGTCGCCTGGCCTGTTGCGGCGTGATGCCGGTGATCAGGCAGGCCTGGGGATGCGGCAGGTAATCATCGGCAGGCCGGCAGAACAGCTCGATGGGCTCGCCGATCTCGTTGAAATCGGCATCGGTGCGGATGGCGGCAAACTGTGACGGCCGATCACGACGCGGGTCGGCCCCGAACGTCTCGTAATCGTGCCACAGGAAGGTCAGCGGGGCGGCTTTCTTCTGCGCCATGGGCGATGCACTCCGAACGGGCTGGGACATGAAGCCCACAGCCTAGCACAGCCCCGCCGGCGGCTCAGCCGCCAATCACGCCCTGGGAAGCGTGACATTCAGCTCCAGTACGGAACAGTTGTCCTCGCTGTCCAGGTTGATGTTGATAGCGTCATCCTCAACCTGGACATAGCGACGTATCACCTCCAGCAGTTCCTTCTCGAGCATCGGCATGTAATCCGGCTGCCCACGCTGACTTCGCTGGTGGGCAACGATGATCTGCAGCCGCTCCTTGGCGACGGAGGCGGACTGCTTGCGCTCGCGCTTCAGGAAATCGAGTAGCTTCACCGGCGGCCTCCTCCGAACATGCGGCTCAACAGACTCTTCTTCTGGTACTCGTGGAAACGCAGGGGCACGTCCTCGCCCATCAGCCGAGAAACCGTATCGGCATAGGCCTGCCCGGCGTCGCTGGCCTCGTCATGGGTGACCGGGACGCCCTGGTTGGAGGCTCTCAGCACCGCTTCGGACTCCGGAATCAAGCCCACCAGGTTGATGGCCAGGATCTCGCGAATGTCCTCGAGATTGAGCATATCGCCCGAATCCACACGATTCGGATTATAGCGGGTGATCAGCAGGTGTTCCTTGATCGGATCATCACCGCGCTCCGCACGACGGGTCTTGGAAGACAGCAGGCCGAGGATGCGATCGGAGTCACGCACCGAGGACACCTCGGGATTGGTGACCACGATCGCCTCGTCGGCGAAGTACATGGCCAACTGCGCCCCGCGCTCGATGCCGGCGGGCGAATCGCAGATGATATAGTCGAAATCCTTGTTCAGGGTCTCGAGCACCTGCTCCACGCCTTCCAGGGTCAGGGCATCCTTGTCCCGGGTCTGGGAGGCCGGCATGATATGCAGGTTGTCGATCCGCTTGTCGCGGATCAGCGCCTGATTCAGGCCCGCCTCTCCTTGAATGACGTTGACCAGGTCATAGACCACGCGGCGCTCACAGCCCATGACCAGGTCGAGATTACGCAGTCCGACGTCGAAGTCGATCACCACGGTCTTCTGCCCGCGCAGGGCCAGCCCCGTGGCGACGGCGGCTGCACTGGTTGTCTTGCCGACCCCACCCTTGCCGGAGGTCACAACGATGATCTTTGCCAAGTGTCACATCCTGTCTGTCATGTTGGGAGAAAGGGCAGCGCCGCACGCTGCCGAATCGTCGTTGTGCGGCCGTGTCAGTCCAACGGCGTAATACTCAATTGCGCCTCGCTCAGACTCACCTGAATGGCAGTACCGAGCAAGCGCGGATCGATATCCTCGAGGCGCTTGTAGTTGCCGGCCACGGAAAGCAGCTCGGCACGCAGCTCACGGCAGAAGATGCCGGCCTGGGTATTGCCATGGATACCGGCCAGGGCGCGGCCGCGCAGGGGGCCGTAGACATGCACGCTGCCGCCGGCCAGCACCTCGGCGCCGGCATTGACCGCACCGACCACGACCAGGTCACCCTCGGGCGAGGTAATCTGCTGGCCCGAACGCACCGTGCCCCGAAAGATGCGCCCTCCCGCCATCTCATCGGCGACGGGCGGCGGCGCCTCCTCTGCACCGGCCTCGGCGTCCTCGCTCACCGGCACGCTCTCCAACGCGCGCGGCCGATCGGCTTCCTGGGGCGGAAACCAGCCAAGCCCCAGGGCCCAGGCGGACTGCTTGACCGGATCGGGGCCGCCACGCACAGCCACCGGCAGCAGCTTGTGGGCGCGACATACCGCACAGATCCGTTCGAGCGCCAGGTGTGGCTCATCGAGGCGCTCGACGTTGAGCACCACCGGGGTATGATGAAAGAAAGCCGGAGACTGGCTGAGCTTGCCGGCGAGTTGCTCGCGGATGTGCTCGGGATCGGCACTGGCCAGCTCCATGACCGTCATCGGCAACATACCGCCCTTGAAGGTGAATGCCATGCCGTCTCTTTCCACTTTGAGACTCATTGCCGAACTCCACGTCGGGTGATGGTCGGGGTACAGCTCACAAGCTAAGCGAGAGCCCCGAACCCTGCAACTGATCATAAGCCCAACACCCACTCCATGTCAGTGTCTCGTAACGGCAACACTCGTGTCCGATGCCCTTTTCTGCCGCGCCGACGCATGCTTAGATACCCGATGGGCCGCTACTGTGCCCCGAACGCCGTTCACCTGATTTCGCGCCCCTGCCGCAACCTCACCGGAAACAACATGCCAGGACTGCTACGTCGACTGTTCGCCTCCCGCTGGCGACACCCGGACCCCGACGTCCGACGCCAAGCCACCCTTCGACTCGACCCCGAGCGCGATGATCAGCGCCAGACGCTGGAGCGGCTCGCCGTCGACGAGGATGGCGGCGTACGGCGTACGGCCCTGGAACGGCTGGATGACCCGGAGCGACTGATCGTACTGCGCACCGAGCATGGCGAGTCCGAAGAGCTCCGCGAACGCCTGGTCATGCTCCTCACCGGCCGGGCAGGGCACCATGACCTGGGGCGACGCATGGCGTTGACCGAGATGCTCGACGATCCGGCGATGCTCGAGCGCCTCGCCCTGGAAGGCGACAACCAGCAGCTGCGCCTCGCCGCCCTGGCACGCCTCGACACCGAAGCCGCCTTGATTCGACAAGCCTGCGAAAATGGCATCGCCGCGGTTCGTCACGCCGCCGCCGAGCGTGTCACCAGCGAAGCTGGCCTGGCACGTTTGGTCAACGAAGCCCGCCGGGACCGCCGAGTGATTCGCCGCGCCCGCGAACGCCTCAACCAGCTACGCGCCGATGCGGCCTCGCTGGCATCGGCCCGGGAACGACGCCGAGCCTTGCTGGAACGCCTCGAGGGGCATGCCGCCAGCGCCTGGGAACCGCTCTACGCCGGACGGTTTCGTCACTTGATGCGCGAATGGTCACAACTGGAAGACATCCCCGATGCCGAGCAGGAACGTCGCTACCAGGACGCCTGCCTGCGCTGCCGCAAGGTCATCAGCGACCATGAAGCTCACGAACACGCCCAGGACATCGCCGACCAACGACGAGAGGATGCCGACCAGGCCCGCGAATCCCTGGTCGAGGCGCTAGAGGAAAGCCTCGATGGCCTGCGTCACGGAGAGCGTCTCGCCGACCAGGATATCGCCAGCCTGCGATCACAGAAGCAACTGATGGCCAGCCGCTGGCAGGCGCTCTCCGACAAGCACCTCGCCGACGACGCCCTGCGCCAGCGCTATGACGCGGCGCTGGCAAGCTATGACCGCATCGTCCAGGCCCGGGTGCGCCTCGACGAACGTACCGACGCCATTCAGGAGGCGCTGAACGATGGCGATGACGACCGCCTCGCCGCCCTGGTCGACGCCTGTGGCTGGCCCCGCGAGCTGCCCCCCTCCCCGCTGCTGCAACGTGCTCATGACCAACTCGAGCGACAGCAGGAGGCACCGACGGATGACAACCTCGAGGCACGCCTGGCTCGCTTCGACGACGACCTGGAACACCTCGAGCGCCTGCTGGAGAGCGGCGCTTTCAAGGGGGCCAGCCGCCTGCATCAGCGCCTGCGTCAGCAGGCGGGAGAGCTTCCCGGCAAGCGTATCGACGCCAGTCGGCTCAAGCGCCTGGGAGCACGACTCGCCGAGCTGCGCGATTGGCGAGGCTTCGTCGCGGGCCCCAAGCGTGACCAGCTCTGCCAGGACATCGTGGCCCTGGCTGATGACAGCACCCTGAGCGACGCCGAACTGGACCGTCGGCACCGCCGCCTGATCAAGGAGTGGAAAGGCCTCGGCGATGCCGCCGCCAACCGCGAGCAATCGACCCGCTTCCGCACCGCCTCGGATCGCATCCACGAACGTCTGGGACCATGGCGTCAACAGCAACAGGCACAGCGACAGCGCAATCTGGAAGCTCGCGAGGCCCTATGCGAGCAACTGGAAACCCTGCTCGACCAACCCTCGAGCCAGGCGGACCCAGATGCCCTGCGCGAAATTCGCGACCGGGCCCGCCAGCAATGGCGACGCCACTCCCCGGTCCCTCGCGACCAGGCAGAAGCCATCGGCCGACGTTTCGGTCGTATCCGTCACGAACTGCAGGCCTTGATCGAGCGTCGCGCCGGCAAGGTCGCCGATGCCAAGCGGGACTTGATCGAGGAGGCCCGCCGTCTCCGCGACGGCGAACACTCCCCGGCTCAACGGGCGGAAAACGCCAAGTCGCTGCAGAAACGCTGGCGCACATTGGGGCGCGCACCCCGTCATGAAGAGAAGGCCCTATGGCGCGAGTTTCGTCATATCTGCGATGAGATATTCGCCAGCCGGGATGCCGCCCGCAAACAGCACGACCAGGGCAACAAGGCGAAGCTCGATGCCATGCAGGCCCTGATCGAGCGTCTCGATGCCTGGCACCCCGCCTCCAGTGACGACGCAGCCCGCCTCGACGAGGCCATCAACGACGCCATGGCATTGGAGCCACTACCGCATGGACGACGCAGCGAAGGCATGCGTAAGCGCTGGTCGGGCATCATCCGCGCCAGGCGTGAGCGACTGGCGCGTCTCGCTCTGGCCGAAGTGGTCCATCGCTGGCATCGGGCACGCCCTCTGCTCGATGCGCATCTACGGGCCGATGCCGCGAGCCTGGAAGGTGCGGCTCCCGAAAATGTCCGGCATACCGGGGATCCCGTGCTGTCGAGTGACCTGGAAAGTGCTCACGAGCGTCGCAACGCGGCCCGGCAAAACCCGCCGGATCCGACGGAAATCGAAGAGCGTCTGGCGCGTGTCCGCGTCCACCTGGCATTGCTCGCCGGCGGGCAGGTTGCCCAGCGGGACGACCCCCTGCGACTGGCCATCCAGGTGGAACGCTTGAACGACAACCTGAGGCAAGAGCCCTCGCGGGCGAAGGAGCTGCGCGGCGTACTGTGCGAGCTGCTCGCCACCGGACCAATCCCACCGGCCTTGTGGGAACGGGAGGTCGGCGAACTGGATCGAACGCTGGAAAGCCTGACCCAGCTTCCGCCCCCCTGAAGGTGGCTCACGCCGCGAAAAACGCGGGCACCGATGAGCGACTCGGCTCACCCCATGAATTGCCCGCCGTTGATGTCGATATTGGCCCCGGTGATAAAGCCGGACTCCCTGTCGGCCAGAAACGCCACCAAACGCCCGATCTCCTCCGGCGTACCGAAACGTTTCATGGGAATGGACTCGCGAATCGCCTCACGCACCTTGTCGGGAATGTCCATGATCATGTCGGTGGCAATATAGCCCGGCGACACCGTGTTGACGGTGATGCCCTTGGTCGCCGTCTCCTGTGCCAGCGACATGGTCAAGCCATGCATGCCCGCCTTGGCCGCCGCATAGTTGGCCTGTCCGAACTGCCCCTTGCGACCGTTGATCGACGATATATTGATGATGCGTCCATAGCCATGCTCGAGCATGTCCTCGATCACGCTGCGGCAGGTATTGAAGACGCTGTTGAGGTTCGTATCGAGCACTTCGTGCCACTGCTCGGACGTCATTTTCTTCAGGGTGCCGTCACGGGTGATGCCGGCACAGTTGACCAGCACACTGATCGGCCCATGAGTATCGCGAATCTCCTGGGCCCCCTTCACGCAATCCTCATAACTGGAAAGGTCGACACCAGAGAGCGCGATGTTCGTGTAACCGTCGGCCCGCTGCGTCTCGAGCCATGCCTGGGCCTTGTCAGGGTTTCGATATCCCGCCACTACGAAGTACCCGGCATCGGCCAGGGTTCGACAGATGGCAGAGCCGATTCCGCCAGTACCTCCCGTCACCCAGGCAACGGACGTTGATGTTGTCATTGGCTATCTCCCTCTCCGTTTCACGCCATGCTTGGATGATGGCATTCCAAGCCTTTCCAACAGTGTCGCTCCTTCAGCGGTCATCCATGTGACAGCTTGAAGAGTATGGGCCAACGCTGTCCAAACGGAAGCGCCTGCGAAAGCCGTGGTTGACGCATCGCTCAGGATGTGTAGAATACGCCACACGTTGATGCGGGGTGGAGCAGTCTGGTAGCTCGTCGGGCTCATAACCCGAAGGTCATCGGTTCAAATCCGGTCCCCGCT
>NZ_JAVXUS010000009.1:0-30671 GCF_032334135.1 Halomonas sp. I1
TCACGGCTGACCGCGTACGGCTTACGGCTTACGGCTTACGGCTTACGGCTTACGGCTTACGGCTTACGGCTTACGGCTTACGGCTCGCCCAACGGATCCAGCCCGGCGTCGCGGAGCATGTCGCAGAGGCGGATGAGTGGCAGGCCGATCAGGGTGTTGGGATCGTCGCCTTCGAGGCGTTCGAACAACGTGATGCCGAGGCCTTCCATGCGGAAGCTGCCGGCGCTGTCCAGAGGGCGTTCCCGGTCGACGTAGCGGGCAATTTCTCCCTCGGTCAGGTGGCGGAAAACGACGTCGTAGCGTTCGTGACAGACCCGGTGGCTCGCTTGTCGGGTGTCGATCAGGGCCAGGCCGGTCAAGAAGTTCACCCGGTGCCCCGAGAAGGCGGCCAGCTGGGCGCGTGCCGCGGCTTCATCGGCGGGCTTGCCCAGCGTCCGGCCGTCGAAGACCGCGACCTGGTCGGAGCCGATGATCAGGTGATCCGGCCAGTCCGTTGCCAGTCGCTCGGCCTTGGATAATGACAGACGATGCACCAGCGCTTGGGGGGATTCACCATCGCGGGGTGTCTCGTCGATGTCCGGGCTTGCCCAGGCGTAGGGGATCTCCAGGCGGTCGAGCAGTTGGCGGCGGAAGCGTGAGCCGGAAGCAAGGACCAGTCGTGACATGGGGTCTCCAGACGGAAGTGAGGCAGGGTGGCGAGGCGCTCGCGGCGCATTGTAACCCGAGACGATGGCGGCTTTGACAGGAACTGGGGGAGTGCCTATCATTGCGCGCCTATGTTGACCTCACGACTTCCAAGCCGGGTCGAGCCTTACAAGCTCGCTGCCCACGGCGAACACCTCGAGGGCCTGGTGGCGCTGGCCGAGATGCCCAGGCTTGCCGAGGCCGTCGGCGAGCAGCAAGGGGACGCTCGAGTGTGGCTGAACTTCACCATCGACGCCCAGGGGCGTCGGGGGATCGAAGGCCATCTCGAGGCCGGGCTGCAGTTGCCGTGTCGACGCTGCCTGTCGCCCATGGCGAGCGAGGTCGAGAGTGACTTCCTGCTGGGGCTGGTGACCAGCGACGCCCTGGCGGCGGATCTGCCGAGCACTCATGAACCGGTGCTGGTGGAAAACGAACAGCTGAACCTTCTGGCCGTGGTGGAGGATGAACTGATCCTCAGTCTGCCCCAGGTGGTTTACCACGACGAGGCCGATTGCCAGGTCTCGCGCGACCAGCTGAGCAGCGGGGTGGGTTCCGTCGATTCGGACACGCCCGCCAAGAGCCCCTTCGATGTGCTCAAGCACCTCAAGGGCAAAAAACACTGATATTTCATCGATTCACTCTGGAGTGATATCTCATGGCAGTTCAACAGAACCGCAAGACCCGTTCCAAGCGCGGCATGCGTCGCAGCCACGACGCCCTGACCGGCAAGGCACTGTCCCAGGACAAGGAAACCGGTACCACCCATCTGCGTCACCATGTTGCGCCGGATGGCTACTATCGCGGTCGCAAGGTCGTCGACGCCTGAAGACGGCGACCCCTTGCGCCATGACGCCTGATGACTGAGATGCGGATTGCCGTTGACGCCATGGGAGGGGATCTGGGGCCCCGTGCTGCCGTGGCGGGCGCCGCTAGTGCCGTCATGGCCGACCCCGGCCTCGATATTCAGCTGTTTGGTCCCGCCCGACATCTGGACGAGGAACTCTCCCGGCTGCCGCGGTCTCTCGCCGCGGCGTCGTCGCGTTTGCGCGTCGTGGATGCACCCGGTGTCGTCAGCCAGGACCAACGACCTGCTCAGGTGTTGCGTGGCCCTGCGGACACCAGCATGGCGGGAATGCTGGCATGTCTGGCGCGAGGCGAGGCCGAGGCCGGCGTCAGTGCTGGCAATACCGGTGCCTTGATGGCATTGGCGCGTCGTGCGCTTGGCATGGTGGCCGGAGTGACTCGTCCGGCGATCAGTACCGCGATCCCGACACGCCGCGAGGGTCGCTGCTACCTGCTCGATCTGGGCGCCAATGTCGATGTCGAGGCCGAACGGCTCCGGGACTTCGCCCTGATGGGCGAGGTCATGGCGCGTCGCGTCGATGACCTGGCACACCCTCGGGTCGGCCTGCTCAACGTTGGCGTCGAGGGCACCAAGGGGACGGCCAGCGTGCAGCGTGCCGATGAGCTGCTCAGGCAAGAACCGGGCCTGCACTACCTCGGGTTCGTCGAGGGAGATGCCATCTTTTCCGGCGAGGTCGATGTCGTGGTGTGCGATGGCTTCGTCGGCAACGCCGTGCTCAAGGCCAGCGAGGGGCTGGCGCGCATGCTGGTGCGCCGGGTCCAGGCGACCTTCGAGGCTCACTGGTCCAGCCGACTGGTGGGGTGGCTGGCACGCCCCGCGCTGGCGAGGCTGCGCGGTGAGCTCGATCCGGTGCGCTACAACGGTGCCAGTCTGCTGGGGCTCGATGGTATCGTCATCAAGAGCCATGGCGGCGCCGATGCCGCCGGCTTCCATTACGCCGTGGCACGCGCGGCCCGGGAAGTCGCCCACGACCTGCCGGGCTGCCTGGACGAAGCACTTGGCCAGCGCCGGTCCGCTAGCGTCTCGGCCGTCGATGACGGTCGAGACGCTAGCGGATCCAGGACACTCGCCTCCACCGTCACGGATGCGGCGGACGGCGAGGCAAGTCAACAAGAGCAAAGGTGATCGACATGACTCAACCCCTTGCCCTCATCTTCCCCGGGCAGGGCTCCCAGCAGATCGGCATGCTGCGCGAGCTGGCGGAACGCTACAGCGTGGTGGGCACCACCTTCGAGGAAGCGTCCGATGCGCTGGGCTATGACCTCTGGCAAGTGGTCCAGGAAGGGCCCGCCGAGGCGCTCAACGCCACTGCTCGTACCCAGCCGGCATTGCTGACGGCCAGCGTGTCGATATGGCGGGTCTGGCAGGAGCTGGAAGGGCCGCGTCCCGCGGCGATGGCCGGCCACAGCCTGGGAGAGTACAGCGCCATGGTGTGTGCCGGTGCGTTACCCTTCGCCGAGGGTGTGCGCCTGGTCAAGCTGCGAGGCGAGGCGATGCAGGATGCCGTGCCCATGGGCGAGGGCGCCATGGCCGCCGTGCTCGGCCTCGATGACGAGGCGGTCGAGGCGGCTTGTGCCAAGGCCGCCGAGGGCGACGTCGTGGCGGCGGTCAACTACAATGCGCCGGGACAGGTGGTCATCGCCGGCAGCAAGGCGGCCGTTGATCGCGCCATCTCGGCCTGTCAGGAAGCCGGTGCCAAGCGTGCCATGCCGCTGCCGGTGTCGGTGCCTTCGCACTGTGACCTGATGCGGCCGGCCGCCGACCGGCTGGCCGAAGCGATGGCATCGATCGAATTTCGTGCCCCGCGCTACACCGTGATCCAGAATGTCGATGCCGAGGCGCATGCCGATGTCGAGACGCTGCGGACTCGCTTGGTCGAGCAGCTCTATCAACCGGTGCGCTGGACGTCCTGCGTCGAGGCCCTGTCGGGACTGGGCGCCGAGGTGTTCGTCGAGTGCGGGCCCGGCAAGGTGCTGACCGGCCTCAACAAGCGAATTGCCCGGGGTAGTCGGGGCTTGTCCGTCAATGATCCGGATAGCCTCACCGCTGCCCTGGAGCTGGCTCGCGAAGCGGCGGGCCAGTCGCCGTCGGCCAATGGCTGACTCCCTCTCCCGGACGAGAATGGAAGAGAGCATGACAACCGAGCGTAGAGTCGCCCTGATCACCGGGGCCAGTCGCGGCATCGGCCGCGCCATCGCCCATGAGCTGGGGCGCCAGGGACGTATCGTGATCGGTACGGCGACCAGCGATGCCGGTGCCGAGCGTATCGATGCGGACCTCAAGGAGCAGGGCATCGAAGGTGCCGGGCGTCGCCTGGACGTCACCGATCAGCAGAGCGTGGATGCCCTGATCAAGTCCATCGGCGAGGAATTCGGCGCGCCGACCATCCTGGTCAATAATGCCGGGATCACGCGCGACAATCTGCTGATGCGCATGAAGGAAGACGACTGGGATGCGGTCCTGGACGCCAACCTCAAGTCGGTCTATCGCGTCAGCAAGGCTTGCCTGCGCGGCATGACCCGGGCACGCTTCGGCCGCATCGTTTCCATCAGCTCGGTGGTCGCCACCATGGGCAACCTTGGACAGGCCAACTATGCGGCGGCCAAGGCCGGCATGGAAGGCTTCACCCGGGCGCTGGCGCGTGAAGTGGCGGCGCGCGATATCACGGTCAATGCCGTGGCGCCGGGTTTCATCGCCACCGACATGACCGAGTCGCTGCCCGAGGCCCAGCAGGAAGCGCTGCTCGGCCAGATTCCGTTGTCGCGACTGGGTCGCCCGGAAGAAATCGCCGCCGCGGTGGGCTTTTTGACCGGCGAGACGGCAAGCTATATCACCGGCGAAACCCTGCATGTGAATGGCGGCATGAACATGCGTTGACGCCGCGGCATGCGGCGGTTGCGTCGACCCAGAGCGGTCTATAAACTACCCCGCAGCTTATGCTTGCGGATTTGAACCGGCTGGTCATCAGAACGGCTAACGTGAACGACTGGAGTACGTCATAATGAGCACCATCGAAGAGCGCGTGAAGAAGGTTGTGGCCGAGCGCCTGAACGTCAAGGAAGAGGACATCCAGAGCTCATCTTCCTTCACCGAGGACCTCGGCGCCGATTCCCTGGATACCGTCGAGCTGGTGATGGCGCTCGAAGAGGAATTCGACACCGAGATTCCCGACGAGGAAGCCGAGAAGATCACCACCGTTCAGGAAGCCATCGACTACGTTAACGCCCACCAGTAAGGGCGCGGTCGACCCCGCTTGCTGAAAGGTCCGGGTATTGCCCGGAGAGAGCCGTCCTGCCATGCAGGGCGGCTCTTATGCTATGGGGCCATGACACCGATGCTGGCGTTGTTCGCGCCATATCTCGATATTCTTCGTTTTCCGTGGGTTGCCGCATGGCGTACAGCGCGCGATGAGTCGGGTATAATGCCCGGCAATGAACGCCCCTGGATGGGCTGCACTATCTTGAGATGTCTGGAGGAAAGCTGATGGCTCGCAGAAGGGTTGTGGTGACCGGGCTGGGCTTGGTCACGCCGGTGGGAAACACCGTTGACGAGAGCTGGCGGAACATCGTGGCCGGCAAGAGCGGTATTGCCCCGATCGAGCACTTCGATGCCAGCGGCTTCAATACGCGCTTCGGCGGCTCGGTGAAGAATTTCGATATCAGTCCCTATCTCAATCCCAAGGATGCCAGGAAGATGGACCTGTTCATCCAGTACGGGGTGGCGGCTGGTGGTCAGGCGATCGAAGATGCCGGGATCGAGTGCACCGACGACAATGCTCACCGGATCGGGGTCGCCATCGGCTCCGGCATCGGCGGCCTGCCGATGATCGAGCACAACCACAACGCCCTGCAGAAGGGCGGTGCGCGGCGCATTTCCCCGTTCTTCGTACCGGGCTCGATCATCAACATGATCTCCGGCAACCTGGCCATCCAGCATGGCTTCCGCGGCCCCAACATCGCCATCACGACCGCCTGCACGACCGGTACCCACAACATCGGCTACAGTGCCCGGACCATCGCCTATGGCGACGCCGACGTGATGGTCTGCGGTGGCGCCGAGATGGCGACCACGCCGCTCGGACTGGGGGGGTTCTCCGCGGCACGGGCGCTGTCCACCCGCAATGACGATCCCGAAGCGGCGAGCCGGCCCTGGGATCGCGACCGGGATGGCTTCGTGCTGTCCGACGGTGCCGGCGTCATGGTGCTGGAAGAGTACGAGCATGCCGTCGCCCGAGGCGCGACCATCTATGCCGAGTTGAGTGGCTTCGGCATGAGCGACGATGCCCACCACATGACCGCGCCCCCCGAAGATGGCAGCGGTGCGGCGATGTCGATGAGCAATGCCATTCACGACGCCGGCATCGACCCGTCGGCCATCGACTATATCAATGCCCATGGTACTTCGACCCAGGCCGGCGACCTCGCCGAGAGTCGTGCAGTGGAGAAGGTGCTGGGGGCGGCTTCCCGGGACGTGGCCGTCAGTTCCACCAAGTCGATGATCGGTCATCTGCTCGGTGCCGCCGGTGCCGTCGAGGCGGTGTTCAGCGTGCTGGCAATTCGCGACCAGGTGGCACCGCCGACCATCAACCTGGACAACCTCCAGGATGGCTGCACCCTGGATTACGTGCCGAACAGCGCCCGTGAGATGAAGATCGACGTGAGTCTGTCGAATTCCTTCGGCTTCGGCGGCACCAACGGCACGCTGCTCTTCTCGAAGGTGTGAGTCTGTCGCCGGAGGATATCGGAAACGGGGAGGGCGTGCCCTTCGACGACCGTGGCCTGGCTTACGGCGATGGTCTGTTCGAGACTGTCCTGGTTCGGGATGGCGTGGCGACACTGTGGGAGCCGCACATGGCGCGGCTCGCACGGGGTTGCAAGCGACTGGGTATCCCCATGCCGTCGCGCGCGGTTCTGGATGCCCTGCCGGCTCGGGCCGGTCAGGGACTCCGAGTGCTCAAGCTGACCCTGACCCGAGGCAGCGGTGGGCGTGGTTATCTTCCCCCCGAGGCGCCCGCGCCGCGTCTGCGTTGGCATGCGACTCCCTTTTCACCAGCCTCCGAGCGCTGGTGGCGGGGGGTTCGCGTGCGTCATTGTCGGTTGGCGCTGGGCATTCAACCGCAGCTTGCCGGCCTCAAGCATCTCAACCGTCTGGAAAATGTCATGGCTCGTGCCGAGTGGCAGGATCCGGAGATCGCTGAAGGCCTGCTGTGTGACAGCGAGGGGCATCTGGTCGAGGCGACCTGCATGAATGTGTTCTGGCGTCGGGCAGGGCGCCTGGAAACGCCGGGACTGGCGCGCTGCGGGGTGTCGGGTACCTTGCGAGAGGGCTTGTGTCGACGTCTCGGCATTCAGGAAGTGGATGCCGCCCCCGGCGTTCTCGAAGGTGCAGAGGCCGTCTGGCTCGGCAATGCCGTGCAAGGCCTCTGGCCGGTGCGACGTCTCGACGACGAGCAGGGACGGCAGCGGGCGTGCTGGACGATCGGCAGGGTGCATCGCGAGTTGCAGGCCGAGGCCCACGCGCTCCTGGGCTATCCGCGTCACGAAGATGAGTCGGGTGAGCGAGACGAGGAAAAGGCATGAAACGTGCGCTGAAGTTCCTGCCGTTACTGGTGATTCTGGTCGCCCTGATTGCCGGCGGTGGATATCGTTACTGGGAAACGCGTCTCGAGGCGCCGCTGCCGATCGACGAACCACTCATCTACGAGGTACCGGAAGGGGCGGGCTATCATCGAGTCATCGGCGAGCTCGCCGAACGTGGCGTTCTCGAGAATGCCTGGGCCTTCCGGTTGCTGACGCGTCTCGAGCCGGATGCCGTGCCGGCACTCAGGCCGGGCGAATACCGGCTCGAGCCGGGCATGGACGGACGAGCATTGCTCGAGCGCCTGCGCCGTCATGAGGTGGTCAGATATGAAGTGACCATTCCCGAAGGCTGGACCTTCGAACAGATGCGCGCAGCCCTGGCAGAGGCGGAGAAGCTCGATCACGAGACAAGAGCGCTGAGCGATGCCGAGATCATGACGCGGCTGGGAAGGGAGGGCGAGCATCCCGAAGGACGTTTCTTCCCCGATACCTACCGGTATCGCAAGGGGATCAGCGACCTGGAGATTCTACGTCAGGCCATGGTGCGAATGGACGAGGTGCTGGAGGCGGCCTGGGCCGAGCGTGCCGAGGACCTGCCGCTTGAGTCGCCCTATGAGGCCTTGATCATGGCCTCTCTGGTAGAGCGCGAAACCGGCGCGCCGGAAGAGCGCAATCGTATCGCCGGGGTATTCGTCCGCCGCCTGGAGCGGGGCATGCGTCTGCAGACCGACCCCACCGTGATCTATGGCATGGGGGACCGTTACGAGGGCAACATCACCCGTGCCGACCTGCGCGAGGCCACGCCCTACAACACCTACGTGATCGAGGGCCTGCCACCGACGCCGATTGCCTTGCCGGGGCGCGCCTCCCTGGAGGCCGCTGTGCAGCCTGCAGAGGGCGAAGCGCTGTATTTCGTTTCCCGCGGTGATGGTACGCACCATTTCTCGCGCACCCTGCGCGAGCACAATAACGCCGTCAATCGCTATATCCGTAATCGCTGATTTATTTACCAACCATCGGGAAGCCACATGACGAGGCGTGGACGCTTTATCACCCTGGAAGGCGGCGAAGGCGTGGGCAAGACCACCAACCTTGCGCTGGTGGTCGATCATCTCGAGGCGCATGGCATCGAGGTGGTACGCACCCGGGAACCGGGGGGAACGCCGAGGGCCGAGGCCATTCGAGGCCTGCTGCTCGATCCCGCCGGCAACGAGCCGCTCGACGATGACGCCGAGCTGCTGCTGGTGTTCGCCGCCCGGGCCCAACATCTGGCCCGAGTGGTGCGACCGGCACTCGAACGGGGCGCCTGGGTGGTCTGTGACCGCTTCACGGATGCGACCTTCGCCTATCAGGGGGGGGGGCGTGGCATCGACGCCTCGCGCATTGCCGAACTGGAGGCTTTCGTCCAACGTGGTCTGACGCCCGACCTGACGCTGCTGCTGGATATGCCCATGGCAGCGGCCCAGCGTCGCCTGGAAGGGCGCCTCGATCACGATGGAGGCGAGCGAGACCGCTTCGAGCGCGAGCGTGCCGAGTTCTTCGAGGCCGTACGCCGCGCCTATCTGGCACGAGCGAAGGCGGCCCCGGATCGCGTATGTGTGGTGAATGCCGATCAGCCACTGGATGCGGTGCAGGACGAGCTGAGAACCCTGCTCGATGACCGCCTGGAGGCGTGGTCATGACGGACATCGTGCGTCCCTATCCCTGGCTGGCGGCGCGCTGGAAGGAGATCACGCGCCTCGCCGATGCAGGCCGCTTGCCGCACGCCCTGTTGTTTGCCGGACCGAAAGGCATCGGCAAGACGTCGCTGGCCGAGGCATTGATCGCCCGAACCCTGTGCGCCGCGCCCGGCGAGTTCGCCTGTGGCCATTGCCATGCCTGCCGAATGCTGGCGTCCGGTTACCACCCGGACCTGATGCGGGTGTCGCCCGAGGAGGGCAAGCGCCAGATTCGCATCGGCCCGGTACGCGATATCAATGCCTTCGTCGCCCAGACCGCCCAGCAGGGCGGCTATCGGGTGATCGTCATCACGCCGGCGGAAGCCATGAACGTGGCGGCCTCCAACGCCCTGCTCAAGAGCCTGGAGGAGCCCGGTGGCAAGACATTGTTCGTGCTGTTGTCGGATATTCCCTCGCACCTGCTGCCGACCATACGCTCACGCTGTCAGCAATGGAGCCTGGCGCAGGCCGACGAGACGGAAAGCCTGGCCTGGCTGGGCGAACGGCTTGGTGGCGAGGACGATGCGCGTTTCTGGTGGCGTGCCTCGGGCGGGCTGCCGTTGAGGGCCCTGGAGTTGGCCGACCCGGAATCCCGGGCCCTGCGGCAGCAGCTCCACGAAACCTTCGATGCCCTGGTGCGTGGCGCCGAGCCGGTCGCCGAGGCCGCGCGGCTGGACCGGCAGTCGGTCGATGCCATCCTGTGGTACGGTATCGCCTGGCTCGAGGACCTGATTCGCCTCGGGTTGTCCGGTGTCTCCGCCGAGTTACGCAACCCCGACCTGCTGCCGTTGTACCGTCAGGCGGTCAAGAATGCCCGGGTCCGCGACTGGTTCCGGCTGTTGGACTATGCTCGCGAACAACGGCGTCTGCTGGCCGAGGGCAACAACCCCAATCCCCAACTGGTGCTCGAAGCTTGGCTGGTCCGCTGGGCGGCGTTGCTCAGATCCTGATCGATGCCACGGCACCGGACGGTGTTCCTTTCATTTTCAAACCGGTGAAGCGCATGTTTGTCGATTCCCACTGTCACCTCGACCGCCTCGATCCCCGCACCCATGACGGCGATGTCGGGGCGGCCCTGGAAGCGGCCCGTGCCCGTGACGTGCGCCAGTTCCTGGCCATCGCGACCACGCTCGACGGTGTGCCCGGCCTCGCCGCGCTTGCTCGCGAGCACGACGACGTGGCGATTTCCGCCGGTGTTCACCCTCTGCACGAGGTGCCCGAGGAGCCGAGCGTCGAGGCGATCATGGAGTCTGCCGACGGCCATGGCGCCGTGGCCATCGGCGAGACCGGGCTCGACTACCACTACGACGGCGTGCCGCGCGATGTACAGTACGAGCGCTTTCGTCGTCACCTGATCGCGGCCACCCAGCTCGGCCTGCCGGTGATCATTCATACCCGCGAGGCACGGGAAGACACCCTGGCGCTGATACGCGAGCATGTCGACCCTGCCGTCGGCGGCGTGCTGCACTGCTTCACCGAGGACCTGGACATGGCCCGCGAGGCCGTCGGCCAGGGGTTTCATATCTCGTTGTCGGGCATCGTCACCTTTCGCAATGCCACCTCAGTCCGTGAACTGGCGCGGCGCCTGCCTCTCGACCGCCTGCTGATCGAGACCGACAGTCCCTACCTGGCGCCGGTGCCTCATCGCGGCAAGCCCAATGAGCCGGCCTGGGTGGTGGAAGTGGCCGAGTGCATCGCTGCCGAACGCGGCATCAGCGTCGAGGAGGTTGCCATGCAGACCGCCGCCAATTTCTATCGACTGTTCAAGGCGGCCGCGCCCGAGGCCTCGAGCGAGGTGCGCCAGTCATTGGCCAGGGCCGGCCTGGTCTGACCCGGGTTCGTCCTGACCCGGGTTCGTCTGTCGCGCAGACAGGCCGGGTCTCGCGTGCCTTGTCCGCCCATCGCCGTCCGCAGGAGTGCACATGCATCTGGATTCACTCATGGCCGATATCGATGTCTCGGGCGGGATTCCGCCGGTGGATCGCTGGGCCCCCGAACAGGCCGGCGAGATGGACCTGCTGATCGCCGCCGATGGTCGCTGGATTCACGAGGGCGGTGTCATCGCTCGGCCACGCCTGGTGCGTCTGCTTTCCACTATCCTGCGCCGCGAGGACGATGGTTCGCACTGGCTGGTGACGCCCATCGAGAAGCAGCGCATTCGCGTCGAGGACCTGGCCTTCATCGCCGTCGATGCCGAACGCGACGACCAGGGCGACTGGCATGTCGTCACCAATCTGGGCGATCGGGTACGGCTCGACGAGACTCACCGCCTGAGCATCACCGCCACGCCACGTGACGAGTGGGTCCCGGAAGTGCCGGTGCGCTTCGGGCTCGCTGCGCGGCTCGGGCGTAACCTCTTCTACCGCTTGATCGAGCAGGCCGAGGAGCGTGTCGACGAGCAGGGTGTGCCCTGGCTGGGGCTGACCAGCGGCGGCGCCTGGCATCCGCTGGGGCGTCTGGACGGCGAGGCGCCATGAAGCTGACGTTGGAGCAGCGCGCCGTCGTGGCGCATGATCAGGGGCATGCCCGTGTCGCGGCGGTCGCCGGTGCCGGCAAGACCACCACCATGGTCGCGCGGGTACTGACGTTGCTCGGGCGCGGCGTCGACCCGACGCGCCTGCTGATCTTGATGTTCAACCGTTCCGCCCGCGAGGACTTCCAGGCGCGATTGACCGCCATGGCACCGGCAGGGCAGCGGCTGCCCGATGTACGGACCTTCCACTCCCTGGGGCATCGTCTCAGCCAGAGTTTGACCCGCTGGGGGGTGCTGTCGCCGCGTCAGTTGCTGACCGCCGACTGGCAACTGGAGCGCCTGCTGCGCCAGGCCTCGCTGAATGCCCTGGAAGGGGCGCCAGAAGCGCGCGAGACCGCCCTCGATGCCGACAAGCTGGAAGCCCTGGCGCACTTCTGTGGATTGGTGAAGGCGGAAATGGCCGAGCCCGCCGAGCTCTATGCGCGGCTCGATTTCGGCGATGGCACCGAGCATTTCGTGGGCGCCTTCGAGCAGGCCGAGACCCTGCTCGCCGATCACGGTCTGATGACCTATGCCGACCTGATCTATCGTCCGCTGCGAGCCCTGGAGGCAGACGCCGACCTGCGCGCTCGGGTGCAGGGCTTTCTCGAT
Source organism: Halomonas sp. I1 (assembly GCF_032334135.1). NCBI lineage: Bacteria > Pseudomonadati > Pseudomonadota > Gammaproteobacteria > Oceanospirillales > Halomonadaceae > Halomonas > Halomonas sp. I1. The sequence continues at coordinate 11,971 of NZ_JAVXUS010000009.1, forward strand.
CACGTCATCATCGACGAGTATCAGGACATCAATGTCGCCCAGCAACGCCTGCTGGCCGTGCTGGCGGGGCGCGAGGCGGCGGTGATGGCGGTGGGCGACGCCAACCAGTGCATCTACGAATGGCGCGGCGCCCATCCCGATACCATGCTCGAAAACTTCACCGCGACCTTCGGCGCCGCGCGTGACTACCCCTTGTCGACGACCTTTCGGCATGGCCATGCCCTGGCCCTGGTGGCCAACCATGCCATCGACGCCAACCGGCGTCGTCCCGACCAGATTTGCCTGGCCGCCCCCGACAACCCGTCGACCACGCTGTCGGTGAACCAGGGCAGTCAGGCATTGCTCGACGAACTCGCCGACTGGCAGCGCCAGGGCCGGGACCTTTCGGAGGCCAGCCTGCTGGTACGCAGCTGGGCCTTGTCGGTGCCCCTGCAGCTGGCGCTGCTGCGTGCCGGCATTCCCTTCCGGCTGGCCCGGGAGGATCGCTTCGTCTTTCGCCTGCCGCTGGTCGAGGCGCTGGCGGGGTACCTGATGCTGGCCCGGGATGCCTCCTTGCTGCAGGACCCCGGCCACCTATTGACGCTGCTGTCCCAGCCGACGCCCTTTGTTCCCCGGGAGCGCCTGTCGGCACTGGCGGCTCGCCTGGCCGAGACCCAACGCTGGCCCGAACGCCACGACCCCCTGCTGGACGGCATCAAGCCCCACCAGCGGCGTAGCCTCAAGCGCCGCTGGGCGCTGCTGTGCGAGTTGCCCGGGCGTTCGGCGTGGTCGCCGGCTCGCCTGCTTGAGCACGTGATCGAGGCGGTGGAGGCCGAGAAGGTGCTCAAGCGTGCCGCCGCGCGCCGCGACAAGGGCGAAGAGGACGTGCGCCTGCTGGATGTCCTCATCGAACAGGCTAACGAGGTCAGTGACTTGGCGGCCTTCACCGACCTGCTGCGACGGCCGGTGGAGAATCGAGACGATGGTGTCCTGATCAACACGGTGCATGGCGCCAAGGGACTGGAATGGCCGCTGGTGATGCTGGCCGGCGCCAACGAGGAAGATTTTCCGCACTATACCCGGGACAACCCGCTGAGTCCCCAGAGGCTCGAGGAAGAGCGACGGTTGTTCTACGTGGCGATTACCCGGGCCCGGGAACGCCTGGTGATGCTGCACGATGGCGGCGATCACCGGCCAAGTCGTTTCCTCGCCGAAACCGCCTGGCAGGATGGCCAGCGTGTGGCGCAGCGCCTGGCGGCCTCCGAAGAGACGACGCCTGTCGCGGTGACCCGGCCCGACCTGGTGCGCCGCTACCTGTCGGCTCTGTCGCCGGATTCCCCGATCGACCTGCCGATCGAGGCCGCCACTACACCGGGCATCGCCGAGCGCGGTGCCGACTACCGGGTCGGCCAGCGGCTGAACCACGCGGTATTCGGCCAGGGGGAGATCAGTGTGGTGGAGGGCGATCCGGCCAACCCGGTGATCGAGGTACGCTTCCTCCAGGCCGGGCGGCGGCGCCTGATCGCCAGTCGAGCCCCCATCGAACTGCTGGAAGGAGAACACGCATGAGCGATGTCCTGATCGGTGCCGATGCGCTGCGCCACTGGCTTCAGGGGTCACAGGCCCCCGTGGTGCTGGACTGCCGGGCGCGACTCGGAGACCCCGAGGCTGGTGCCCGTCTGTGGCGCGACGGTCATGTGCCCGCCAGCCGTCATCTCGATCTCGACCGTGACCTGGCGTCGCCGGCCGGGGTACGGGGGCGGCACCCGCTGCCCGAGCCCGGAGCCTTCGCCGCGACGCTGCGACGGCTCGGGGTCGAATCCGGTCGCGCGGTGGTGGTGTATGACGACATGGGCGGGCAGCTCGCCGCGGCGCGCGCCTGGTGGATGCTGAGTCAATGGGCAGGGCACCCGGAGGTACGAGTGCTCGACGGCGGGCTGCCGGCCTGGCGAGAGGCGGGTGGCTCGCTGGTCGAGGGCGAGGAAGCGGGCATCGAGCCGAGCGATTGGGCACCCACCTTCGATGATGGCGCCTGGGTCGAGGCCGACGAGGTCTTCTCCAGCCGGGCGATGAAGCTCGATGCACGTTCCCGGGCGCGCTTTCGCGGCGAGAGCGAGCCGGTCGATGCACTGGCCGGGCATATTCCCGGGGCACGCTGCCGCCCCAGCGCGGACAACCTGGACGAGAGCGGGCGCTTCAAGTCACCGGCGGCATTGCGCGAGGCACTGCCGGAGGCGAGCGAGGTCATCAGCTACTGTGGCTCCGGCGTCACCGCCTGCCACAATATCCTGGCCTGCGCCGTGGCGGACCTGCCGCTACCCAGGCTCTATGTCGGCTCCTGGAGCGAGTGGATTCGGGATCCGGCGAGGCCCATCGCCACTGGTGACTATTAACCTGGCAATCCAATAGATCGTCCTGATCTATTGGATTGTCGCCCGCACCACGCTGGCGCAGATGCGTGGACCTTCTGGTGTGGCGCGGGCTCGCGCCGGCCTGACGGCCGGCGGCGGCACGTTCCTGTGCCGCGATTCACCCGACATAAAAGCTTGCCGGGTTAATAATCACCGTCGAGCAAGGAAAGCTGTCTCACGGCATCCTGCCCCTCAGGGCTATGATCGTCGGCTTCCAGGACCTTGTGGAAGCCTCGTGAGGTCTGGATGGTGGCCTCGTCGTCGAGCCACATCATCGCCTGGGCGTGGTCGTCGGCGAGCTGATGCTTCAGGCCGCCGAACTGGGTGCCGATCTGCCCCCAGGCGCGGCTGAATATCCAGTCGCCGAACATGTCCTGATGGACATGTATCAGCACATAGTCATGGTCGGTTTCCCAGCGGACGATCACGATGGCTCCGGTGTTGGTGGTGTGGCAGCAGCGTAGGCGGCACCGCTCATGTAACATGAACGCTATTGTAAGGCCTTGTGTCCGGGGCACAAAGCCGACGGTCGGGGCGGGAGGATACCACCATGCGGATCATCGTCGATGCCAATGTTCCACAAGCCCGGCGTTGTTTCGGTGCCCTGGGCCAGGTGGTCAGCGTGCCCGGACGCGAGATCGATGCTGCGACGGTACGTGACGCCGATGCCCTGGTGGTGCGCTCGGTCACTCGGGTCGACGAGGGCCTGGTGGCCGGCTCGCGATTGCGCTTCGTCGGCACCTGTACCATCGGCACCGATCATGTCGATACCCGGGCGCTGTCCGAAGGCGGTATCGGTTTCGCCAGTGCGCCCGGGTGCAATGCCGAGGCAGTGGTCGATTACGTGCTGGCGAGCCTGTCGACCCTGGCCGAGCAGGGTGGCTTCCGGCTCACCGAGCGCCGCATCGGCATCATCGGTGTCGGCAATGTCGGGGGGCGGTTGCTGGCGCGGCTCCAGGCGCTGGGCATCGACTGCCTGGCCTGTGATCCTCCGCGTGCCGAGGCGGAAGGTGACCTGGGGTTCGTCGACCTGGATACCCTGATCGACCGCTGTGACGTGCTTTGCCTGCATACGCCGCTGGTGTCGGAGGGCCCGCATGCGACGCATCACTTGCTCGATGCCCGTCGTATCGCCGAGCTGGCGCCCGACACGATAGTGCTCAATGCCGGCCGGGGCGGCTGCGTGGATGGCCAGGCCCTGAGAACGCGATTGTCGGGCCGGGGCGATATCGCGGCGGTACTGGATGTCTGGGAAAACGAGCCCGGCATCGATGCCGCCCTGCGTGACCTGGCTGCGCTCGCCACGCCACATGTCGCCGGCTACAGCCTGGACGGCAAGCTGCGTGGCACGCACCGGATCTATCGCGCCCTGGCACGCCATGTCGGGCTTCCCGCCCGGCTGGACGAGGCCTCGCTGATGCCGGCGCCTCCCGTGTCGCGCCTCGTGCTGGATGCCGGGCTCGAGGTCGAGGAGGCGCTGCGGCTGTGCATGCGCGCCGTCTATGATCCGCGTCGCGACCATGACGCCCTTCGGCATCGGGTGCGCAACGCAGGCATGGCGGAAGGCTTCGATGCCTGCCGGGCGAACTACCCGCTGCGCCGGGAATTCTCGACCCTCGAGGTGGGGCTCGAAGACGCCGCCGCCGACCTGGCCGGGCCATTGGCAGCCGCGGGATTCCAAATCACGAGACTCGAGCGGTGAGTGCAACGCTTGAGCGTGTCGCCTCCGCGTTTCGTATCTCGCCGCTCGTGGCTCGCCGCTGTTACTGCCGCCGGGTTCCTTTATTGCCGATAGGCGGCTTCTTTCAGGGCGCGGATGCGCTCGTCCAGCGGCGGGTGGCTGGCGAAGAGTTTCTCCATCAGGCGGCGTGACTGGCCGGTGGTGATGGCGAAGGCCGTCATGGTGTCCGGCATCTGATCGGGCATCTGGGTCTCGGCCTTGAGCCGCGCCAGGGCATTGATCATGGCGCCGCTGCCGGCCAGGCTGGCGCCGGCGGCGTCGGCGCGGTACTCGCGGAAGCGCGAGAACCAGGCGACGATGGCCGAGGCGATCAAGCCGAAGACGATCTCGGCGACGATGACCACCGCGAAGTAGCCGAAGAACCCGAGTCCCTCATTGTCATCCTTGCGCAGGAAGCTGTCGACCAGTTGGGCGACGACGCGTGCGAAGAACATCACAAAGGTATTGAGCACGCCCTGGATCAGCGCCAGGGTGACCATGTCGCCATTGGCCACGTGGCCGATCTCGTGGGCCAGAACGGCGCGAATCTCTTCGGGTTTCATGCGGTTCAGCAAACCGGCGGAGACCGCCACCAGGGCATCGTCCTTCTTCCAGCCGGTCGCGAAGGCGTTGGACTGCTGGGCCGGGAAGATGCCGACCTCCGGGGTCTTGATGCCGGCATCGCGCGCCAGTTCGGCGACGGTGTCGACCAGCCACTTCTCGGTGGCGTTGGAAGGCGACTCGATGATCACGGTGCCGGTGGAACGCTTGGCCATCCACTTGGAGATGAACAGCGACACCAGCGAGCCCGCCATGCCGAAGATGAAGCAGAAGATCAGCAACCCGGTCATGTTCATGCCGTTCTCGGAGAGATAGGACTCCACGCCGAGCAGTCGCAGGGTGATGCTGGCGACCAGGATGACGGCCAGGTTGGTGCCCAGGAAGAGCAGAATTCTCATCATTGCCGGATATCTCCCGTCGAGAGTGTCGCGCCCGTTCGGGGATCGGACGGGCGCGGCGATAGAAAGCCTTGCATTAGATACGGCTTTTCGCCAAGGGTTTCAAGCGTGGCGACAGTCTATGGGCCGCTATTGGCGATAACGTGACAAAAAGCGCGCGAAGCGCTCCAGAGCATCGTCGAGCTGGTCGACCCAGGGAAGGGTGACGATGCGCACGTGATCCGGTTCCGGCCAGTTGAAGGCGCTGCCCTGGACCAGCAGGATCTTCTCCTGGAGCAGCAAGTCGAGCACCATTTGCTGGTCGTCCTGAATGTTGAAGACCTTGGGATCCAGGCGCGGGAAGGCGTAGAGCGCTCCCTTGGGCTTGGTGCAACTGACCCCGGGAATGGCATTGAGCTTTTCATGGGTGATGTCGCGCTGGGCGAGCAGCCGCCCGCCGGGCAGGATCAGGTCGTTGACCGACTGATAGCCGCCCAGTGCGGTCTGGATGGCGTGCTGAGCCGGCACGTTGGCGCACAGGCGCATGGAGGCGAGCATGGTCAGCCCCTGGATGAAGTCGCTGGCACGCTTCTTGGCCAGGGTACCCGAGAGCGTCATCCAGCCGCTGCGGAAGCCGGCGCATCGATAGCTCTTGGAGAGCCCGTTCATGGTCACCACCAGCTGGTCCTCGGAGGCCAGGGAACCGGTGGCGATATGCTCGACGCCGTCATAGAGGATCTTGTCGTAGATCTCGTCGGAGAACACCACCAGGTCGTGCTCCCGGGCGATGTCGAGCAGCTCACTGACCACTTCCGGGGGATAGACGGCGCCGGTGGGGTTGTTGGGGTTGATGATGACGATGGCTCGGGTGTGACTGGTCACCTTGGCGCGGATATCCGCCATGTCCGGTGCCCAGTCGGACTGCTCGTCGCACAGATAGTGCACGGCACGGCCACCGGAAAGGTTGGCCGCCGCCGTCCACAGCGGATAGTCGGGGGCCGGGATCAGCAGCTCGTCGCCATCGTTGAGCAGCGCCTGCAGGGCCATCACGATCAGCTCCGAGACGCCATTGCCGATGTAGATGTCTTCGATGCCGACGCCGGGGATTTCCTTGCGCTGACACTCCTGCATGATCGCCTTGCGGGCCGAATAGAGCCCCTTGGAGTCGCAGTAGCCCTGGGCCGTGGGCAGGTTGCGCATCACATCCTGAAGGATCTCTTCCGGGGCCTCGAAGCCGAACGGCGCGGGGTTGCCGATGTTCAGCTTGAGGATTCGCTGGCCTTCGTCCTCCAGGCGCTTGGCGTGCTCGAGCACCGGGCCGCGGATGTCGTAGCAGACGCTGTCGAGTTTGTGCGATTTGTCGAGTGGGGCAGTATCCATGTCGTGCTTCCAGGGGTGTCCAGGTATGGCCAGGATGATGGGGGCGTCTTGTGGCGCCTAGTCGCCGGTCGAGTCCGTCGCGGCATCTTCTTCTTGGTCTTCCTCGGCTGCCGGGATATCGGCAGGTGTCTCGAGGGTCAGGCGGCCCAGCTTGCCATCGCGAAGCTCGTGGAGCAGCACCTCGGCACCGCGATGCAGGTCCACCTCGCCGCCGGCGCGCAGGCCACCGCGCTTGCCGGCGATGCGGGTCAGGATGGCGTGACCGTCGAAGCCGGCCTGTGCCAGCAGGTCGGGGCCGGGGGCGCCGTCGGCCTCGATGCGCTCGGCTTCGGGGTTCGGCCGGTAGGACGGCAGTTCCTTGAGCTTGTACCGCGCCGAGAGGGCCTCGGGATAGCGTCTGGCGAGCTCGGCGGCGGTCACGATGGCCACGTCGACATAGTCGATGGCGGTGTCGCGGATGGCGCCGCTGGCGGCCAGGCGATAGGCGCAAGCCTGATCCTCTATTTTCGGCCACAGCACCCCGGGAGTATCGATGAGCGCTACCTGGCCGGCGATGCGCACCTTCTGCTGACGCTTGGTCACGGCCGGCTCGTTGCCGGTCTTGGCGATGGTCCGTCCGGCCAGGCCATTGATCAGCGTCGACTTGCCGACATTAGGGATGCCCATGACCATGACCCGCACGTCGCGATCGGCGCGCACCTGGCCGGCCAGCTCATGGCACAGCCTGGGAACGCGCTTGAGCTCCCGAGCCTGGGTCGTGGTCACGGCCAGGGCGCGGACATCGGGCTGGGCGTCGAAGTGGTTCGTCCATTCGCGAGTCCGCTCGGGATCGGCGAGATCGGCCCGGGAGAGCACCTTGAGCACCGGCTTGTGACGGGTCAGTTCCGCCAGCATCGGGTTGGCGCTGGAGTAGGGCAGGCGGGCGTCGAGCACCTCGATCACGACATCGATTTCCGGCAGCGTCTCGAGGATCTGTCGGCGCGCCTTGTTCATGTGTCCCGGGTACCAGCCGAGCATCGACCCCTCCTGCTTGTCTTGTCGCAGTGAAACAAAGAAAACGGCCGACCATCATAGCAGATGGTCGGCCGTTGCAGGGGGCGCGCCTTCATTCACCGGAGTGGAAGTCCAGGGCGACCGAGTTGATGCAGAAACGCTGTCCGGTGGTTTCCGGTGGGCCATCGGGGAAGACGTGGCCGAGGTGGGCATTGCAGCGTGCACAGGTCACTTCGATGCGTTGCATACCGTGGCTGCTGTCGGCCTGCTCTTCCACGCATGCCGAGGAGAGTGGTCGGTCGAAGCTGGGCCAGCCACAGCCGGCCTCGAACTTGTGCTCGTTCTCGAACAGGGGCGCGTGACAGCACACGCAGTGATAGATGCCGTGCTCCTCGGTGACCTCGTAATCACCCGTGAAGGGACGCTCGGTACCCTTCTCGCGAGTGACGTGGTATTGCTCCGGCGTCAGCTGCTCGCGCCACTCGGCGTCGCTCTTCTCGATCTTCTTGCGCATGGGCGGTCTCCTCGTCGTGCCTGCACTTCATTGTGACATTCAAGTCGGTCGTTTTTTCCAGTCAGCATCGCCAACGTTGGGTTGATAATCAACGGGATGGGGTTCGGGGTTGACTCTTTTCAAGGCGCTGAGTAATATACGCGCCACCTCGACGAGGCGAGCGACGTCCCATTCGTCTAGTGGTCCAGGACACCGCCCTTTCACGGCGGTAACAGGGGTTCGAACCCCCTATGGGACGCCACCTCGACTCATCAAGGTACCGGAGTGCGGGAATAGCTCAGTGGTAGAGCATCGCCTTGCCAAGGCGAGGGTCGCGAGTTCGAATCTCGTTTCCCGCTCCAATGCGTCCCATTCGTCTAGTGGTCCAGGACACCGCCCTTTCACGGCGGTAACAGGGGTTCGAACCCCCTATGGGACGCCACCTTCCGGTGATTCGACAATGCGAAGCGCGGGAATAGCTCAGTGGTAGAGCATCGCCTTGCCAAGGCGAGGGTCGCGAGTTCGAATCTCGTTTCCCGCTCCAGATTGTCTCTGCGATAGAACCTCCTTTTTGATGCGCTGACACGCTTGTGTCGGGTCGTGCTCCTGCGTGTGATCATACTGGCTTCGAGCTTCGAGCTTCGAGCTTCGAGCTTCGAGCTTCGAGCTTCGAGCTTCGAGCTTCGAGCTTCGAGCTTCGAGCTTACGTCTCCTGCTCCCTTTCCTTGCCTTCGCGGATCGTGGCGCGTGCTTCCTGGTGCTCGTCACGGTCTGCTTCGGGCGTCTCGTGTTCGTCGGCGCGGGAGGGGCGATAGCAGAGTGTGGTGAGAATCGGGAAGTGGTCTGAGCCGAATCCCGGCAGGCGTCGCATGTCGCGCAGCGTGAAGTGTTCACTGGAAAAGACATGATCGAGTGGCCAGCGCAGCAACGGATAATGCGCGTGGAAGGTACTGAACATGCCGCGGCCTCGACGCGGGTCGAGCATGCCGCTGATGCGGCAGAAGCGCCGGGTCGTGCGTGACCATGCCACGTCGTTGAGATCGCCGGCCACGAGGGTCGGGACAGGAGCGGCGTGGATGCGCTTGCCGATCAACAGGAGTTCGGCATCGCGCCACAACGACTCCTCGCTCTCGTTGGGTGCCGGTGGGCGTGGATGCACGGCATACAGCTGGATGTCCTCTCCACAGCGCAGGGTGACCCCGGTCGCGATGGAAGGAATGTCCTCCTGGATCAGTCGTTCGATCCGTGTTGATACCAGGGGGAGCCGAGAATAGAGGTGCATGCCGTAGAGGTTGTTCTGGGGGATACGGACGGCGTGGGGCCATTGATCGGCCAGGGCGGCATCGAGCTGTTGTCCCCACCAGTCATCGGACTCCAGGGTCAAAACGATATCCGGCGCATGGGCGTGGATGAGCTCGACCAGTCCTTCGGCATTGCGATTGGGTGTCAGCACATTGGCGACCAGCAAGCGCACGCAGCGGTCGTCATGACCGGGCTCGGCGCGCTGGACCTGAACGGGCCAGAGGCGTGTCCAGGGCAGGATGTAGCATGCCTGGATCACCAGGGTGGCCAGGCCGCTCGACACGGCCAGCCAGCGCCAGGGCGCCTCGGCGAGAGGGGCGAGCAGCAGAGGCAGCAGAGCCAGTGCGGCGATCTGCAGACGCGGGAATTCGCAGCTGCGTATCCACCACCAGTGGAATGGCAGGCGCGCCAGGATGGTGATCCCCAGGAGCAGGGTGGCGAGGGTTGCGATGACGATGGACAGCACGGCACGTCCTCCATGTCGATGCCTGCGGGTGTCCTGCGGAGCATACTCCGGATTCTGGAGCGAGGGGAGTCGCGTTCTCCGTATGCACCATCGTTGCGCTACGTTCGTTTAGCGATAATCCGCGTAAACCCTCGCTAGGGCGGGTAGCAGTCACAGTACCCTGCGCCGCAACAGGCTGGTCAGCGCCTCGCCGATCAGCACCAGGGCGATGATGGCGATGAGGATGGTGGCCACGGTGGGCCAGGCGAAGGTATCGATGGCCCCCTGAAGGATCACGCCGATGCCGCCGGCGCCGACCAGGCCCAGCACGGTGGATTCTCGGATGTTGATGTCCCAGCGGAGGATGATGATGGCGAAGAAGGCCGGCATCACCTGGGGAACGACCGCATAGGCGATGACCTTGGCCTTGGACGCGCCGGTGGCTTCCATGGCTTCGACCGGGCGTTTGTCGATTTCTTCGATAGCCTCGCCCATCAGCTTGCCGATGAAGCCTACCGAACGGAACATGATGGCCAGGATGCCGGCCAGCACGCCGGGGCCGAAGATGGCCACGAACAGCAGGGCCCAGATGATGGTGTTGACGGAACGGCTGGCCACCAGAATGAAGCGGCCGAGCCACAGGCAGGCGCGATTGGGTGTCGTGTTCTGGGCCGCGATGTAGGAGACCGGCAGGGCGATGAAGATGGTCAGCATGGTGGCCAGGGTCGCGATATGCACGGTTTCCAGCATGGCGGCAATGATCGCGCCGAGGCGCGTCGGGTCGGGAGGCCACATGCGCGCGCCCAGGTTGGATATCTGGTTCGGGGCATCCCAGACCCAGGGCCAGAAGATATCGATGTCTCGCACCGCCCAGACCACGGTCATCATCACGGCCAGAACGCCGGCATAGCGAATCAGTCGCTGGCGGCGGTCGTAGCGGCGCCACACCCGGTCGGCGGCAGGCTCGGCTTGTCCTTTTACCATAAGCGTTTCCTCACCCAGCCACTGATGCCTTCGCTGACCAGGATCACGGCGATGATGACCAGCAGAATAGCGAAGGCGAAATCGTAGTCGTACCGCCCGAAGGCATTCATCAACGTGCTGCCGATGCCGCCGGCGCCGACGATGCCGACGACCGCCGAGGCGCGCAGGTTGCTGTCGAGCTGATACATCGATAACCCGACCTGGCGTGGCAGGATCTGCGGGAAGACGGCGTAACAGAGAGTGGCCAGATAACCGGCACCGGCAGCGCGAATGGCTTCCACCTGTCCCCAGTCGATCTCTTCGATTTCTTCGGCGAGCAGTTTGCCGACAAAGCCGATGGAATAGAGGGTCAGGGTCAGGATGCCGGCGAGCGGGCCGAAGCCCACGGCGGCGACGAACAGGATCGCCACGATCACCGGGTGGAAGCTGCGCGACACGATGATTACCGCTCGGCCCAGCAGGTAGACGGGCAGTGGTGCGATATTGCGGGCCGCCATGATGGCGAAGGGGATCGACAGGGCGACACCGAGCAGGGTCGCCAGGATGGCGATCTGCAGGCTCTCCACGAAGCCCGTCAACAATAGGTCGGCACGCGAGAAGTTCGGCGGGAAACCGCCGCCGAAGATGCGTGCGGAACGTGGCAGGCCCTCGGCGATGCGCTGCCAGTTGAACGGCAGGGTGGCGAAGGCCCAGACGAGATAGGTGGCGGTAACGGCCAATATGCCGTAGCGCAGCCAGGGGTTGGCGATGAAGGGGGGCTTGCGCCAGGTGCGGGGCGTCTCAGAAGGGGTCATGGGGCACCTCGCGTTGCCGCTTTGCTGCCGGCGCGATGGACTCATCCGAGGCCTCTATCCCACCGTAGACGGCCTCGAGAGCATCATGGGTGAAGTCGTCAGGGAGGCCATCGAAGATCATCCTGCCGTGGCGCAGTCCGACGATGCGCTCGGTGTAGGTCTTGGCCTGGCCGACGTTGTGGATGTTGATCAGGACCGGCAGCGACAACTCGCTGGCCAGGCTCTGCAGCAGCATCATGATCTGTTCGGATGTGCGCGGATCGAGCGAGGCAGTGGGCTCGTCGGCCAGCAATACCTCCGGCTCCTGCATCAAGGCGCGTACCACGCCGACCCGCTGGCGTTCGCCGCCGGACAGTTCGTCGGCCCGCTTGTTGGCGTAGTGGGCGATGTCGACGCGTTCCATGAGCTGGAAGGCGCGCTCGATATCGGTGGCGGGGTAGCGACGCGTCACGGCCTGGAAGAGGTTGACGTAGCCCAGGCGGCCGGCGAGCACGTTCTCCATCACGGTGAGCCGGTCGATGAGGTTGAACCCTTGAAAGACCATACCGATGCGACGGCGGGCACGCCTCAGTTCAGCGCCCTTCAAGTTGACCAGTTCGTGGTCATTGAGCCGGATCGAGCCGGAGGTCGGCTCGACGAGACGGTTGATGCAACGAAGCATGGTGCTCTTGCCGGCACCCGATGCGCCGACGATCGCAACGACGCTGTTGCCTTCCACGGTCAGGTCCAGGCCGGTGAGCACCGGCGCGTCCTGGCCGTATTGTTTGGTCAGACCGGAAATGGCGAGCATGTTGGCGTCCGGGTGAAAACCTGAATTCAGGAAACAAGAAAAAGGGGCGGCTGTCGTGCGCCGCCCATGGTTGTGTCACGTGAAGGGAATCACTGCAGGTTGTCCGGGGTATATTCGACGCCGTTGGCAGCCTGGATGGTGCGAATGACCTTCCAGTTGTCCTGATAGTTGATGGGAATGAATTTCTCCACGCCCTCGAATTCCTCGCCGAGCTCGGTACCCACGAAGTTGAAGGTGAAGAAGGCTTCCTCGATTTTCTCGACCAGCTCGGGGGCCAGGTTGTGGGCGTAGGTGTAGGAGGTGGTCGGGAACGGGTCGGACTCGTAGAGAATCTTCACTTCATCCGGGTCGTACAAGCCACGGGCGGCCATGCGGTCGACCACTTCTGAGGCCACCGGTGCCGCATCGTAGTCCTGAGCCACGACCCCCAGCATCGACTGGTCATGGCTGCCCGAGTAGAGCACCTCATAATCCTCGTCGGGCACGATCCCGAGTTCGGGAAACAGGGCGCGCGGGGCCTGGTTGCCCGAGTTGGAGGTCGGCGAGGTATGCGCCACGCGTTTACCCTTGAGGTCAGTGATGTCGTCGATGCCAGAGTCGATATGGGTATACAGCTGCAAGGTATAGCCGAAGCGTCCGTCGTCTGAGCCCATCAAGGCGAAGGGCACGGCGCCGGCCAGGTTGACCGCAAAGGGAGTGGGGCCGGTAGAGAAGCCGGCGACATGGAGGCGCCCGCTGCGCATCGCCTCGACCTGGGCGGAATTGGACTGGACGGCGAAGAAACGCACATCACGCCCGGTCACGTCTTCCATGTGTTCGATGAAGGGTTGCCAGATATCCGAATAGATCGCCGGATCCTCGACCGGGGTATAGGCGAATATCAGAGTGTCAGGGTTGGCCCATTCGGACTCGTCTTGCGGCCGATCGGCGACCAGGTCACCGTCCCTGTCGCAGTAGATGGTGTCCAGGTCACCGCGAGGGCAATCTTCCTGTGCCATGGCGGGGCCGGTGATCAGCAGCAGGGCGGACACGGCCAGTGCAGGCCGTGCCGCAGGAGCGGGGATGCATCGCATGGCGTACCTCGATGTTTGTTGTTATAAAAGGAGTGCTTTTTCGAAAAACGACATGAATGTCGGTTTCCGAAAGCCTCTTCTCGCAATCTAGGGTTTATGACAGTTCGATGTCAAACACTTTGCTGCTCGATTCGCTGACGTTTCGCAACGCCTATCTGTTGATGCGCCACGGCCACAGCGAGGCCAATCGCCAAGGGCGCATCATCAGCTCACCGGCCCGGGGTGTCGACTCGTTCGGGCTGTCTGCCCGAGGGCAGACAGAGGTGGGAGAGACTCTGGCGGCCTGGCGCTGGGCCAGACCGACACGGGTCGTGCATTCCGACTTCCTGCGTACGACCCAGACGGCAGCCCGGGTGGCAGAGTACTTTGGTGTCGCCCCGACACGGGACGCCGGCCTGCGCGAGCGGGGGTTCGACGAGCTCGAAGGCGGTGAAGATGCCCGCTACGCGGACGTCTGGGCCTGGGATGCCGTCGATGCGGGCCATGAACGGTTCGGCGTCGAGTCCGTCGATACGGTCGCCGAGCGCATGGTCGCGGTCATGCGTGGACTGGAGCGTCGTCACGAGGGTGAGGTCGTGTTGCTGGTGAGTCATGGTGATCCGCTGCAGATCCTGCTGGCGGCGCTGGCCGGCGTCGATCTTCGCCACCACCGCGACCGACCGCCGTTGCAGCCCGCCGAGGTAGTGTCGGTGCTCTAGGAGCCTGTCGGACTTAACGCTGATCTGCTACGAAGCCCGGGCTTTCGGCCAATTTCATTCGATCTGATTCGTTAAATAGCGGGCTATTCGCCTCATCAGATCGATAAACTTGTCTCGAAATCCGTGATTCTCGCGACGATCGGTCAAATCCGACAGGCTCCTAGGGATGAATGCCGTCGCCAGCTCTTCAACGAACTATTGACGCATCGCACTAGGCGATAGCGGTGAGACGCTCGCGCGTCAGATACTCCGCCAGGCGTTGCTGCTGGTCGGCTGTCAGCCGCAAGGCCAGCTTGGTGCGTCGCCACAGGATGTCTTCCGGTCGACGCGCCCATTCGTGTTCAACCAGGTAGTCGACTTCGGCGGCGGTCAGGCCGGCGCCGAATGACTCGCCGAGGTCTTCGGCACGACGCGCTCCGTTCAGAAATGCCAGGCACAGTGAGCCGTAGCTGCGAGCGAAGCGCTGTGCCTGAGCCGTGCTCAGGAAGGGAAAGTCGGCTGCGAGGCGGCTCGCGAAGCCTTCCTGGTCGTCGATATCGCCACCGGGCAGTGCGGTGTTCGCCGTCCAGCTGTCCCCCATCGCGGGAAAGTGAGGAGACAGTCCGTCGAGGGCGGCTTCGGCGAGCTTTCGATAGGTGGTGATCTTGCCGCCGAACACCGACAGCAGCGGAGCCCCGCTGCTATCGTCCAGGTCCAGCGTATAGTCTCGGGTCATGGCGGAGGGGTCCGCCGATTCGTCGTCACACAGAGGGCGGACGCCGGAGAAGGTACGCAGTACATCGCGTCGTGTCAGGGGCGTGGTGAAGTGGTCGTTGACGACCTCGAGCAGATACTCGATCTCTTCCTCGCTGGCCTCGACCCGGGACGGGTCGCCCTGATAGCGACGGTCGGTGGTACCGATCAGGCTGAAGTCTTCCTCATAGGGCAGCACGAAAACGATGCGCTGGTCGGTGTTCTGCAGGATGAAAGCCCGTTCGTCGGCGTTGCGCCGTGGCACGATCAAGTGGCTGCCCTGGATCATGCGGACGCCGTATCGTGAGGCGCGGCCTGCCTGGCCGCGTACCACACTGTCGACCCAGGGACCTGCCGCATTGACCAGGGCGCGGGCGCGGCGCGTGAAGCGACGGCCGTTGTCGCCGTCTTCCAGCTCGATTTCCCAATGATCGCCATGGTCTCGAGCGGCGGTGCAGCGTGTCCTGACCAGGATGTCGGCGTCATGCCGTTTGGCCTGCATGGCATTGAGCACGACCAGCCGGGCGTCATCGACCCAGCAATCCGAGTATTCGAAGCCGCGTCGAATGTCCGGTTTCAAGCCTAGTGATGACGACAGGCGAATCCCTCGGGAGCCGGAGAGTCGTTGGCGCTTGCCGAGGTGATCGTAGAGGAAAAGACCGGCTCGCAGCATCCAGGCGGGCCGCAAGTGAGCACGATGCGGCAGCACGAAGCGCATGGGGCGGATGATGTGCGGTGCCTTGGCGAGCAGCACCTCACGCTCGCGCAATGCCTCCCTGACGAGACGAAATTCGTGATGCTCCAGGTAGCGCAGCCCGCCGTGAATCAGCTTGCTGCTGGCCGAGGAGGTGGCGCTGGCCAGGTCGGCCTGTTCGCAGAGCGCGACGCTGAGGCCACGGCCGGCGGCATCGGCCGCGATGCCGGTGCCGTTGATGCCACCGCCGATCACGAAAAGGTCCAGGGTGTCATCCATGGAAGTGCCCATCGCACAAACTCCGACCGGCAAACTGCCGGGTTCATAGGTGAACATGATGTGTTTGAAAACGAAAATATAGCAATCGAATTCGAACATCAAGTCGCCTCGCCCCGGATGGCGAACGAGGCGGGCTGACCGGGGGAGGGCGTCGGCGAGCGCCGATAGAGAAGAGAAGGGGGCCGGCGACGGCTTGCCGGAGAGTGCGAGAGCTCAGGCCAGATATAGGGTTACATCATGCTGATGCAGCAACCGCTTGATGCTTTCCGGAGGCTCGCGATCGGTGAACAGGGCGTTGAGCTGGGACAGGTTGCCCTGGCGCACCACGGGGTTGCGCTGGAATTTGGAGTGATCGGCGGCCAGGAAGACTTGCCGGGAATTGTGGATGATCGCCTGGGCGACACGCACTTCCTGATAGTCGAACTCGAGCAGCGAACCGTCTTCATCGATGCCGCTGATGCCGATGATGCCGTAGTCGACCTTGAACTGATTGATGAAATCGATGGTGGCCTCACCGATGATGCCACCGTCCCGGGAGCGTATCTGGCCACCGGCGATGATGACGTTGAAGTCGTCCTTGTGCTGCAGGATGGCGGCGACATTGAGGTTGTTGGTGATGACTTCCAGGCCGTGGTGATGCAGTAGTGCCTCGGCGATGACCTCGTTGCTGGTGCCGATATTGATGAACAACGACGCATGATCGGGCACCTGTCGAGCGAGCAGGGCGGCGATGCGCTGCTTGGCCTCGAGATTCAGGGTCTTGCGGGTCGAGTAGGCAGTGTTGACCGTACTCGACTCGAGCCCGGCGCCGCCATGGACGCGGCGTATGCGGCCCTCGCCCGAGAGCTGGTTGAGATCCCGACGAATGGTCTGTGGCGTGACCGCGAAATGGTCGGTGAGTTGCTCGATGCTGGCATAGCCCTGGCGTCCTACCAGTTCGAGAATGCTGGCCTGGCGTTGTTGTTGATTCATGGCGACTCCTTGATGTCGACGATTCTACTGTATCGATAGCGGTGATGCAGTGAATCGTCGGTATGCGCCGAAGGTCGTAGTGATGAGGGGCTTTCTTCAATTGAGTGGCCCGGATCACTGGAGTAGGCTTTATGATCGTAAACGAACATTGCCGTTGCAAAACGAAATTGGCAGATCTGGAAGCGCCAAAGGCCGCGCTTCTCACAACAACAGGACGCTTTCATGGCTTCTCATCTGCTCGCCATCGATCAGGGCACCACCAGTTCCCGCGCCATTCTCTTCGATCGCGAGGGGCATGTCGCCATTACCGCTCAGCGTGAGTTCCCGCAGCAGTTTCCCGAGGATGGCTGGGTCGAGCATGATCCCGAGGCGCTCTGGGATACGGTGGTCGCTACCTGTCGGGAGGCTATCGAAAAAGCGGATATCGGACTCGACGATATCGCCGGCATCGGCATCACCAATCAGCGGGAAACCACGCTGGTATGGGACCGTGTCACCGGCAAGCCTCTTTACAATGCCATCGTCTGGCAAGATCGACGCACGGCGGAAACCTGCGAGCGACTGCGTGAGGCGGGGCATACCGAGTTGGTGCAATCGCGTACCGGCTTGTTGATCGACCCCTATTTTTCAGCCACCAAACTGGCCTGGATTCTGGATAACGTGGACGGAGCCCGGGCGCGTGCCGAACGGGGCGAGCTGGCTTTCGGCACGGTCGATACCTTTCTCATCTGGCGCCTGACAGGCGGGCGCGTTCACGCCACGGATGCCACCAATGCGTCGCGTACCGCCCTGTTCAATATCCATGAGCAGCGCTGGGACCCGGCATTGCTGGAACTCTTCGGCATTCCCGAAAGCCTGCTGCCGGAGGTCAAGGATTCCAGTGACGATTTCGGTCTTGCCGATGCCGAATGGCTGGGGGGTGAACTCCCCATCGCGGGCGTGGCCGGCGATCAGCAGGCAGCGTTGGTCGGGCAGGCCTGTTTCTCGCCGGGCATGGGCAAGAGCACCTATGGCACCGGCTGCTTCATGATCGTCAATACCGGCCATGAGGCGGGCGTGTCGCGCAACCGGTTGCTGACGACGGTGGGGTATCGGTTGAACGGTGTGACGACCTATGCCATGGAGGGCAGCATCTTCGTCGCCGGGGCGACCGTGCAGTGGCTGAGGGATGGCCTGCAGCTGTTCGCCGATGCTGCCGAGACCGAAGCGCTGGCCCGCAAGACGCGCCGTGGGCACAGCGTCTATCTGGTGCCGGCCTTCACCGGGCTGGGAGCGCCGCACTGGGACCCCAAGGCGCGAGGCGCCATTCTCGGCCTGACACGGGACACCGGCATTGCCGAGATCGTCGCCGCCGGTCTGCAGGCGGTCTGCTACCAGACTCGGGACCTGCAGGTCTGCATCAACGATGACATGACGGCTGCCCCCGGCACCCTGAGGGTCGATGGTGGCATGGTGGCCAACAACTGGGTGATGCAGTTCCTGGCCGACATGCTCGGCGTGCGGGTCGACCGGCCCACGGTACTGGAGACGACGGCCCTGGGGGCTGCCTATCTGGCAGGCCTGCGGCTCGGCTGGTATCGGGACCTCGAGGAGATCGCCGGCCTTTGGCGCTGCGAGCGAAGCTTCGAGCCGGAGATGCCGGAAGACGAACGCAGCCAGCTCTACGCTGGCTGGCTGGAGGCGGTGGACAGGGTACGTTCGGCGCCCTCGGAGCATGACTCAAGTCACTGATCCCCGGGATCTTGATGGTATCGTTTCGTGTCGAACGGGGGTTGCATTTCGGATCGGGATGCGTAGAATACGCATCCGTTGTCGAGGCGAACATCGCCGAGGGATGCAGGACCATAGCTCAGTTGGTTAGAGCGCCACGTTGACATCGTGGAGGTCGGCGGTTCAAATCCGCCTGGTCCTACCAGATCTCTTGACGGTATCTCGACAATAGGCATTGCAGGACCATAGCTCAGTTGGTTAGAGCGCCACGTTGACATCGTGGAGGTCGGCGGTTCAAATCCGCCTGGTCCTAC
>NZ_JAVXUS010000009.1:30769-122042 GCF_032334135.1 Halomonas sp. I1
ACCAGATCCCAAAAGCCCCGTGGCAGCCTTGCTGTCACGGGGCTTTTCTGTGCGCGAGTCTCGTGCGAGAGGGCTCCACGCGCCCTTGTCCATATACCCGTATCTGTCGCGCCACTGGGGGCGTCGGGCGGCTTCGGGGATGCCCCGACGCCACGGTCGGCTCCCGGGGCGTCAGGGTGGTTCAGAACCTTGTGCGCGCGATGAACACCTCGATCAGCGCTTCGATGCCCGCCTGATCGTCTGCGGAGAAACGGCCGGGCTTGGGGCTGTCGAGATCCAGGACACCCCACAGACGCCCATCGACGACGACAGGCACGACCAGTTCGGCCTGGGAGGCGCTGTCGCAGGCAATATGGTCGGCGATGGCATGGACGTCATCGATGCGCTGGGTCTGTCGGGTCCGGGCTGCCGCGCCGCATACTCCCTTGTCGAAGGGGATGGGGTGGCAGGCCGGTTTACCCTGAAAGGGCCCCAGATGGAGCTGCTCCGGCTGGCGCTGGAGGTAGAAGCCTGCCCAGTTGAGGTCGGGCACTTCCTGCATGATCAGCGCACAGGTCTGGGCGCTGTTGGTCAGCCAGTCAGGCGTATCCAGCAGGGCGTCCAGTTGCCGGGCGAGAAGGGCGTAGTCGGTCATGGTGGCTTCTCCAACGCGAGGGGCCGGCTCAGTGGCCGGCCCCGGACTTCTTGATACCGAGAGGATTCCGGATATCTGCTGCGAGCGCAGTCGCCGGACGGTTCCCCTTACTTCCAGCCGGGTACCGCCTGGGCCCCGAACAGTTCCTCGGCCTTGGTTTCCACTTCGTCGCTCTGATAGGCGTCGACCAGCTGCTGAATGCTTTCCTTGTCCTCGTCACCGGCACGTACGGCGATGATGTTGACGTAGGGCGATTCCGGGCCTTCCTTGATCAGGGCGTCGTCCAGGGTCAGGCCGGCCGGCTGGGCGAAGGTGTTGTTGATGAAGGCCATGTCCACGTCGGGCAGCACCCGGGGAAGCTGTGCGGCCTCGATCTCGCGGAACTCGAAGTCATGGGGGTTCTCGACCACATCCAGTGGCGTGGCTTCGAGGTTTTCCGGGTCGTCCAGCGTGATCAGGCCCTCGTTGTGCAGCAGGATGAGGGAGCGTCCTTCGTTGGACGGGTCATTGGGCAGGGCAATGGTAGCCCCGTCCGGCAGAGCATCGATGCTGTCGTACTTCTCCGAGTAGGCGCCGATCGGATAGACGAAGGTGCGCCCGGCGATGGCGAAGTCATAGCCGCGATCCTCGACCATCGACTGCATGTAGGGTTCATGCTGATAGGCGTTGGCATCCAGGCTGCCGTCGGCCAGGGCGGCATTGGGCGTCACATAGTCGGTGAACTCGATGATCTCGACGTCCAGACCGTGCTTGCGTTCGGCGATATCCGCCGCCACCTGCATGACCTCGGTTTCCGGGCCAGCGACAGTGCCGACCTTGATGCCGTGCTCGTCGGCGCTGGCCTGGCCGATTGCCAGGGTGAGGGCGGAGGCGGCGAGGCCGCCGATCAGGATGTTGCGCATGTAAGTTGTCTCCCTTCGAGGAAATCGTGAGCTCGTTGTTTATGTTATTGGAATAACCAGGTTATGTGTAATTCTTTCTGGTTATCAAGAGCCGTGGCGCATCATTTATGGTCGCTCTTGCGTACCAGGTAGTCGCCGAGGCTCTGGAACCCCTGGACCATGATCACCAGGATCGCCACGGTGATCAGCATGATGGTGGGATTGAAGCGATTGTAGCCGTAGCGGATGCCCAGGTCGCCAAGCCCGCCGCCGCCTACCGCGCCGGCCATGGCAGAGTAGCTGACCAGGGTGACGATGGTCACCGTCAACGCGGTGAAGATGCCGCCACGCGCCTCGGGCAGCAGTACCCGAGTAATGATCTGCCAAGGGGTGGCGCCCATGGACTGGGCAGCTTCGACGAGTCCGGGCGGAATCTCGTTCAGTGCACCTTCCACCAGTCGGGCAATGAAGGGAATGGCGGCGATGGTCAGCGGGACGGCGGCCGCGTTGGTGCCGATTGATGAGCCGACCAGGGTGCGGGTGAACGGAATGATGGCCACCATCAGGATGATGAAGGGAATCGAGCGGCCGATATTGGTGATGACGCCCAGTACCCCGTTGAGCACTGGCTGGGCGAGTATCTGGCGTGGCCGCGTGACATAGAGCATGACGCCCAGTGGAATACCGAGTGCTGCGGCGATCAGGCCGGACACGGCCACCATGTAGAGCGTGTCCAGAGTGGCCTCGAGAATCAGGTTAATCATCGCGCTGGACATGGCCGAGCACCTCCACTTGCAGGTCGTGGTTTCGCAGATAGTCGAGGGCGCGGCGCGTATCCTGCGCATCGCCCATCAGTTCGGCGATCATCAGTCCCAGGGTGCGATCCTGGATCGATTCCACCTTGGCCTGAAGAATGCTGACATCGACACCGCACTCCCGGGCCAGTCGCGAGATCAGGGGCGTGGAGACGGCGTCGCCGGAGAACGCCAGTCGCACGACCGGGTGGCTGTGCTCCCCTGGGGTTTCCTCGAGGCGCTCGATCAGCGCGGCTGGGGGGTCGAGTTCGAGGAAGTCGTTGAGAAAATCGCGCCCCAACTGGGTGGCCGGCGAGGTGAAAAAGTCGCCGACATCGGCTTCTTCCACCAGTTCTCCCTCGGAAATCAGGCTGACACGGTGGCAGATCGACTTGACCACTTCCATCTCATGGGTGATCAGCAGGATGGTCAGGCCGAGCTTCTGGTTGATATCGCGCAGCAGTTCGAGAATGGCGCCCGTTGTGTGGGGATCGAGTGCCGAGGTGGCCTCGTCGCAGAGCAACACTCGGGGGCGACTGGCCAGCGCACGGGCGATGGCCACGCGCTGCTTCTGACCGCCTGAAAGCTGGGCCGGATACTGGCGTGCCTTGTCGTCCAGACCGACCAGCTCGAGCAGCGGCGTGATTCGCTCGCGAATATCGCGGCGTTTCATCCCCATGAGCTCCAGGGGCAGGGCGATATTGTCGTATACGGTGCGTGACGTCAGCAGGTTGAAGTGCTGGAAGATCATGCCGATACGATGGCGCGCCTGGTTGAGGGCGTCGCCGGACAGCTCGGTGAGTTCCTGGCCGTCCACGGTGACCGTGCCGGTGGTAGGTCGCTCGAGCAGGTTGACGCAACGGATCAGGGTTGACTTGCCGGCGCCGGACAGGCCGATCACGCCATGAATCTGCCCCTGGGGGACATGCAGGTCGACCGCCTTGAGGGCTTCGACGCCCCGGGCATTTCGGCGCTTGCTCGTGGGGAAATAGGTCTTGGAAACGTTCTGCAGTCGGATCATCTGGGCCACCAGAGGTGGCGCCGCAGGGTCGCGGAGCGGGCGGGCAGGTTCGGGAGGCCAAAAAAAGGCCACCCTGACGGGTGGCCATCAACGCTGGACACACCCTTTTAGCTGCATTTCACGACGCGCCGGACATGCCGCCGCGTCGTCGGCGCCCGCAATCCGGGTACAAATCGGCGCCTACGAAATGTAGCGCGAAATCCTATGCCTCATACGGTCGTTTGTCAAATACTCTGGGCGAGTTCGGTAGCGACGAGACCTGAAAGCAGTAAAAAAGACTATTTAATTTCGTTTTGAAGTAATATTTATGGCTCTGAGGGGTCGCCTGGCAAGAACGGAAAAGGTGGCGCAAGGTGGTGACGTGGACGCCGACTGGGCGGTTTTCATAGACTGGCCGCCTTATCGTCGTTCGGCATTGGCTCAAATTGTGAGGATTCGTCATGTTCACGGGTATCGTCCAGGGGACCGCCGAGGTGGTGGCCATCGAAGAGGCCGAGGCCTTTCGGACTCATGTGCTGCGGCTGCCGGAGGCGCTGCGTCACGGTCTGGAAATCGGCGCCTCGGTGGCGCACAACGGCGCCTGCCTGACGGTGACATCCATCGACGGGGAGCGCGTCGGCTTCGACCTGATGCGCGAGACCCTGAGGGTGACGAATCTGGGCGATCTCGACGTCGGGGGGCGGGTCAATATCGAACGCGCGGCGCGCTTCGGCGACGAGATCGGTGGGCATGCCATGTCGGGCCATGTCATGGGGATGGCCGAGCTGGTGGAAATCGAGGAGGCCCCGAATAATCGTCGACTGTGGTTCGCGCCCCCCGAACAGCTTGCGCGCTTTTTGTTCGACAAGGGCTACATCGGTGTGGACGGCGCCAGCCTGACCATCGGCGAGGTGCGGCCTGGCACCGATGGTAGCGGGACCTGCTTCTGCGTGGACCTGATTCCGGAGACACTGGCGCGTACGGTGTTGAGCGAGCGTGTGCCGGGAGATCGCGTCAATCTCGAGGTCGACCCCCAGACTCAGGCTATCGTCGAGACGGTCGAGCGCGTCATGGCCGAACGCTACCCTTGAGTCGTTCAGACTGCGTTGGTGAACGGGGTGGCACTTTGAACCGGAAGCCGCTTATATAAAAGTCATGTGCCGTGCTGGTGGGCGGTGCCTCGCATCACGGGGCGCCATCCGCTACCATGTGCGGCTTTTCTCGCACCCCGGACGCACGATGTCCCCGCGCGAAGGACGCATCCCATGTTGAAACGCCTGATAGATGACCATTTCAAGCTTGCCGAACATGGCACCGATGTGAAGACCGAGGTGATCGCCGGTATCACCACCTTTCTGACCATGGCCTACATCATTTTCGTCAACCCGAGCATTCTCTCGGAGTCGGGGATGGATTATGGTGCGGTGTTCGTGGCGACCTGCGTGGCGGCGGCCATCGGGTGTCTGATCATGGGGCTGTGGGCCAACTACCCAATTGCCCAGGCACCGGGCATGGGACTCAATGCCTTTTTCACCTATGGCGTGGTAATGGGCATGGGGTACAGCTGGGAAACCGCCCTGGGAGCGGTGTTCCTGTCCGGCTTCACCTTCTTCCTGCTCAGTATCTTTCGCATCCGCGAGTGGATCATCAATTCGATTCCTATGTCGTTGCGGCTCGGCATCGCCGCGGGTATCGGCCTGTTCCTGGCGATGATCGCCCTGAAGAATGCCGGTATCGTGGTATCCAACGAGGCCACCTATGTGGCCCTGGGGGATCTCTCCGAGCCTTCGGCGCTCTATGCGCTGCTGGGTTTCTTCGTGATCACGGCCCTGGCGTATCTCCGCGTGACCGGAGCGGTGATGATCGGCATTCTCGGCGTGACCATTCTGGCCATCCTGCTGGGCCATAACGAGTTCGGCGGGGTAATGTCCATGCCGCCGTCCATCGCACCGACCCTGATGGCACTGGATATCGCCGGCGCACTGGACGTGGCGATGTTCAGCGTGGTGTTCGCTTTCCTGTTCGTCGACCTGTTCGATACCTCCGGCACCCTGGTCGGGGTGGCTCACCGTGGAGGGCTGCTCGACGAGAACGGCAAGCTGCCGCGCATCGGGCGTGCCATGATGGCCGACAGTAGTGCCTCCATGGCCGGCGCCGTGCTGGGGACCTCCACGACGACCAGCTATATCGAATCCACGGCCGGTATCGCGTCCGGCGGACGCACCGGGCTCACCGCCGTGGTGGTGGCTGCGCTTTTCTTGATCAGCCTGTTCTTTTCGCCGTTGGCCGGGTCGATTCCCGCCTATGCCACGGCCGGCGCACTGCTTTATGTGGCGGTACTGATGGCCGGCAGTCTGGCCCACGCCGACTGGGACGATGCCACCGAGGCGGCTCCCGTGCTGATCGCCGCGCTGGCCATGCCGCTGACTTTCTCGATTGCCGAGGGCATCGCGCTTGGCTTCATCAGCTTTGTGGCCATCAAGGCGCTTTCAGGTCGTTTCAAGGACCTGAACCCCGCTGTGGTGGTGCTGGCGCTGATTTTCGCCGCCAAGTTCCTGTTCCTCGACTGACACTTACCGACTGAGATTCGTGATGAGCATCTACGGCGACTACATCAAGTCCGTGATCCGCACCGTTCCCGACTGGCCCCAGCCCGGCGTCAATTTCCGGGATATCACGCCGCTGCTGCAGAACAGTGCGGCGTTTCGCAAACTGGTCGACAGCTTCGTGCATCGCTACCAGGAGATGGACCTCGACGCCATTGCCGCTATCGATGCACGAGGTTTCATCGTCGGCGCGCCACTGGCCTATGAGCTGGGGTGCAGTTTCGTGCCGGTGCGAAAGAAGGGTAAACTGCCGTTCAAGACCGTCAGCGAGACCTATACGCTCGAGTATGGCGAAGCCGAAGTGGAACTGCATTCCGATGCCTTCCGAGAGGGCGATCGTATCCTGCTCGTGGACGATCTGATCGCCACCGGTGGCACCATGCTGGCGGCAGCCAAGCTGATCACCCGTAGCGGTGGTCTGGTGGTCGAGACGTCAACGATCGTTGACCTGCCGGACCTGGGCGGTGCCCAACGCATTCGTGATGCCGGTTTCGGTGTCTTCGCGGTCTGTTCCTTCACCGAGGACGAGTGAGCCGGTCATGAGCACTCATCGTTATCATCAGCATTTCACCGTTTCCTGGGATCAACTGCACCGGGACGTGCGTGAACTCAGCCATCGGCTCGTCGAACGCGACTTCAAGGGGATCGTCGCCATCACCCGAGGGGGATTGATTCCCGCCGCGTTGTTCGCCCGAGAGCTCAATGTTCGCTTGATCGATACGGTCTGCATCAAGAGTTATGACCATATGGATCAGGGGGGCCTCGAGGTCATGAAAGGCGTCGAGCATGATGGAGAGGGCTGGCTGCTGGTCGACGACCTGGTCGATACCGGCAAGACGGCACGGCGGGTCCGTGAGATGCTGCCCAAGGCACACTTCGTCACGGTCTACGCCAAGCCCGAAGGGCGCCCCCTGGTGGACCAGTACCTGACGGAAGTCGCCCAGAATTGCTGGATCCAGTTTCCCTGGGACATGGGGGTGGCCTATGTCGAACCCCTGGCGGATCAGATCAAGCGGTGACTCATGGATATTCCGCTGCCCGATAGCTGGCGACAATGGCTGGGTGCCGAGTTTCAGGCGCCCTATATGCAGGCATTGCGTGACTTTCTCGCCGGTGAAAAAGCCGAACGCAAGGTCATTTACCCGCATTCGTCGAACTGGTTTCGCGCCTTCGAGCTGACGCCTCTGGATGATGTACGGGTCGTGATTCTCGGGCAGGATCCCTATCACGGTCCGAACCAGGCGCATGGCCTGTGCTTCTCGGTCCGGCCTGGCGTGCAGGTGCCGCCTTCGCTGGTCAACATCTACAAGGAACTGGCCGCCGATGTGGGGTGTCAGCCCGTCAACCATGGCTTTTTGGAGAGCTGGGCGCGACAGGGTGTTCTGTTGCTGAACACCTCACTGACGGTGGAGCAGGGCAATGCCGGTTCCCATCGGGGGAAAGGCTGGGAGACGTTCACCGATCGCGCCATTGCCACGGTCAATGAACATGCCGGCCCCACGGTGTTTCTGCTCTGGGGCAGTCATGCGCGCAAGAAAAAGGCGTTGGTGGACACCAGCCGCCATCTGGTGCTCGAGTCGCCTCATCCCTCGCCGCTGTCGGCCCATCGAGGGTTCTTCGGCAATCGGCATTTCTCGAGGGCCAATGCCTTTCTCGCCGAGCAGGGGCGCACGACGATCGATTGGCAACTGCCTCAGCAACCCTGAGGCCTGGGATTGCCAGCTTAACCTCAACGCGGGATGCGGGTAGAATGGCGCGCAATTTGCGCATGCTCCATGCGACAAAGGCCGCCATCGACCCTATCGCCGCCGAAGAGGTTCCCGCCCATGAGTGTTCACGCCATTCAACATCCCCTCGTCCAGCACAAGCTGGGGCTGATGCGCGAAGCCGGCATCAGTACCAAGAGCTTTCGTGAACTGGCCGGCGAGGTGGCCAAGCTGCTCACCTACGAGGCGACACAGGATCTCGAGCTGGAGTCGCAGGACATTCCGGGCTGGAGTGGCGAGCCGATTGCCGTCAATCAGCTAAAGGGCAAGAAGGTGACCATCGTGCCGATTCTGCGCGCCGGTCTCGGCATGCTGGAAGGGGTGACCGACCTGATTCCCAGCGCCAGGGTCAGTGTGGTGGGTCTGTACCGCGATGAGGAGACGCTTCAGCCGGTGCCGTACTTCTCGAAGTTCGTCGGTGACCTGGATGAGCGCATGGCCATCGTCATCGACCCGATGCTGGCGACCGGCGGCTCGATGGTGGCGACCCTGGACATGCTGCGTGACCGGGGCTGCAAGCACATGAAGGTGATCGTGCTGGTGGCGGCGCCGGAAGGCATCGAACGTGTGCAGCAAGACTATCCCGATATCGAAATCTACACGGCCTCGGTGGACGACCACCTCGACGAGAATGGCTACATCGTGCCGGGCCTGGGGGATGCAGGAGACAAGATCTTCGGTACGCGTTGAGCCCAGGCATCGACAGGGCATGTTGCCCTCGAAAAGGGTGACGGGTCGTACCGGGAAGGCAATGACGAAAGGGCCGTTTGAAACGGCCTTTTTTAATGTTCGAAATCGAAAAAAACGGTCAGGTATCACCCGGTGGCGATCTTTCTCCCTGGCGGCCTGATATCTATAGACAAAAGTATGAACCCTTATAAAAATATATAAAAATCAATTGGTTATTTAAAATATTGACGTATTTTCGCTCATCGGTGCTGTATTTTCGCTAAACTACATTTGTGTCAGAAATCGAATCTCGGCTAACGTGAGGCTACGCGCGCACCAAGCGTGACCGCATAACAAAGAACAGCCGAGATCCGTATGTCATTGATCCTAGAAAACATCGATCGGGTGGTCGGTGGCGAGACGCATATCGCCGATATGAACCTGACCCTCGAGCCCGGATCGTTCAATGTCCTGCTGGGCCGGACACTTGCCGGCAAGACCACGCTGATGCGGTTGATGGCGGGACTCGACACGCCGACCCGTGGGCGGGTCCTGATGGATGGTCAAGATGTGACCGGCCGTTCCGTGCGCCATCGCAATGTGTCGATGGTCTATCAGCAGTTCATCAATTATCCCAGCCTGACCGTCTACGACAACATCGCCTCGCCGCTGAAGCTGGCCAAGATCGGGCGCGCCGAGATCGATCGTCGGGTGCGGAGTATCGCCGAGATGTTGCATATCGAGCACCTGCTCGATCGTCAGCCGCTGGAGCTGTCCGGTGGTCAACAGCAGCGTACCGCCATGGGGCGGGCTCTGGTGAAGGATGCCGATGTGGTGCTCTTCGACGAGCCACTGGTCAACCTGGACTACAAGCTTCGCGAGGAGTTTCGCGAGGAGCTGCGGGCCGTCTTCAGCGAGCGTAACTGCATTGCCGTCTATGCCACTACCGAGCCTGCCGAGGCACTGGCGCTGGGCGGTAACACGGCGGTGCTGCACGAAGGGCGCCTGCTCCAGTATGGCCGAACCGAGGACGTCTACCATCGTCCGAGCGACATCCTGAGTGCGGAGATGTTCTCCGAGCCCCCGATCAATATCGTGAAAGGGGTCATCACGGCGTCCAGGGTGTCCTTCGACGAGACGCTGCATTTCCCCGTCAACGATGATCTGAGTGGCTTGTCACCGGGGGAGTACCGTTTCGGCATCCGTGCGTCGCATATCTCCCTGACGCCTCGTGCCGAGGATGACATCGAGGTCAACATGATCGTCGATCTCGCGGAAATCAGCGGTTCCGAGACGTTCCTGCATGTGCACAACGACCTCTTTCACATGACGGTACATCTGGAGGGCGTTCATGAGTTTCGTGTCGATGAGCCCGTGACCCTCTACTTCCCGACTCACAAGGTCTATGCCTTCGATCGCCAGGGTGCGGTGGTGCATATACCGGAACATCTGGGGGGGATCTGACATGGCAGAGATTACCCTGAAGTCGCTGGCCCACACTTACCTGCCCGATCCCCGGTCGCCCGAGGACTATGCCATCCGTGAGATGGACCATGTCTGGCATCAAGGGGGCGCCTATGCGCTGCTCGGGCCCTCGGGTTGCGGCAAGTCGACGTTGCTCAACATCATTTCCGGCCTGCTCGAACCCTCCAGTGGTGAGGTGCTGTTCGACGGGGAAGTGGTCAATGCCTTGCCGCCCGAGGCACGCAATATCGCGCAGGTTTTTCAGTTCCCCGTCATCTACGACACCATGACGGTCTATGACAACCTCGCCTTCCCGCTGCGCAATGTGAAAACGCCCGAGACGCGCGTCCACGAGCGCGTCATGGAAGTGGCGGACGTGCTGGAGCTCACCTCTCAGCTCAAGCGCAAGGCCAAGAACCTGACCGCCGACGAGAAGCAGAAGGTCTCCATGGGGCGTGGCCTGGTGCGTGACGACGTCTCGGCGATCCTGTTCGACGAGCCGTTGACCGTTATCGATCCGCAACTCAAGTGGAAGCTGCGGCGCAAGCTCAAGGAGATCCACCAGCGCTTCCAGATCACCATGGTCTATGTGACGCACGACCAGCTCGAAGCTTCCACCTTCGCCGACAAGATCGCCGTGATGTACGAGGGACAGGTGGTGCAGTTCGGTACGCCCAGGGAGCTGTTCGAGACGCCGAATCACACCTTCGTCGGCTACTTCATCGGCAGCCCGGGGATGAACTTCCTTGATGTCACGGCGCGTGATGGGGCCGTGATGACAGGTGATACGGAGCTGGCGGTCGGGCAGGGCGTCCACGATGCCGTGACGCGAGCGAGCTCATCCAACATCAAGCTGGGAATCCGGCCCGAATTCATCGAGGTGCATGCCGAGCCGGTGGACGGGGGAATGCCGGCTCAAGTGGATCACGCTCAGGACCTGGGGACCTATTCGATCGTCTATCTGACGCTTGGCAATATTTCGCTCAAGGCCCGTATCGAAGAAGACCAGGCGACGCCGACGGGGCAAGCCTGGCTGCGCTTCCCCGACGAGCACCTCGGCCTTTACGTCGACGAATTCCGCGTGGAGATCGACCATGAATAAAGTCTACAACAACCGGGCCTGGTGGCTGATCCTGCCGATGCTGCTGTTGGTCGCTTTCTCGGCAGTCATTCCGCTGATGACGGTGGTGAACTATTCGGTGCAGGACGTCTTCGATGCCCACACGCGATTTTTCACGGGCACCGAATGGTTCAAGGAGATGCTCAATGATCCGGCCCTGCAAGCGGCCGTGCTGCGCCAGTTCGCTTTCTCGCTGACCGTGCTGGCCATCGAAGTGCCGCTGGGGATCGGCATTGCCCTGCTGATGCCCAAGAAAGGGTGGCAGGCCTCGGCGGTATTGATTCTGGTCACTATGCCGCTGCTGATTCCCTGGAACGTGGTGGGCAGCATCTGGCAGATCTTCACCCGTGGCGATATTGGCCTGATGGGCTGGAGCCTGCGTGAGCTCGGCTATGGCTACAACATTACGGCGAGTCCGGTGGATGCCTGGGCGACCATCATCCTGATGGATGTCTGGCACTGGACGCCGCTGATCGCACTGCTCTGCTACAGCGGTCTGCGCTCGATTCCCGATGCCTATTATCAAGCGGCGCGTATCGATCGTGCCTCGAAGTGGGCGGTCTTCCGTTACATCCAGTTGCCCAAGCTCACCAATGTGCTGGTGATCGGGGTGCTGCTGCGCTTCATGCACTCTTTCATGATCTACGCCGAGCCCTTCGTACTAACGGGGGGAGGCCCCGGCAGTTCCACCACCTTCCTCAGCCAGTCGCTGACGACCATGGCCATCGGTCAGCAGGATCTGGGGCCCTCGGCAGCATTCTCGTTGATCTATTTCCTGATCATCCTGCTGGTCACCTGGGTGTTCTACACCGCGATCATGAACATGCAGAAAGACGACAACAAGGAGGCATGACATGAGTCATTCATCGCCCACGACTCCCGATGCCGTACGCCAGCGTGCCGCGGCTGTCGATAATCGGCGTCGTCGCCAGGCCCGACCGGCCTCCCGGCAGTGGCGCCGTCGGGGACTGATGGCAGCCTATATCGTGTTCGTGCTGTTGCCGATCTACTGGTTGCTCAACATGTCATTTCAGTCCAACACCGAAATTCTCGGTGGGCTGACCCTGTGGCCCGAGAACTTCACTGTCGAGCACTACGCCAAGATTCTGACCGAATCCAGCTGGTACATGGGGTACGTGAACTCGATCATCTATGTGCTGATGAACATGCTGATCAGCATCGTGGTGGCACTGCCGGCCGCCTATGCGTTCAGTCGCTATCAGTTCATCGGGGACAAGCATCTGTTCTTCTGGCTATTGACCAACCTGATGGCGCCGCCGGCCGTCTTTCTGCTGCCGTACTTTCAGCTCTATTACACCGTTGGACTCTTCGATACCCATGTGGCGGTTGCGCTGGCCCATTGCCTGTTCAATATTCCGCTGGCCGTGTGGATCCTCGAGGGGTTCATGAGCGGTGTACCCAAGGAGATCGACGAGACCGCCTTCATCGACGGTTACAGCTTTCCTCGATTCTTCGTGAAGATCTTCATTCCCATGATCAGCTCGGGGATCGGCGTGACGCTGTTCTTCCTGTTCATGTTCTCCTGGGTCGAACTGCTGCTGGCCAGCACGTTGACCTCGACCGATGCCCAGCCCATCGCCTCGGTCATGACGCAGACCAAGGGGGCCTCGGGAATCGACTGGGGAGCCCTGGCCGCTGCGGGGACCTTGACGATTCTGCCGGGCATCGTGGTGGTCTATTTCGTTCGCAATCACATTGCCAAGGGCTTCGCCCTGGGCCGCACCTGAGGAGGACCTGACATGGAATGGATGGTCTGGACCACGCCCACCACGGTCTTCTTCGCCGCCATCGCGGCCATGCTGGCCGGCATGACGGCCTGGGAAGTCATCTCGCCGACGATCGAGCGCAAGGGCTTCCTGCCGATCTCGACCACCCGCGGCGATCGTTTCTTCATCGGACTGCTCTCCGCTGCCTATATCCACTTGGTGGTGGTGGGTTTTACCCCGCTCAGCATCTGGCTGGCGCTGGGCGCATCGGTGCTCTGGCTGCTGATCCTGATGCGCTGGGGCTGACAAACGCATGGAGCCGAATGTCCAGGGACGGACGACAACAACCAAAGAGGTCAACATGAAAGCGAGAACAATGCGACTCTCTCTACTGGCTGCCGGTGTGATGCTGGCAAGCGGTGCCCTGCACGCCGACAATGATGATGCTCGTGCCATCGCCGAGCGTCTGGTCGATGAACACTTCCAGGACTCGACGCTGTCCCGCGAGGAGCAGATCGAGGAGCTGATGTGGTTCGCCAACGCGGCCGAACCCTTTCGGGGCATGGAAATCAATACCGTCGCCGAGGGCCTGACCACGCATATCTATGAGCGGGATGTGCTGGCCGAGGCGTTCAGCGAGCTGACGGGTATCGAGGTGACGCACAACATCATCGGCGAAGGTGATGTCGTCAACAACATGCAGACCCAGATGCAATCGGGTCGCAATATCTACGATGGATATGTCAACGATTCCGATGCCATCGGTACCCATATTCGCTATGGCACCACCGTCAATATTTCCAAGGCCATGGAAAACGAGTGGGCCGACTATACCCTGCCGACCCTGGATCTCGATGACTTCATCGGCCTGCAGTATGGCACCGGTCCGGATGGCAGTGTCTATCAATTGCCGACTCAGCAGTTCGCCAACCTCTACTGGTTCCGCTACGACTGGTTCCAGCGTGAAGACCTGCAGAAGCAGTTCCGTGAGCTCTATGGCTATGACCTGGGGGTGCCGACCAACTGGACCGCCTACGAAGACATCGCCGAGTTCTTCACCGAGCATGTTGGCGAGATTGATGGCGAGACGGTCTATGGCCACATGGATTACGGGCGTCGCGATCCTTCGCTGGGCTGGCGCTTCCATGACTCCTGGCTCTCCATGGCCGGCATGGGCAGCCCCGGTGTGCCGTTCGGCAATCCGGTGGACGACTGGGGGATTCGCGTCAACGAGAAGAGCCAGCCGGTCGGGGCCAGCGTGTCTCGCGGCGGGGCCACCAATTCGCCTGCCTCAGTATTCGCCGTCACCAAGATGGTCGATTGGCTCGACAAGTATGCGCCGCCCGAGGCCAGCGGCATGACCTTTGGCGAAGCCGGTCCGGTACCGGCTCAAGGCAATGTCGCTCAGCAGATGTTCTGGTATACCGCCTTCACGGCAGATATGACGGACCCCGAACTCCCGGTGACCGACGAGGAGGGCAACCCGAAGTGGCGCATGGCGCCGTCACCGACAGGGCCTTACTGGGAAGACGGCATGAAGGTCGGTTATCAGGACGTGGGGGCCTGGACCTTCTTCGACTCGACGCCAGAAGACCGTCGTACGGCTGCCTGGCTGTTTGCCCAGTTCACCGTTTCCAAGACGGTGTCCCTGGAGAAGCTCATGGAGGGCCTCACGCCGATTCGCGAGTCTGACGTTTTCTCCGAGCAGATGACCGAGATGGCGCCCAAGCTCGGCGGTCTGGTGGAATTCTATCGCAGCCCGAACGAATCCAACTGGACCCCGTCCTCCACCAACGTGCCGGACTATCCGCGCATGGCGCCGCTGTGGTGGCAGAATCTGGCACCGGCCGTCAATGGCGAGATCACGCCTCAAGAAGCGCTCGACAATCTGGCCGGGGATCTCGACAGCATCATGGCACGCCTGGCGCGCGCCAAGGTCTTCGATACCTATTCTCCGAGCCTGAACGACGAGCGTGATCCCCAGTACTGGCTCGACCAGCCGGGGTCGCCGAAGCCGAAGCTGGATAACGAGATGCCGCAGGGCACGACGGTTCCCTATGACGACATGATGGAGGCGTGGATGGCCGCCGGTTCTCGCGAATGATGAATGGGCGGAGCATCTGATCCGCTCGCCGTTGCCCCGGGCACTCCCGGGGCAGTTCAAGATCGTGTAACCGGTAGCCTGAACGGGACCAGGCCCCGCTCGGTGCATACCGAGTGGGGCCTTTTGCTTTGAAAAAGGGCCAGACATGCAACTCAGACAGAGCAACATCGGCAAGCTTCCCGGTCAGACCTTCGACGTTCTGGTCATCGGGGGCGGCATCAATGGGGCCTCGGCCGCCGCTGCGTTGAGCGGCAAGGGGGCCAGGGTGGCCTTGATCGATCGCGGAGATTTCGCCGGCAGTACCAGCATGCATTCCTCCAACCTGGTATGGGGCGGCATCAAGTACATGGAAAGCGGCGATTTCACGCTGGTGCGCAAGCTTTGCAAGAGCCGCAACCACTTGATCAGAAGCTACCCATCCACGGTTCAGGAAATTCGCTTCTTGACCACCATCAACAAGGGCTTTCGTCATCACCCTCTATATCCCTGGGCGGGAACCTGGCTGTACTGGCTGATGGGCAGTGCCTTTACGCGGATGCCGAACTTCCTGCGTCCCGCCGGGATCAAGGCGCGTGAACCCATCATCAATACCCGAAATGCCCGGGGTGGCTTTGAATACTCCGATGCCTATCTGTACGACAATGACGCCCGTTTCGTCTTCAGCTTCGTGCGGGGTGCGCTGGATTTCGGCGCCATGGCGGCCAATTATGTCGAGTCGTTGGGCTCGCGTCGCGAGGATGGTCTCTGGGTCACCAGCGTCAGGGATCGAATCGACGGCCGTACCTTCGAGATTCGTTCCAGAGTGCTGATCAACGCTGCCGGCCCTTGG
Organism: Halomonas sp. I1; assembly: GCF_032334135.1. Taxonomy (NCBI): domain Bacteria; kingdom Pseudomonadati; phylum Pseudomonadota; class Gammaproteobacteria; order Oceanospirillales; family Halomonadaceae; genus Halomonas; species Halomonas sp. I1. The sequence goes on from NZ_JAVXUS010000009.1 coordinate 46,364, forward strand.
GTCGATCAGCACAATCGCCTCTCGGGGCAGCAGACCGATCATCATCATGTCTTTTCGAAGGGCATTCACCTCATTGTGCCGCGGCTGACCGAGAACAAGCGCGTGTTGGCGTTCTTCGCCGACGATGGTCGGCTGTTCTTCGTCATTCCCATGGGGCCAAGGACATGTATCGGTACCACCGACACACGAGTGGAAACGCCCGAGGTGGAGGTGACGGAAGAGGACATTCGCTTTGTGCTCGACAATATCAATACGCGGCTCGAACTGCCGGTTCCGCTCGATCCGGACGACATCATCGCCACGCGTTGTGGCGTACGCCCCCTGGCCGTCAAGCCCAGCGGTGGCAGTGACCGCGATTTTCTCAATCTGTCGCGCAAGCATGCCATCGACATCGACCACGAGAATGGCCACCTGAGCATCTTCGGCGGCAAGTTGACCGATTGCCTGAATGTCGGTGAGGAGGTCGTCGAGGCGGTCAGTCAGCTCGGTGTCGAGATTCCACAGCCGGACTTCCGGTGGTACGGCGAGCCCGAAGCATCGGTCCGTGAGGACTTCATGCATCAAGCACGGCTCATGGGGCTGGATGCGATGACCAGCGCCGAAGCCATGGAGCCGCTCAGCACACGCCTGTGGCGGCGCTATGGCACCCGCGCACTGGAGCTGCTCGAGGACATTCGTCAGGATCCGCGACAGGCGGAAGTGCTCATCGAAGGCACGGAATATCTGCGTGGTGAACTGAAGCTGACCAGGCGCTGTGAAATGGTGACCAGGCTAGAGGACTTCCTCAGGCGTCGCTCCAAAGTCTCGCTGGTCGTCTCGCAGAGCGTCTTGCGTGATTCGCCGGGGCTGCGGGAGGCCTGCGAGATATTGTTCGGTGATGAGGCGGAGCAGCGGCTGGCGGAGTACTGGTCGGTCGAGACGGGGGAGACCGCCGCTGACTCTGTCTGATCCAGTGCCAGGGCGTCCGTGTCTTGGGTGTTCCGACTGCCCTGCGTCTGACGCGGGGTGACTGCGATTTAAGCAGTGTTTCCTTAACGATCGGGGTTGCTAGAATGCCGCCCGTCCGTCCATTCCTTTCGATGCCAGGAGCTTCCTACCATGACCGACGACACGGCGGCCATGCCGACCGATACCCCGATGCGTACCCTGCTGGTGGGGGCGCAGATGCTGTTCGTGGCCTTCGGCGCCCTGGTGCTCGTGCCGCTGCTCACCGGGCTGGACCCCAATGTGGCGCTGTTCACCGCCGGTGTCGGTACCCTGGTCTTCCATGCCGTGACGGGCGTCAGCGTGCCGGTGTTTCTGGCCTCGTCCTTTGCCTTCATCGCGCCCATCCAGAGTTCGGTGGAAAGCTTCGGTATTCCCGCCACCCTGGGCGGCATGCTGGCGGCCGGCCTGGTCTATGTCCTGATCTCCCAACTGGTGAGACTCAAGGGTACCGCCTGGTTGCATCGCCTGCTGCCGCCAGTGGTGGTGGGACCGGTGATCATGGTCATCGGGCTGGCGCTGGCGCCGGTGGCAGTCGACATGGCCACCGGCGAGACCAGTGATGCCATCGGTTACGGGCAGGCCATCACCCTGTCCATGGCGAGCCTTCTGGTGACCCTGGTGCTGGCGGTCTTCGGCCGGGGGCTGATTCGCCTGGTGCCGATCATGGGCGGCATCGTGACTGGCTATGCGCTGTCGATGGTGATGGGTGTGGTGGATTTCACGCCGGTGCACGAGGCGGCATGGCTGGCGTTGCCCGAGTTCACGGCGCCGACCTTCCACTGGGCGGCGGTGCTGTTCATGATCCCGGTCGCCATCGCGCCGGCGGTGGAGCACATCGGCGACATGGTCGCCATCGGGTCGGTGACGCGCCGCCATTATCTCGAAAAGCCGGGCCTGCATCGCACCCTGCTGGGTGATGGCCTGGCGACCTGCACGGCGGCGCTGTTCGGTGGTCCGCCCAATACTACCTACTCCGAGGTGACCGGCGCGGTGACCCTGACGCGAGCCTTCAACCCGCGCATTATGCTGGTCACCGCCGTCATCGCCATCGTGCTGTCCTTCCTCGGCAAGCTGGGAGCCTTGCTGCAGACCATCCCGGCGCCGGTGATGGGCGGTATCATGACGCTGTTGTTCGGCTCCATCGCCGTGGTCGGCATGAATACCCTGGTGAGGGCTGGCAGTGCTTTGACCGCCTCGCGGAACCTGGTAGTGGTATCGCTGATCCTGGTATTCGGCATCGGGGGCATGCAGTTCGGTGACGGCCAGTTCACCCTGCAGGGTGTGAGCCTCGCGGCGCTGGTCGGCATCGGGCTCAACTGGGTGCTGCCCAACGACCCCGATACCTGATGTGAAGGGGGCAGGGAGGAGAAGGGCTCAACCCTCGGTGCCAGCCTGGCCGTGATGCAGCACCTCGCCGCCATCCGAGAAGGAGGGCGGGGTGTTGGCGCTGACGATCACGCATTCGGCGTCGCCGACATTGCGGAAGCGATGCGGCAGGCGAGAGTCGAAATAATAGGCATCTCCGGCCGACAGGATCCCTACCTCGCCGTTGACGGTGATCTCGATACTGCCGGCGATGACCACGCCACCTTCTTCGCCGTCATGTTCGAGCATGTCCTCGCCGCTGTCGGCGCCGGGCGGGTAGCGCTCATGCAGCACCGACATGCGCCGGTCGGGGCGGCGTGCGGCCACCAGTCGCCATGAGAGCATGCCATCGCCGATCTCGGTGAGCTCGTCGGCCTTGTAGAAGGGGCGAGGGTGGCTGGGCTCGTCACCGGCGAAAAAGGCGTTGATCGACACCGGCATGGCGTCGAGTATTTTCTTCAGGGAGCTGACCGAGGGGCTGACGCTGTTCTGCTCGATCAGCGAGATGGTGCTGTTGGTGACCTGGGCTCGCTTGGCGAGTTCGCGCTGCGAGAGGTTCCGTTCCTGTCGAAGCTGACGCAGACGTGCCCCGACGTCGAATCCTTCTTCCATCCTGTGTCCTGTAAGCGGCGTGGTTGCCGTCCTGCATTGTGGAAAATTCTTGACGAATGATACCCGTTTGGACGTCCCTCGGGAAATGCCGACGTCCCGGAGCCATGGCACCGAGTCGCTGGGTGAGGCATCATGGCGATAGTATTACCGAACGCAGGAGACGTCATGATCCGTCGCGACGACCTGACCGGCCTGGTGCTGGCCGGTGGTCGGGGAAGCCGCATGAGGGGATGCGACAAGGGGCTGGAGCCCTTTCTCGATCGTCCCCTGGCGGCTCATGCCGTCGGTGTGCTGCGCGAGCATGTGAGTGAGTTGCTGATCACTGCCAATCGGCACCATGATGCCTATGCGGCACTGGCCGATCGCGTCGTCGAGGATATCGAGCCCGGCTATCAAGGACCGCTGATGGGGCTTTACAGTGGCCTGCGTGCCGCTTGCACTCCCTGGCTGGTTGTCGTGCCGTGCGATGCACCGGCATTGCCCCGTTCGCTCGTTGCCCGCCTGGTCGATGCCGTCGGTGAGAACGACATTGCCGTCGCCCATGACGGCCGGCGGGCGCATCCGGTGGTGGCTCTGGTGCGTGTCGCCCTGGCCGACGATCTGGCGCGCTGCCTGGCCGAGGGCGAGCGTAAGGTCGATGCCTGGCAGGCTCGGCATGACCGAGTCTGGGCCGATGTCTCGGACTGCCCGGGGGCCTTTGCCAATCTCAACACCGATGCCGAGCGACAGCGTCTGGCGCATGCGCTCAGCGAGGAGTCAACGTCACCATGACCGATGGGGTGCCCGCGACCGAATCACCCGCCTTGTTGGGGATCGCGGCCTGGAGCGGCACGGGCAAGACGACCTTGCTCGAGCAGTTGCTGCCTGCCTTGCGACAGCGTGGCCTGCGGGTGGCGGTGATCAAGCATGCGCATCACGACTTCGACGTCGATCAGCCGGGCAAGGATAGCCATCGCTTGCGCCAGGCCGGGGCGTCACCGATGCTGGTGGCGTCCCGCGCCAGAATCGCCATGATGCTGGAAACGCCGGATCGCGAGGAAGCGGATCTGGCGCAATTGATCGAGATGGTGCGCCCGCAGGCGCCCGACCTGATCCTGGTGGAAGGCTTCAAGGCCTGGCCTCTGCCCAAGCTGGAACTGTATCGGAGTGAACTCGGCCAGCCGGCGCGCGCCGCAGTCGATCCCTGGGTGAGGGCGGTGGCCTGCAAGGGGGACTGGCAGCCGCCGGCCGGTGTCGAGTGCCTGAATCTCGATGATCTCGACGCTCTGATCGACTGGGTGGCGGCCTGGCCGGCGCGCTGGCCGTCCGAGCGCGAGGTTCTTGCCGAGACGAGCGACCGCACATGATATCGTCCTGCAACCATTTTACCGTGACTGTCATGAGGCATTGAATCCATGACCCTGACCCATCTCAACGCCCGCGGCGAGGCTCGCATGGTCGATGTGGCCGACAAGCCGGAGAGTCGCCGGGAAGCCAGCGCCTCGGGTTTCATCCATATGCGGCAATCGACATTGCAGCAGCTGGCCGAGGGCAATCTGCCGAAGGGGGATGTCCTGGCGACCGCGCGCATCGCCGCCATCCAGGCCGCCAAGCGCACCCATGAACTGATACCCCTCTGCCATGCGCTGCCCCTGTCCGGGGTCGAGGTCGACTTTCGTATCGACGAGACCGGAGGTGGCGTGCAGGTCACGGCAAGCTGTCGACTGAACGGTCGTACCGGGGTCGAGATGGAGGCGCTGACGGCGGTTTCCGTGGCTTGTCTGACGCTCTACGATATGTGCAAGGCAGTGGACAAGGACATGGAAATCGGTGGAATCCGCCTGGAAGAGAAAAGTGGCGGCGCTTCCGGTGACTACCGCCGTGCGTCGCCGGCCGAGTCGGCTCCCATCGTGACGGGAGAGGGCGCCAGTGGTGAAGTGTCACTGGGCGTTCGCTGCGACCTGGGGGAGCCCTGCGTACGCGTCAAGTGTCTGGCGGAGTTGCGCGAGCGGCTTGGTGTCGGCGAGGTCGCGGTGCCTTTCGAACGACTCGAGAGTGCCGATATCAATGGGCTCAAGACGGTGCTGAAAGATATGGATGCACGTTTTGCCGGGCTCGAGGAAGGTCGTGTACTGTGTGCCGTCAATCAGGTCATGGCCGGCGGTGCCACACCATTGACCGCCGATGACGAAGTCGCCTTCTTCCCCCCGGTGACCGGAGGCTGACAGAATGATCCGCGTACAACAAGAATCCTTCGATGCGGGTGATGAGCAGCGGGCTCTGCTGGCAGGGCGTCGCGATATCGGTGCGGTCGTCGCTTTCACGGGGCTGGTGCGGGATTTCAACGAACGCCCCGATGTCCAGGCGCTGAGTCTCGAGCATTATCCGGGCATGACCGAGTCGGCACTGACCGATATCGTCGCCGAGGCCGAATCACGCTGGCCCTTGCAGGACGTGCGGCTGGTGCATCGTGTAGGACGCCTCGAACCCGGCGATGCCATCGTTCTGGTGCTGGTGGCCAGTGCACATCGACGCTCGGCCTTCGAGGCCTGCGATTTCATCATGGACTATCTCAAGACGCGAGCTCCTTTCTGGAAAAAGGAGCATACCGCCAGTGGTGATTATTGGGTTGCGGAACGCGAGACCGATCATCGAGACGCCCGACGTTGGGAGGCATCATCATGACCGACGAACTCATCGACGACTTCGGTAGACGGGTCAGCTATGTGCGCATCTCCGTCACGGATCGCTGTGACTTTCGCTGTGTATATTGCATGAGCGAGGAGATGACGTTTCTGCCACGCGAGCAGGTGCTGACCCTCGAGGAGCTCGGCCTGGTCGCCAGGGCCTTTACCGAGCTGGGTGTGGAGAAGATCCGCCTGACCGGCGGTGAGCCCCTTGTCAGGCGTGATATCGATCGCCTGGTGACCGATGTCGGTGCACTTCCGGGTCTCAAGGACTTCGCCATGACGACCAATGGCGCAGGGCTCGGCAAGTATGCATCGCGTCTTCGCGAGGGCGGACTTCAGCGTTTGAACATCAGCATCGACTCCCTGGATCCGGAGCGGTTTCGGCGTCTGACGCGGACCGGCGATCTGAACAAGGTGATCGATGGCATGCGCGCTGCACGAGAGGCAGGGTTCGAGCGTATCAAGCTCAATGCCGTGATCCTCAAGGGACGCAATGATGACGAAGTGACCTCGCTGGTCGATTTCGCGCGTCGTGAGGGGGTCGATATCAGCTTCATCGAGGAAATGCCGCTTGGTGATGTGTCCGATCATTCGCGTGCCGAAACCTATTGCTCGAGCGATGAAGTTCAGGCGCTGATCGAACAGAAGTACGATCTGATTCCCACCACCGAGACTACCCCGGGCCCGTCTCGTTATTTCCGCATGCCCGACAGCGAGAGTCGCGTGGGCTTTATATCGCCGCACAGCCATAATTTTTGTTCCTCCTGCAATCGTGTGCGTGTCACGGTAGAAGGGCGCCTCCTGCTTTGTCTCGGGAATGAGCACTCCGTCGATCTCAGGGCCGTGCTGCGGCGCCACCCCGGGAATATCGATGAGCTCAAGAAGGCTATTGTGGCGGCGATGCCGCTCAAGCCCGAGCGACATCACTTCACCACCGACGGTGATGTACAAGTGGTTCGGTTCATGAACACGACGGGTGGCTGAAACCTTTCGTCGGACCTTCCTCAGTCCGAGTGTCCCCCTTATATGGCCGGGTAAGGGATGTATTTTCCCTGGCTTTTCTTGCCAAACCCGCATTGACGAATATACTTTTGTTTAGGCCGGTTGAACGGCTTTTGGGAAAAACTGAATTTCTCTGTGCAGCACAGGCTCGATACTCGAGTGGGCATGCCGGAGTTCCAGGAATGATCCGTTCAGTATTTTTCCTGCACGTCAAAACTCGTCATGGAGGGGGTAATGTCCAACCAGACCCTGGAGCGAATCGCTCGAAACAAGAATGTGGCACGCGCGGCGGCTCGCCAGTTGAGCATGGAACAACTGCACAAACTGGCTGAGGTGATCGGCGAGGTTATCGAGCAGAAGAACGACGAGGAAAAGCGCCGCCAGGAAGAAGAGGCGCAAAAGGCGCGCAAGCTTGCGGAAATTCGCGAGCAGATCAATGAGGCCGGCCTTTCCATCGATGACCTGGTGCCCGATCAGCCGAAGCGCAAACGGGGGCGTCCGCCGAAGAACGCCAAGGATGCCGACAAGTCCTGACGGGCAGGACAGCGATGGAGCCGGTATCGGGTATCACGTCTGTTGCACCGTCCGCTGCGATGGATAATCCGCTACTTCACCACTGTGGCCCGGGTCTCCACGGCGAACAGCTGGAGGTGTACATCGGGTACACGGTGGAGATGGTCGGATAGCCAGGCCATCAGGTCGGGGTAGAGGGTTTCCCGTAATTCCGCCAGGGAGTCGCCTCGAGCGTCGCACAGGCATTCGTCGAGGCGGTCGGCCAGTGCCGTCTCATCGAGTGGGCTGGCATGACTGTCGTCCAGCATGAGCCGCCCGATGCGGGTCCATCCCTCTTCGGTGACGGCGACGGACATCGCCAGGAAGAGCTGGCCATGGCGTGCATTGGTTTCGCCGCCTGCCCCGGCGACCGGGGCGATCCTGTCCTGGTCGATGATGCGTGGCGTCAGTCGATGATGGCGCTCGAGTTGAAGGCCTTGATCATCCAGTCGAATCAGATCCCCATTGCGCGGCGTCAGAGATGCCTCGATCGACATCTCGCGCGCGAGTGCCTGGTGGGCATGCTGGTGGCGGGCTTCGCCATGAACCGGCAGTAGACGGCGTGGCGAAATCCAGTCGTAAAAGGTGCGGAGTTCATCCTGATAAGGGTGACCCGACGCATGCAGTGCCGGTTGGTGGGTATCATCCAGCAGGGTGACGCCGGCCAGCCTCAAGGCATGCTTGAGGCGCTCGATCAGGCGTTCATTGCCGGGGATGGCGCGGGCCGAAAAGATCACGCTGTCGCCCTGGGCCAGCTCGAAATGCGGGTGACGTCCTGCTGCCAGGCGTGACAGGGCCGCACGGGGTTCGCCCTGGCTGCCGGTGGCAATCACCAGAACTTCCTCGGCGGGCAGGTAACCCAGGTCTTGTACCGGGACCAGGGCGGGAAAGTCCTCGAGGTAGCCGAGCCCCTGGGCGATCCGTACCATGCGCTCCATGGAGCGTCCCATCAGGCTGACGCGTCTGCCGCAACGATCAGCCGCACGGCCGATTGCCAGAACTCGGTCGAGATTGCTGGCGAAACAGCTGACCACAACGCGTCCGGGGAGTGAGGCAATGGCCTCTTCGAGAGCCTCGGCGACCTCACTCTCGCTACGCGAATGTCCCGGCTCCGGGGCACAGGTCGAATCACCGACGACCAGATCCACCGGGGCAATGGCGCGGTAGGTGTCGGCATCGATGGGAGCGCCCAGCAAGGGCGCAGGATCGAGCTTCCAGTCACCGGTATGCAGGATGCGGCGTTCGCCTGCTTGTATCAGCAGGGCACAGCTTTCCGGGATCGAGTGCGTCAAGGGCAGGTAGCGCAGCGTGAAGTGGCCGATCTCGATCGCTTCCCCGGGCTCGATGACATGGATGGCATCGGCGCGCAGACCACGTTCCGCAAACTTGCTGCGCAACAGTCCGGCGGCAAGCGGGGTGGCATGGATCGGACAACCCCACTGCGGCCATAGCCAGGCGGCGGCACCGATGTGGTCCTCGTGGCCATGGGTGATGACCAGGGCCTCGGGGGCTATGCCAAGGGTGTCGAGGGGAGAGAGGTCGGGCACTTGCAGGGGGCCGCCCGGCAAGTCCTGGCGAATCATCATGCCGCAGTCTACAGCGATCCAGTGGTCCCGGTGTTCATAGAGCGTGAGGTTCATCCCGATCTCGCCACAGCCGCCAAGTGGGAGAAGATGAAGTGGTGCGCGGCGGCGGGAGCGGATCTGGACGCGAGGCTGGGGCATCGAGCAGGGCTGGGCAGAGAGTGTGACATTCACTATACGGGATCGTCACCATGCCCCACAATGCGCGGTGGCGTACCGTGTGGTGTTCGCCTGATTTCGCTACAATGCCGCCCTCTGCCGTTATCCCAATGGAATGCTTTTTCGATGTCACATTACTATCGTCTGGTGATTTCCTGCCCCGATCGCCTCGGGATCGTGGCCCGTGTTTCCAGCTTCATTACCGGACATGGCGGGTCCATCACCGAGGCCAGCCAGCATTCCGATCTCGAGTCGGGGCGTTTCTTTATGCGCTACGAGATCCTGGCGGATTCCGTCGGGATGTCACCGGATGCCCTGCGCGAGGCCTTCGAGCCCATCGCCCGGGAGTTCGACATGCAATGGGCGCTCACTGATACCCGGAAACGCCGTCGCGTGGTGCTGCTGGTGTCCAGGGAGAGTCATTGTCTGGTGGATTTGCTCTATCGCTGGACAGCCGATGAACTCGACTGCGATATCGCCGCGGTGATTTCCAATCACGACGACCTGCGCAGCCTGGTGGAGTGGCATGAGATACCCTACCACCATGTGCCGGTGCCGGCCGATGACAAGGCGCCGGCGTTTGCCGAGATCGAGCGTCTCGTCGAGTCGGCGGGCGCCGATTGCGTGGTGCTGGCACGCTACATGCAGATTCTTCCACCGGGACTCTGTCAACGTTATGCCGGCCGCGTGCTCAACATCCATCACAGCTTCCTGCCGTCCTTCGCCGGCGCCAAGCCCTACCATCAGGCATATCGGCGAGGCGTGAAACTGATCGGTGCCACCTGTCACTATGTGACCGAAGAGCTGGATGCCGGTCCTATCATCGAGCAGGATATTCACCGGGTCAGCCACTGCCATACCCCTGACGACCTGGTACGTTTCGGCCGTGATGTCGAAAAGGCCGTGCTGGCGCGGGGCGTGCGTTGGCACCTTGAGGATCGGGTCCTGCTGCACGGTAACAAGACGGTGGTCTTCGCCTGACGTCCGGGTCGATTACAGCGGGAGGGGGAGCTGCAGTCGCGCTTCTTCGGAAACCAGGCGTGCCCCCACGCCGAGCAGTCTTACGGGGCGGTGGGCGCGTGACCAGGCCTGTTCGAGCAACTGCGAGAAACTCTCGGGGACGGCGGGCAGGCCTCGACTCTCCAGCGTAGTAAGACTGAAGTCGTCAAAACGCACCTTGACGAACAGGCCGGCAAGAGGTGGCTTGCCGTGTCGGGCGACCCGCTCCGACAGGCGTTCGCACAAGGGAGCCAAGGCCCGTTGGGCACTCTCCAGGTCGGGCAGGTCCTTTTCGAAGGTCGTTTCTACACTGATCGACTTGCGTTCGCGTTCGGTGCGCACCGGGCGTTCGTCGATGCCACGTGAGAGCTCGAAAAGCCGCCTCCCGAACTTGCCGAATTCGTCGATCAACCGCTCGAAGGGCTGGCGTCTCAGGTCGGCGCAGGTGGCGATGCCCAGGGTATCCAGCCGTGCCGCGGTAGCGGGCCCTACGCCATGCAGCTTGTTGACCGGCAGCGAGGCGACGAAGGCGTCGACCCGTTCCGGGGGGATCACGGTGAGTCCATCGGGCTTTTCCCAGTCGCTGGCGATCTTGGCCAGGAACTTCGCCGGCGCAGCGCCCACGGACACGGTGATGCCGGTTCGGGCGAGGCATTCTTCCTTGAGCCACTGGGCCATCCAGGTGGCGCTGCCTTGAAAATCGTCGACATCGGTGACGTCCAGGAAGGCTTCATCGAGCGACAGGGGTTCGACCAGCGGTGTCAACTCGTGGAAGATGCGCTGAAGGTCTCGGGATACCGCGCGGTACTTGTCGAAATCGCCGGGCATCAGGGTCAGGTGAGGGCAGAGGCGCAATGCCCGGGCGGTGGGCATGGCCGAGTGGATGCCATAGGTCCGGGCCGGATAGTTGCAGGTGGCGATCACGCCTCGCTGTTCGCGAGATCCCCCGATGGCCAGGGGGATCTCGCGCAACGACGGATCGTCGCGCATCTCGACGGCAGCATAGAAGCAATCACAATCGGCATGCAGGATCTTGCGCATGGCCGTCTCCGCCTCTCGCATCCACGGGCATCAGGCCAGGGCCTGGCCATTGCCGCCGCGAATGACGCCCACACCGATCCCCTCGATTTCCAGCTCCTGATGGCGAAGGTCGACCTCGATGGGCGCGAAATCGGGATTCTCGGCTTCCAGCACCACCTGATGCCCCTGACGATGGAAGCGCTTGACGGTCACCTCATCCTCGAGGCGTGCCACCACGATCTGCCCGTCACGGATGCGTTCGGTGCGATGCACGGCCAGGAGGTCGCCTTCCAGGATACCGATGTTCTGCATGGAAAGACCGCGAACCCGCAGCAGGTAATCGGCACGGGGAGTGAAGTATTCGGGGGGGAGCGGGCAATAGCGATCGATGTGCTCGGTGGCGAGGACCGGGCTGCCGGCCGCCACTTCACCGATGATCGGCAGGCCCTGGGGCGATGCGTTGTCCCCGGATGAGTCACCGGCAAGCAGGGATTCGCTTTCCTGGGCCGGCAGGCGGATCCCTCTGGAGGTTCCGCGGATGACCCGGATGACCCCCTTGCGTTCCAGGGCGCGCAGGTGCTCCTCGGCGGCATTGGGTGAGCGGAAACCGAGCGCACGTGAGATTTCGGCCCGGGTCGGGGGGTAGCCCAGCTCGTTCATCGTCTTGACGATGAAATCGAAGACGTTCTGCTGGCGGGGCGTGAGGGAGCGAGACATGCGACCTCCGGGTCGAGAATCTGTCAATGGACGGATCGATGAGACTGGTGCTATTCGGGAAGCCGACGAGCGTCGGCATTCGTCAAGCAGTGCCAGATTCGATCACCATGCTATTGGTCAAGTATACAGCATGGTGATCCATCCAGTAAAAACGGATCTCGGGCCGGCCCGTGGGGCGTGTCCGGCTCTTCGTTTCAAACGGTCAACGATTGGTAACATTGAGGCACTGACTGGCCTGTCGTACACTCGAACCACATTCAAACAATTGTTTCCAACCTTGGACCCGATTCATGGCCCAGCCCGACACTGTCACGCGCATTCTGGACACCGCCGAAGTGCTGTTCGCCGAGCGAGGGTTCGCAGAGACGTCGCTGCGCAACATCACCAGCAAGGCCAAGGTCAACCTGGCCGCGGTGAATTACCACTTCGGCTCCAAGAAGTCGTTGATTCAGGCCGTCTTCTCGCGCTATCTGGATCCTTTCACCACGCGCTTCCACGCCGCCCTGGACGAACTGGAAGCCAAACATCGTCAGGATGGCAGTGAAATCCCTCTGGAAGAACTGCTCGAGACCATGGCACGAACCGTGCTCGAGGTGCCCGCGGAGCGTAACAGCCTGAAGGTATTCATGCGCCTGCTGGGGCTGGCCTACAGCCAGGCCCAGGGGCATCTGCGTCGCTATATCCAGGACGAGTACGGCAGCGTCTTCACTCGCTTTACCGAGCTGGTGCGGCGGGCGACGCCGGAACTGCCCGACGCCGAGCGTTTCTGGCGTCTGCACTTCGTACTCGGTACGGTGATCTTTACGCTCTCGGGGCTGGATGCGTTGCGCGATATCGCCGAGCAGGATTACCACGAGCATGTCACCGTGCGCGATCTGGTCCGTCGTCTGCGTCCCGTGGTGGTATCGGCGATGCAGGCACCGTTGCCCGAACCGCCGGTACAGGAGGCGAGCTGATGCGCCCCCTGTCTGGTTGCATTGACAGGGGGCGCTAGATGGCGCCTCCGAGTGCAAAGATGGGCAGATACATCGCTACCACCAGCCCCCCGACCAGGACCCCGAGGATCACGATGACGGCGGGTTCGAGCAGTGATGTCAGAACATCGACGCGGTCATCGACCGCTTGTTCGTAATGGTCGGCGATGCGCTCGAGCATCTGATCCAGGGTCCCTGATTCTTCGCCAATGGCGACCATCTGGACTGCCAGTGTCGGAAAGCGTCGAGTCTGGCGCATGGCGATGTGAAGGGGCTGGCCATCGAGTACATCACGTCGGATATGGCCGATAGCCGCGCTGAAGTCATGGTTTCCGGTGGCGCCGGTGGCGCTCTCCAGGCCTTCCACCAAAGGGACGCCGGCGGCGAAGGTCGTCGCCAGTGTCCGGCAATAGCGCGCCACGCAGGATGCCTCAAGGATACGGCCGAGTATCGGCAAACGCAGCGCCAGCGCATGCAGGCGAGTGGCGAAAGTCGACGAACGCCGTTGGCCGGCCTGCACCAGCAGGGTCAGGCCGAGCACGAACGCGCATCCCCAGACCCAGTAGTCCCTGGCGAACTCGGACAGTGCCAGGGTCAGGCGCGTCAATGCCGGCAGCTCGGCGCCGAAGTCATGGAACAGTCCCTCGAAGCGAGGCACTACCTTGATCAGCAGCAGTGAGGCGACGATCCCCCCGGTGACGAGCACGACGGCCGGGTACCAGAGTGCCTTTCGTACGCGTGACTGGAGCCTTTCCACCTTTTCCTTGTGGGTCGCCACGCGATCGAGCATGCGCTCGAGCGTGCCGGACTGCTCTCCCGCTGCCACCAGATGGATAAAGAGCTCGCCGAAATGCCGAGGGTGACGACCCAGGGCTTCCGCCACGCTGGCCCCCTCGTTCACTTCCTTGCTCAGCGCTTCCATCAGATGTCGCATGGCAGGTTTTTCGACCCCGCTGGCGACAACCCCCAGGCCTTGCAGCACGGGGAGGCCGGCACGAAGCAGCGTGGCCATCTGGCGTGCGAAAAGCGTGATGTCCCGGGCGCCGATACGCCCCGCTCCCGTGCCGAACCCCCGCTTGCGCTGGATACGACGTACGAGGATACGTTGCTCGACGAGACGCTGTATGACGTCTTCGCGTCGTATGGCGATGATCTCGCCGGCGACGCGTCGTCCGTCGGCATCCCGTCCTGACCAGCGCCAACGCTGCGGCCTGGTGTCATCGCCACGATGGGCACGGGGCATCGGCACCTCCCATGTCGCCTTGTCTCAATGATGGCCGGCGACGCGACTCACTTCGGCGAGGCTGGTCAAGCCCTGCATGGCCTTGTCGAGTCCATCGCTCCACAAGCTCGGGTAGCCACCCTGTCGGGCCTGCTCCTCCAGATCGGCTGCCTTGCCGCGGCGCAGGATCCGTTCACGCATTGTCGTGTCGATCGGCACCACCTCATAGAGGCCGATGCGTCCCCTGAAGCCTTGGGTGCAATAGCCGCAACCCACGGGCTCGTGAAGATCGGCGCGGTGGGCTGCTTGATCATCGATGCCGAGGTCCAACAGGGCTTGCCGGTTCAGTCGGGCAGGCTGCTTGCAGTGGTCGCAGAGTCGGCGTGCCAGGCGCTGGGCAATGATCAGGCTCACCGAACCGGCGATATTGAAGGGAGCGATGCCCATGTCGACCAGGCGTGTCAGGGTCTGCGCTGCGGAGTTGGTGTGCAGCGTGGAGAGCACCAGATGGCCGGTCTGGGCAGCCTTGATGGCAATTTCCGCGGTTTCCCGATCACGTATCTCGCCGACCATCACCACATCCGGATCCTGACGCAAGAAGGCGCGCAGGGTGCTGGCGAAATCCAGGCCGATGCGCGGCTGAACATTGACCTGGTTGATGCCTTCCAGCGTGATTTCCACCGGATCCTCGGCGGTGCAGATGTTGCGACTGGCCTCATTGAGTCGGCCCAGCCCGGTATACAAGGTCACCGTCTTGCCGCTGCCGGTAGGCCCCGTGACCAGGATCATGCCCTGGGGAGCGGACAGGGCGGTCTCGTAGAGCCGCCGTTGTGTCGCGGAAAGACCGAGCTGGTCGATGTGCCAGTGTGCCGAGGTCGGGTCGAGCAGACGCAGAACGACCTTTTCACCGTGCACGGTGGGCAGCGTGTTGACGCGAAAGTCGACGCCCGGGCCCCCGGGGGTGTGCCATTTGATGGCGCCATCCTGAGGGAGGCGACGCTCCGAGATATCCAGGTTTGCCATGACCTTGAGACGGGCGGCAATGCGCGAGCGCATCGTGAAGGAGGGATGCGCCATGTCATGCAGCATGCCGTCGATCCGCAGGCGAATGCGGAAATGGGCGGCATAGGGTTCGAAGTGGATGTCCGAGGCACCGTGCTGGATGGCATCGTGAAGGATGCTGTCGATGAAAGCCACCAGAGGGGCGTCGTCATGCGTGACCTCGTATCCCGCGACATTACGCTCCTGATCCTCTCCCTGCGTTCCCGTTGACGACTCCATGCGGGCCATGGCGGCAAGGGTGCCGCTTCTGGGGGTGAGGTAGCGGGTCAGCCAGGCGTCGAGTTGGTCCCTGGGAGCCAGTACTCCTTCGGGCGTGAGACCGGTGGCGAAACGCAACTCATCGAGTTCGGCGAGCGTGGCGGGTTGACTCACGGCGACGGTGAGACGCTGACCGTGGTGACGCAGGGGGAGCACATCGAGCCGGCGGAGCAGGGTTTGCGGATAGTCGGCGACGGGAGGCAGTGCGTCGAAATCCAGGGTATCCAGATCGACGACCGGCAGACCGTATTCCCTTCCGGCCGCCTCGGCAGCCTGCCATGCCGACACGGCTCCCGCATCGACGACGAGTGACAACAACGAGCAGTCGGCCTGCCGGGACTGCTGCTCCAGGTGCCGGGCCTCCCCGGCGTCGAGCAGGCCCTCGTCGACCAGGCGCCGAGCCAGGCCATCCAGGCCCATGATATCTCGCTCAGGGTTCTGCTCCATGTCGCCACCCGCTGGATATTCGCTCATGGCATCTTGCGGTCCCGGCTTGGGATATCGCCGAGTCTAGTCAGTCGAGGTTGTCGTGGCTCGACGTTTTCACGGTGACATGTCGGCGAGTTTGCCGACTCCTCCATGCGAGATGACGACGCCGAAAAGTCAGAGAATCGTCCTTGTCGGTCCTGGGGGTGCCTCCTACCGTCAAGGTAGGAGCGTTCAGTGTCCGGATAACGCTATCCGGAGAACCCCGCAGGGCGGTTGACCGCAGGGAGGTGAGCCATGGAAGGACGGAAGAGTGAAGAGGTGACGGTGACACCGGTGGGCCAAGCCGGTTTTACCCTGATCGAACTGCTGATCGTAGTGGCGATCATCGGCATACTCGCGGCGATCGCGGTACCGCGCTATCAGGACTATACGGAACGGGCCGAACACAGTGCCGCGCTCTCGGAGCTGAGCGCGGCGAAGTTGCGGGTTTCGGTGAATATTTCCGAAGGGCTGGACGACCCCTGCACGGGCGTGGGCTGGAACTGTACCGCCAACGACGATGATTCCGGCACTATCGAGAATACCCCCGGCAACAGCGAATTCAGCGAAGAGAACGCCAATACTCACCCCAATGCCGTGCTGACCTGGGATGCCAGTGGCGACAGCGGCATTACCTGGACGCCGAAGACCTGGAATACGCCCTGAAAGAGCTCTCCTCGCCATTGAGCGTGACCACCAGGCGTCGGGGGCCTCCATGGTCGCGATGTTCGCCGAACCAGATGCCCTGCCAGGTGCCGAGTGCCAGGTGACCGTCGCGCACGGCCAGGGTCAGTTGCGTGCCGAGCAGGCTCGCCGCGACATGGGCGGGCATATCGTCCGGGCCCTCCAGGGTATGGCGGAAATAGGGGAGATCGCCCGGCACCAGACGGCGAAAGAAGGCATCCATGTCATGACGTACATCGGGGTCGGCGTTCTCGTTGAGGGTCAGCGAGGCAGAGGTATGCAGGAGCTGCAGATGCAGCAGGCCAACCTTCAAACGGGCCAACCGGGGGACGGCCTCGGTGACCTCGTCGGTGATCAGGTGAAAACCCCGCGAACGTGGCGCGAGGCGGATGTCTTGCTGGTCCCACATGGTCGGCTCCCCCTGGCTTGCATGGATATCCGTCGCAGGATAGGGGATATCATACGATAGGGGATAGACATACCTCACCTCTGGCCCGCCCAGCGCGGGCTATACCTGACCACGTCAGTTAGGTCAATGAAGTCGTCTAACAGGAATTAAGAAAACGAACGGCATCCTCGACATGCTCGGGGCTTGTTTCATCGAGAATGATATTGATGTGCGGGCTAAGATGCTCAAGGACAAACTTGTAATTCATGAGCCCCTTTCCCACCGGGGCAGGGACTATACGACCATCATCGATGGTGAAATCCTTGGCGTGGATGACAGCAATGCGGTCTCCCCACAATGAAAAGGCCTCAGACAAGATTTTGTCCTGTCGTTCGTGATTATCGGCCGTCAACAGATTGACTGGGTCGAATATCACTTGCAAGTTGTTGGACCTCGTTTCGTCGAGCAAGCGTTTCATTGTCCTGGGGGAATGGATTGGATGGTTGACGCCCGGCTCGATACCTACGATGACGCCGAATTTTTCGGCCTCATCGACAAGTTCTCTGACACTGGATAACACCTCTTGAAAAGGTTCTTCATGAAAATTTTCTTCGGTGTATATGATATCGGGATTGACATTGCCTGTTTCAGTGCCAACGATTCCGCATCCGAAGTCTCTGGAATACCGAATATGTTCCTTGAACCTTGATAGCGCAGAGAAGCGTTCATCGGGATCTGGATGGATTATGTTGGCATAACAGCCAAGTACCGAAATTTGAATATCGCGACGTCTGAATGCCGTTCCAACAAGATGCGCCATGCCCGGATTCAATGTTCCCGGCCTTGTATCAAAATCGAACGACTTGTTCAGGGCCAATTGCACCGATCCAAGCCCTCGGTCGGCCACATCATTTACCAGGCTCCCCAGAGGCTGCTTGGGCAGGTCGTGTGCTCTGATTCCTATATTCAATGTTCTGTTCATGCTCTTCATGCTGATGTGTAGTGTATTGAAGGAGATATTGCCAGGCGTGCTGGCAATATCTCGTCGGGAAGAATCAGTGGCTGACGGAATCTCTGATCTTCTGATAAAGTGAATATTGCTCTGGATGACTTTCGAGGTCGTCGTACATCGGCTGCACGGCCTCCTGGAAGGGGGCGATATCAACTTCGTTGATCTCGACGTTGAATTCATCCTTGATGCTGTTTCTCGCTTCCTCGATAGACTGGGACCACTTCTCCAGTTGGAATTCAGTCGATTCCTCGATAGCCGACATGACGGCTTCTCGCTGAGAGTCTGTCAAGCTGGAAAGCGTATTGCTGTTGAACAGGATGATGTCGGGAATCCGCGTATGGCCGTCAAGGGTATAGTAATCGACCACCTCGCCATGGCGCGCAGTCGTAAGAGCAAATTCATTGTTTTCTGCGCCATCCAGAATACCCTGCTGTAGCGCGGTATATACTTCCTCCTGGGCCATCACGACAGGTGAAGCCCCCAGGAGCTCCATGGTATTGACGGCCTTTTCACTTTGCATGACCCGAATCTTCTTGCCTTCCAGGTCAGACACATCATTGATTGGCTCGTCCTTTGTATAAAAGTTACGTTGGCCCGAGTCGTACCAACCGACACCGACGAACCCCTGATCCTTTGTCGATTGGTATACATCATCCATGATGTCGGGATCGTTCATCACGTCATGAAAATGTGTCTCCCCATCGAACAGATAAGGCATGGAGAAAACGCTGTAGAGTGGTGAAAAACTTCCCATCAGGCCGCCGGATACCTTGGTCATGTCGATCGCACCAGTCTGTAGAAGCTCGACGAGTTCACTTTCTCCGCCCAACTGGCTATCCGGGAAGTAGGTGACACTGATAGACCCACCTGACTTTTCCTCGACAAGGGAGCCAAACTTGGCGAGGGCGTCCTTGACAGGTTGAGAGTTCTGGGCATAGGCCAGCTTGAGAGTGACGCTATTTTCGGCATATGCCGTAGACGTTCCCAATGCCAGGGTGGCGAGTGTTGCGGCGATCAGTGTCTTTTTGTGAGCTGGTATGGTCATGATGTCTCCTTTCTTTGGATTTGTTGGTGAGTTCATGGCCCAACAGGGCCAAGGGAATGCTACAGATATGTCCTCAAGTATTCGGAGAGGCACAAGATTGCCATGGCCTGGCCATAGGGCATGGAGGTCAAAGGAATGGTTCGGTAATAGTCGAGGTCGTCTCCCATGGCGGTGCCGAAAGAGACCTGCGCCAACTCACCATCCGGGGTGATGTGCTGAATGACACTCTTGGTGGCTTTTTCGGCTACATCGTAGTAGGAGGCATCGAGATAGCGCATCCGGACCGCCTTGAGAATGCCATACGCAAAGCCGGCCGTTGCCGATGCCTCAAGGTAAGAGGATGGATCGTCAAGCAGCGTATGCCATAGGCCGGATTCTGATTGCCACTGGGTCAGTATCTCGACCTGGGACTCCAGAACCTGGATGAGAAAACGTCGAATGGGGTCGTTAGGAGATAGGTCGAGGAGCTCAAGAAACTCGGGAATAACGATCGTCAACCAACTATTGCCACGCGCCCAGCGAGCCTCGGCGAAGTTATGATTTCCCTCGAATGTCCAGCCATGGAACCAGGCACCCGTCTCCCGATCCATGAGATACTGAATGTGTACCAGAAACTGGTATTTCGCCTCTTCCACGTAGTCCTGTCTATCGAGGATCCGTCCAATCTTGGCCAACGGCAGCACGCTCATCATCAAGGTGTCATCCCACAGCTGCTGATGGTTCTCGCTGTTGTAGACGACGTGCTGTAGACCACCCTTGTCGGTGCGCGGCATATCGTGCATGACCCAATCCGCCCAGGCCTGCAGATAAGGCAACCACTCCTTGCGCCCCGTTTCCTCGTAGCGATAGGCGAGGGTCAGGAAGGGACACACGGTATTGACGTTCTTGGTGGCCAGTCGTTCGGCAAAGCGGTTGCGAAACCAGGTATCGATGATGGCCAGTGCCTCGGTATCGTCGGTTTGCTCGTAGTACTTGTAGATGCCATACAGGCCGATACCGTGTGTCCATTCCCAACCAGCCCATCCTTTCGTGTCTATGGTACGTCCATCATCAAGGTGAAGCAGGAATTCGCCGGTCTCGTCTTCTATATTGACCAGGTTGTCGATAGTCTTCTTGATCAATTCCGTAACGTCATCCTTGGAGATGAAGCGCTCTTCTTGCCTCAGGAGTGGGCTGTGCTTGACACTAAATGTTTTCATATCGTTCTCGCATCTTTTCGATTATTAAATTAGAGGCCCATCATCATGGGAAGGAATAGTGTGATTTCCGGTATGAAGGTGATGAGCAGCAGGACTGCAAGGATGACCAAGTAAAAGGGCAGAAGAGGGATAAGAAGATTCTCGACCTTTTCCTTGGCAATGCCGGCACCAATAAACAGCCCAGTTCCAACAGGTGGTGTAATCGTTCCAATGCAAAGATTGAATACCATGATGATCCCGAAATGTATCGGGTCGATATTAATGGCCGATGTGATGGGTAGAAGAATCGGAGTGAAGATCAAAATGGCCGGGCCAATATCCATGAAGCACCCGATAACCAACAGTAAAGCGGTGATGATCAACAATATGGCAGCGGGGTTGTCGGAAAAACCGAGAATGGCGGAGCTGATCGCTGTGGGCAACCCTGTGATGGACATGGCGAATGACATGGCCGAAGAGGCTGCAAGGAGGAACATGATAACGCCTGTCGTCTCGGTTGCCTTGATCAATGAGTCGATGAAAGCGCGTAGATCAATGGTTCGGTAGACGACGACGGTCAAGAATATCGTATAAATGACTGCAATGGCAGACGCCTCGACAGCCGTAAAAATACCAAATACGATACCGCCAATGATGATGGCAATGAGAAGAAGGCTGGGGAGCGCCTGAAGGACGACAGTCTTGATCGAATTGTCACGCAGGTCCAGTCTCACAGTGTAGTTCCGGTACTTTGCGATGATCAGGGCAACCAGGATGCAACCGGCACCCCATAGGCAACCGGCTACGAGCCCACCGGCAAATAGGGCTGAAATCGAGGTGCCGCCGCTGGCCAGTGCATAGAGAATAAAAGAGGTTGTCGGAGGGATCAGCATTCCCGTAGGTGCCGAGGCGATATTGGCGGATGCAGAGAATGGTCGGCTATAACCTTCCTTCTCACTCATGGGGACCATGACGCCTCCGATAGAGGTTGATGCGGCAATCGCGGATCCTGAGATCGCCCCGAACATCATGTTGCCTACAATATTGGTATGCGCCAGTGATCCAGGAATTCTTGCACTGAAGAGCTTGGCAAAATTTACCAGGCGAAGGGCAATCCCTCCATTGTTCATGAGAACACCGGAGAGAATAAAGAAGGGTATGGCCAGAAGAGTAAAGCTATCAAGACTTGATGCCATCTTCTGTGCCGTTGTGAAAATGGCGATATCTGCTGGTAATTCAAGAAGTATCGTTATTGCCGAAGAGGCAGCGATACAAATTCCGATTGGTACCCCAATGATGAGAAGTCCAAGGAAGGACAAGATTAGAACGAGACCTGCATCCGCTATCATGATTGCCGACTCCTTAAGGGTTGTGAATTTGTGTATATTTTCAAGCAGTTAATAAGGCAGTAAGCAACGATGATAGACCCGGAAACGGGGAGTGAAAGGTAGATCAAGCCTTTCGGGATATTGAGCATGGGATATATCTGGGACATTGTATTGGATGCTGCTTGAAAGCCACCATGTATCATCACAAAGGCTGCAAAGGAAATGAACAGAATTTCTGTCAAAAGATCAGATGCAACTTTCCATTTTCCGGTCAATCTGTCGGTAAATAACGTCAAACTTACGTGTTCTCGACGCCCCGCAACATAGGCGATAGCGAGCATTGATAGCCATATCAAGGAACAGCGAAGAAAGGCTTCCGAGATTGTGCTTGGGCTGTTGAGAACATAACGACTGATGACCTGCCAGCTGGCAGTTATCACCATTACCATGAACAGAAAGCAACAAATAGTCTGGAGGCTTCGATCAATTAAGGTTCGTACTTTTTGCATGCTTCCTCTCCTGGTTTTAGCTTTTCACGGCACTGTCAGGTTTTGCAGGTCATTTTGCTCTCTGGTTGAAGTCGATTGTGGCATGGGAAAAGCATCCCATGCCTATGGTGACTAGAATTTGTGCTGATAGCCAATCAGCCAGGAGCTGTTTCGCTGCCCAGGATCCATCGAGGCCTGGTCGTTGTTCTTGTCCCGACGAATATAGCCCCCGAAAAGCGTGTTTTTGGCATCGAGCGTATGGAATACAAGGAATTCCTGTTCGAGATAGTCACGATCCCCGGTGCCAAAATCGGGTGAATCGTCTTCATGCTTGAAGTGGTAGTGGGGGTTGTAAAGGAGCATCCAGTCATCGTTGATGTTGTAACTGGCATACAGGTCGATCCTGCCCGCTGTGCCTTCTTCAGCTGTTTCATGAGTCGTTTCCTGTTCGTAACGGTAACGTCCGGAAAGACTCCAGCCATCGCCCTGGTAACCTATTTTGATGGCAGCCAGAGCACGCGTTAGATTCGAGCGAAACTTTGCACCCAACTGTGGTGTCAATGACCACCGGTTATCTGCACCCAAGTTATAGGAAGGAAAGGCGTAGTTGACGAAGCCTTCGTCGTGTTTTGGCCAGCCATTTTCATGTACACCTTCCTGCCAGTACCAGGATTTTTCAAGTGTCAGGGAAGAGGTGTCATCAAAGACACGGGTGACCGCCACCTTGGGAAGCGTCAGGGCATGACTATTGGTGGTATGTTCCAGCTTCATCGTCAGGATGTCGTCGGCAGCGAGAGACGGTCCTGTCAGAAACATCGTCATGCAGGCTGCGGCAGTACCGATGAACCATCTCGACGGGTATGTGGCTCGCATGTCAGCTCCATTGTTGGTTTTTTGTGAATTGTCCTGATCGGGCCGAAAGGGGGTGTCCTTGCCGGGTCCACGTGGCGGGAAATGGCGCTTGCCACGTTTCAATCCCTTGGGCCGATAAAAAAGTAACAATGTTCCTATAAAAATGAAATGGTGTTTCTTTTATACTTTGGTCGGTGTTGAATACGTCTTGGACGGGTCGATGACACGAGGCAGGTAGCGATGGGACGCGTTTTGCGTTAAATTCAGACCGTGATTCCAATTTTTGTGAAACGAGGGGTGGGGCTATGGCAGCGTCGCAAAAACCCGACAATGTAGCCGCCGTCATGAAGGTGTTCGGGATTCTCGAAGGGTTGGCCGAGCAAAGGGAAATTGGCCTGTCCGAGCTTTCCCAGCGTGCTGTCACATCGAAAAGCACCGCCTATCGCTTCCTGCAGACGATGAAAGAACTGGGCTATGTCAGTCAGGAAGAAGAGTCGGAGAAGTATGCATTGACCTTGAAGCTCTTCGAGCTGGGGTCTTCTGCTCTGCAGCATGTCGATTTGACGCGCCTGGCCGACGTGGAGATGCGCAAGCTCTCAGAGGAGACCCACGAGGCGATCCATCTGGGGGTTCTGGATGATGATCCCCGGCAGATCATGTACATCCACAAGTACAGCTCTCAGTACAACCTGTGCATGCAGTCGCGTATCGGTCGTCGAAATCCGGTGTATTCAACGGCGATGGGGAAGACGCTTCTGGCTTGGATGGAGCAGGAGCGGGCAAGGGAAGTGCTCGAGTCCGTGGATTTCGAACCCCATACCGAACACACCTTGACCAGCGTGGAAGCGGTCATGGGCGAATTGCCCGAGATCAGAAAAGAGGGTGTGGCGGAAGATCGGGAAGAAGCCGAGCTGGGCGTGCGCTGCCTGTCGGTTCCGGTGTTCGACCGCTTCGGCCATGCGGTGGCAGCCCTGAGCTTGTCATTCCCCGTGGTGCGCTATGACACGAAGAAACGAGCCGAATACGTACGTTTGTTGCATGAGGCCGGTAAGCGCATTTCCGAAGGGCAGGGATACCACGAGTATGCCTTCGAAGATCGCTCCCTGGCTGTCTGATGAATGCGCTTTCGGCCGGACGCAGCCGACAGGCTGCGTCCGGTCTATCGGATGGGGCGCTATCTGGCCAGCCATCCTCCATCCACTGCAAGAGCATGCCCATTGACGTAGTTCGACGCGTCCGAGGCTAGAAATACCGCGGCACCGGCGAGGTCTTCGGGAGCTCCCCAGCGTCCGGCAGGTATTCGGCCAAGGATCTCGCGACTGCGCTCGGGGTCGTTGCGCAATGCTTCCGTATTGTTGGTGGCCATATAGCCGGGAGCGATGGCATTGGCGTTGATGCCGTGAGAGGCCCATTCATTTGCCATCAATCGGGTGACCCCCAGGACGCCGCTCTTCGAGGCCGTATAGGAAGGGACCCTGATGCCCCCCTGGAAGGACAGCATCGAGGCGATATTGATGATCTTGCCTCGCCGCTGTCCTTCGATGCAGGTCCGGGCGAAGGCCTGGGAAAGGAAGAACAGGTTCTTGATGTTGACGTCCATGACGTCGTCCCAGTCCTGTTCGGTGAATGTCAGAGCATCCGCGCGACGGATGATGCCGGCATTGTTGACCAGGATATCGGCACCGCCGAAATGTTCCTCGGTCTGGGCGAGGATGTTGTCGATCGGCGTCGTGTCGGCCAGGTCGGCTTCCACGGACAAGAATGCCACGCCCATCGCCTCGACGTGCCGTCGGGTCTCTTCGGGCGGGCGACGGTTGACGGCCACGATGTTGCATCCTGCACCGGCCAGGCCCAGCGCCATGCCCTGGCCCAGGCCAGTGTTGCTGCCGGTGACGATGGCAGTCTTGCCGCTCAAGTCGAAAAGCTGACTCATCTGACTCATGGAGACCTCCTTTCAACTCAGCGCAGTTCCGACATGGCAACGTGGTCCATGTCAGGGAAGGTCTGGTTCTCGCCGACCATGGCCCAGATGAAGGTGTAGCTGCCGGTGCCTACGCCGGAATGCAGCGACCAGCTTGGAGACAGGACCGCCTGGCGGTTGCGCACGACCAGGTGCCGGGTCTCCTGGGGTTCCCCCATCATGTGGAAGACCAGGCTGTCGTCGGCCATGTCAAAGTAGAAATAGGCTTCCATGCGTCGCTCATGGGTATGACAGGGCATGGTGTTCCACAGGCTGCCTTCCTCGAGGCGGGTCATCCCCATCAGAAGCTGGCAGGTGGGGAGTACATCCGGCACCAGGTACTTGTAGATGGTTCGACGATTGCTGTTGGCCGTGTCGCCCAGGGTCTGTGGCGATGCATCCTCGAGGGTCACCTTGCGAGTCGGATATGCCTGGTGAGCAGGCGCGCACGTCATGTAGAAAGCGGCCGGTCTATCGGCGTTCTGGCTTTCGAACTGGACATCACGGCTGCCCTTGCCGATATAAAGACCTTCGTGGGTGCCGACCTCATGACGCGTACCATCGACGACCACGGTTCCCGGGCCGCCAATGTTGATGGTGCCGAGCTCGCGGCGCTCGAGGAAGAAATCGGTTCCGGTCTGCTGGCCAAGAGACGCGGGGATGGTCACGGCTTCCCCGGCCGGTTGGGCGCCTCCGATGATGATGCGATCGATGTGGCTGTATACCAGCTTGAGCTGATTGTCGACGAACAACTCTTCAATCAGGAACTGGTCACGAAGTCCCTGGGTGTCGAGGTTCTTGGCATGTTCGCTGTGGATCGCCTGACGAATCTCCATGCGTTCTCCGGAATCGGTGGTTCTATAAAATTGAAATGCAAGTTCAAAATAGCATCGCCGCCATGCTGGATCAAGACGGCCATCGTCTGGCCGGCGTAGGGGGTCGTCGGAGTTCGATAATCGATGGCCGTCCCTCGGACAGGCGGCAGGCCGTCAGAAGGGCATGGGATATCGCGGGATCATGTCGGAAACCGACCGATCAGGGGGAATCGCTATTCCCGCGTTCATCGAGCAGGGCATCCCGGAAGTAGTCGTTGATACGGGTATGGCTGCGGGCGTACCAGTCGTCATCCTTGGTGATGGCGCGTTCGGCATTCAGCGGGTGGGTGGGGATGTGCAGGCGCATGTCGACGCCGCTGTCGGGGTGGGTGGTGACCTGCAGGGTCGCCGAGCGACGCGAGGGGCCATAGGGGA
Source organism: Halomonas sp. I1 (assembly GCF_032334135.1). Taxonomy (NCBI): domain Bacteria; kingdom Pseudomonadati; phylum Pseudomonadota; class Gammaproteobacteria; order Oceanospirillales; family Halomonadaceae; genus Halomonas; species Halomonas sp. I1. Next base: position 72,198 of record NZ_JAVXUS010000009.1, read on the forward strand.
TGAGTCGGGCCAGGGCGGCCTGGCGTTCGCTGGAGGTGGCGAAGCGGATGAATTCGCGGGCGGCATCCGGGTGAGCGGCACCGCGCGGCAGGGCCCAGGTTTCGTGCTCCTGGACCTGACCGTCCCAGAGGATCTCGATGGGCAGGTCACGGTTGATCATGGCGTCGAAGAAGCGCCCGTTGTAGCCCGAGGCCATCACCACTTCCCCCTCGGCGAGCAGACGCACCGGGGCGTCCCCGGCCTCCCACCAATGCAGGTTCTCGAGGCTGTCGATTCGCTTGAAGGCGAGCGACAGGCCGCGGCGTGTGCTGAGCAGCCGATAGATTTCCTCCCGGGGCACGCCGTAGGAGAGCAGTGCCCACTCCAGGTTAACCGCGGGCGTGCGTTGCAGGGCGCGAGGCCCAGGGAAGCGTTCCTGGTCGAAGAGGTCGGCGATCTCGGTGGGCCGCCGACCCGGGAAGGCATCGCGACGATAGGCGACGACGGTGGCGAAGACCGAGTGGGTGATGGAGCAGCGGTTCAGGGCGCCAGCGATGAAGTCGCGTGCGGCGGGAGTGCCGTCCGGCGCGGGAGCGAGCAGCTCGGGGGAGAGCGGCGCGAGCAGGTTCTCGGCACAGGCAGCCTTGGCCTGACTGCGGGTCATGTCGATCAAGTCCCAGGCCACATCGCCTTCGGCCACAGCCTGGCGCAGCTCGACGATGCCGCCGTCGTACTGCTGAACCTCCACCGGAATGCCCGTGGCCTCGGTGAAGGGGTCGAACAGGGCGCGTTGCTGGGCACGCTCATAGGCGCCGCCCCAGCTGAGCACGGTCAGCGGTTCCCCTGTCGCCTCATCGCCGTGGGCCGAGTGGGCCAGCAGGATCGTCAAGCCGAGCAGGGCACCGGTGCAGGCGCGGCGCATGATGTGATCAACCCGTGCCATGTTCCTCCCGTCGCAGTTCTTCACTGTACTGCAGGTAAGCGCGGGCGATACTCGCCTCGTAGACCACGCCAAGGAAGGCGTCGCCGGCCTTGTCGTCGACCACGGCGATCGCCTCGCCGGTGACATCCTGGAGCTGATGCATGGCGTCCCACACCGAGGCTTCCGGCCCCAGTACCGGGCGCGGGGTACGTGGGCAGTCGCGTACCTGGCGTTGTCCCTGGCCGCGACCGCGCATCACCTCGAGGTCGGCCAGCGTCACGCTGCTTCGATAACGCCCCTTGTCATCGACCAGGTAAGCCTCGCCATGGCCGCCGTTGCCCAGGGCCGTCACGGCATCGTCCACGCTGTCGTGCGGATTCAGGGTCACGCAGTCCTGGCTCAGCAGATGCTTGAGCCTGGCACTCTGCAGCAGGGCTCGGCCGCGCCCGGCCGAGAGGTCCAGGCCGCGCCGGGCAAGCTGGATATCGAACAGCGAGCGGCCGAAGAGCTGGGCCGCGATGGGGCTGGCCAGGGTCACACTGGCCAGGGCGGCGGTGGTCAATACATAGCTGCCGGTGAGTTCGAAGACGATCAGCAGGCTGGTCAGGGGGGCGCCGATCACCGGTGCGGTCACCGCGACCATGCCGCATACGGCATAGAAGACGAAGGTATCGCCGGCCAGGCCGGCATCGCCGATCAGGGTGCCGCACAGGGCACCGAACAGGGTGCCGATCACCAGCGCCGGGCTGAACACGCCGCCACCGAAGCCCATGCCGATGCACAGTGCCGTGGCGGCGAGCTTGAGCACCATGACGATGATCAATTCGAGACTTCCGAAGGCTCCCTCGATGGTGGCGAAACGCAGGGTCTCCTGGCCCATGCCGAGGATGTCCGGCACCCAGAGGGCGACGAGACCGAGGGCCGCCCCGGCCAGGGCGGGGCGCAACGAGGGCACCACGGGCAGGCGGCCGGCCCAGCGGCCGACGGCGAGAATCGCATGCATGTAAGCGCCGGCCACCAGGGCACCGAGGCCGCCGATGACGATGAAGGCCGCGAACTCCCAGGGCCGCGGCACGGCGGTATCGGTCACGTGGAAGAGTGCGCCGCTCGACAGCACGTTGGTGGCGATGACATGACCGACGATGGCGGCGGCGGCCACCGGTGCGAAGGCCCGCAGGGCATAGTGGCGCAGCACCACTTCATGGGCGAAGACGATGCCGGCCAGGGGGGCATGAAAGGCCGTGGCGATGGCCGCCGCCACCCCGCAGGCAATGGCCACGTTATCGTCGGAGCGCCCCAGCCTGAGCAGCTTCGCGCCTACCGAGCCCAGGCTGGCACCCAGATGTACCAGGGGACCGTACTGACCCACGGAAGCCCCGGCGCCGAGCGATACCAGGCCGGACAGTGCCGAGAGGACGCCGGCTCGGGCCGGAAGGCGACCGCGACGCGTCTGCACGGCGGCGATCACGTCGGCGGGCGTGTGGGGACGGCGTTCGCGGATGGCGCGGTGCAATTGTCCCACGACCAGGCCACCGAGGGTGGGCACCAGCACGGTGGCGATGGCGAGCGCCTCGGGGTGGGCGAACATCATGCGCCCGCGCGGCGAGATCAGCAGCACATCGTTGAGCCAGAGCACCGCACTCACGAAGCCCACGGCAGCGAGTGCCGCCAGGCCGCCGATCAACGCACCCAGTACCACCAGACCCAGGAAACGCACCATGCCCCGAGCGCCCTGGGTCGGGTGCTTGGGGTCGTGTGCCCGCGTTGTTTCCGGCTCGCCTGCCACGTCGATTCGTCCCTGTGCGTATGGCGTTGTACCGCCCGATGCGATGAGTCGCGGTGGGACAGGTCATGTCGCTCCATCCGGGAGCCGGGGCTGTCCAACCGCATGATGTCCAAGCCTAGCCCATATATCGAGGCAATCTCGACAATGGGTGAGCTGGCCCGGTCGATACACGCGCGGCGAGTTCACGTCCCAGGCGCACCGCGTTGCGCGCTGGAGCGCTGTCATGACGGCGTTCCAGCGCTGGGCAGGTGTCGATTGGGCGCCGTTGAATCAGGGTGAGCCGGCCCTTTGCGTCACATGGTGTGCCAGGGTGAGCGGGGCGGTTCCGACAATGTCTCCAGGACGATCTCCAGGCCCCGGTCGAGTTCTTCCCGGGTCGCCGGTGGTCCCAGGCAGAGACGCAGCGCCTGGGGAGCCGGTTCGCTCCCCATGCAGAAGGGCTCCGGGGTGGCGATGTGGACTCCGCGTTGCGAGAGCATCTCCTGGGCCTGGCTGCTGCGCAGCCCGACCGGCAAGGGCAGCCAGACCAGCGATGAGCCCTGGCGGCTCGATGGCCCGTAAGCCGCCAGGCGGTCGAGTGCCAGGTGTCGGCGGGCGGCGAGTTCGTCGACTTGCCAGTGAAGCAGTTCCAGGCTGCCGGCATCTTCCATCCAGCGACAGGCCGCCTCGACCATCAACGGCGGTACCATCCAGCTCTGGGAACGCAAGGCGGAACACAAGCGTTCCTGCAGTTGATCCGGCACCGTCAGGCTACCGATACGCAATCCGCCGGCCAGTACCTTGGACGTACTGAAAATGTGCAGGGTGCGTTCCGGTGCCAGTTCGATCAGCGGCGTGCCGCGCTCGCTCTCGGGTAGGTACTGAACGGCGTCCTCGATGAGCCAGAAATCGTGCTCTCGGGCCAGGGCCACCAAGCGTTCGCGGCGGTCCTCCGTGAGATGCGCGCCGGTAGGGTTGTTAAGATCCGGCGTGCTATAGAGCAGGCGCGGCGGCTGGCGCGCGCACAACCGGGCCAGGGCTTCCACATCCAGGCCATCGGCATCCATCGGCACGGCCAACGGACGCAGATGAGCCTGCTGGGCGGCGCAGATGAATCCCGGGTAGGTGAGGGTGTCGGCGGCCACCAGGTCGCCCGGTTGGGCCAGGGTTCGTACCACCAGATGGATACCGTGCTGGCCGCCCTGGGTTACCAGCAGGCGGGCGGGGTCGTCGGGCAGGCCAAGGCGGCCCTGCCAGGCGGCAATGCGAGCACGCTGGGCCTCGTTGCCCGCCTCGTGCTGATATTCAGTGGCTGCCTGAAGCGCTTCGGAAGACGCCGTGATGCTCTCGAGCGCGCGCTGCAGCCCCTGGGCACGCTGGGGGTGAGGCGGCGGCAGGCTCATGCCCATGTCGATGACGCCGCTCGCCTGCGGGCGCGTCGCGCGGAACGTCGCCGTCGACTCGGCGTCCTTGTGTCGTACATAGGTGCCGCTACCGACCCGCGATTCGACCCAGCCCTGACGCTGTGCCTCGGCATAGGCGCGGGTGATGGTGCCGATGGTCACGCCGAGCGTGTCGGCAAGGCGACGCTGGGGCGGCAAGCGCTCTCCCGGTGCCAGTTCGCCCCGGGTGATGGCATCGGCCATGGCATCGGCGATGCGGCGGTAGCGGGGGCCGCCTTCGGTTAGCCGGGGTGTCCAGATTGTCATGGTGACAATAAAACCTTTGACGCCAATTTTGTCCCCATTATGCTCAATGAAACGGGGAATGAAAGCCCGTTTGTTCAATATTGTATGGGTACAATTTTATGAACTCGCTGGCATATCTGGGGCCCGTGACCCTGTTCATGATCTCGATGACCATCACGCCAGGCCCCAACAATGTGATGTTGACCGCCTCCGGCGCCAACTATGGCTTTCGGCGTACCATGCCGCATCTGCTGGGTATCCTCGGAGGATGCTTCGTGCTCTTTGCGGCGATTGCCCTGGGGCTGGGTATCGTCTTCGAGCGTTATCCGCTGGTGCAGACGGCACTACGGGTGATTGGCAGCCTCTATCTGCTGTACCTGGCCTGGAAGATCGCCACCGCACCGCCGCCCGAGTTCGGCAATGTCGAGGGTCGCCCCCTCGGTTTCTGGCAGGCGGCGGCCTTCCAGTTCGCCAACCCCAAGGCCTGGGTCATGGGGCTGACGCTGATGGCGAGCTTCCTGCCGGAAGGCGGCAATACCGTCGTCAATGCCCTCCTGCTGGCCGGCTTCGCCGAACTGGTGGGGCTGCCCTGCATCGCCCTCTGGGCAGGCTTCGGCATGGCCATCGGCCGCTGGCTCAAGGGGCCGCGCGCATGGCGGGTCTTCAACGGCACCATGGGCGCGCTCACCGCGGCCTGTGTATTCTTCATCCTCGGTTGACGGCGAGGTCGTCATCATCGGAGCGGCGTGCCACCAGGGTGATCTCGACGTTGGCGTTGTCTAGCAGGGCCGGTGACTGGGTGCAGGTGCGGGCGGGGTAATGCGGCGACTCGAAGAAATCGGCATAGGCCGCATCCAGCTCGTAAATCTTCTCGAGATCGGTGAGATGCACATCGGCGCGCACCACATCGGCAAGCGTGCAGTCCACCGAATCGAGCAGGTGCTGCACACGGCGCATGATCCAGCGGGTTTCCTCGCCCACATCGCCGAGTATCGCCTCGTTGCCCTGGATATCCGCGGCCGTCAGCCCCGAGAGGTAGACGTAGCGGTCGTCCAGCACCACATGGCTGCCGGGAAAGGTGGGGGTGGGCATAGTGGCATCGTTATGGAAAGTCGGCATCTTGGCTCCTGTTCCATGGCATGGCCTTCATGACCTGCGACAGGCAGCCGAGCGGTGATGTTCCTCAGAGCCAACGGGGATCCGCCGTAAACGCCACGGTAAACCAACGATGCTCGGCGGGGATGCTCAACCCGCTGGCGATCGCCTCGCGGACCTCGTCGAGCTCGGCCACGCCGCGCTCGGCGGCGAACTCGGGCGTGGTGACGAGGTGGATCTCGATGAAATGGCCCCGACCGCTCTTGGCCACGTGGCTGCTGTACTCGAGCAGGCCTTCGCGTTGCATCACCGGTGTCATGGCGGCATGCACCTCGCGGTCGATGGCGCTCGGCGCCATCAGGAACACCTCCTTCATGGCCCGGCGCACGATGCCGATGGGCACCGGCATGAAGGCCACCGTCAGGACGGTCAGCAACAGCGAATCGACATAGGGCGTGAGGTGCGAGTAGGGCGTGCGCTGCAGGATCAGGGCGACGACGAAGGCCACCAGCAGGGCACTGGTGATCAGCGCCGCCATCAGCCAGCTATGCATGTCGATGCGCACGAACTCCGAGCCGACGCGGCGATTGAGACGGCGCTGATAGGCAGCCATGGTGAAGCAGACGATGGCCACCACCACGGCATAGACGCTCGCCAGGCCGAAGGCCAGGTCATGGCCGCCGGTCATCATCCCCTGGACGGCATTGAGGAAGGCATAGAAACACAACAACAGCAGGATGGCACCGTTGAGCGCTGCCACCAGTGGTTCCAGGTGCCAGTAACCATGCTGGAAGCGCTGGCTGACCTCCCGGGCGATCAGCCGCGTGACCACCAGCGCCAGGGCCGACATGGCCGCGTCGATGGTCGAGAAGACCCCATCGAAGAGAATCGACCGAGACCCCGCCAGAAGACCGAAGCTGACCCCTAGGCAGGAGACCAGCAGGGTCATGACGATGGAAACCTTGAGGGCGCGTTGCTCGAGAGTAGATGACATGAAGCGTTCGCCTGATGACCGGAAACCGACAGTCTAGCCGAGGGATGATGGCTGAACAGTACCCCCGATGATGTATATCGCTTCAGCGAACCATGTCGATTTGCTCGCTCTCGAAACGACTCATGAAGGAAGCGACGGCGATGTCACGCTGTCGCGAGTCACTTCAATGCTGGATGGAGGAGCACAAGATGACATATGTCGATGGATTCGTGGCCGCCGTTCCCACCGCCAATCGCGAGCAATACCTGCAGCATGTTCGCGCCTGCGCGGCGGTCTTCAAGGAATACGGTGTTCTCAAGCTGGTGGAATGCTGGGGCGATGACGTGCCGGATGGCGAGGTCACCTCCTTCCCCATGGCCGTGAAGCGTCAGCCGGAGGAAACCGTCGTCTTCGGCTGGTTCCTCTGGCCTTCGCGCGAAGCCCGCGAACAGGCCATGCCAAAGCTCATGGAAGACCCTCGCCTGCAGCCCGACGTCAATCCCATGCCGTTCGACGGCAAGCGTCTACTCTATGGGGGGTTCGAGGTCATTTTCGACGAATAGGTCCCTGCCAGGAGGAGTTTTGTCATGCACCGTATCACGCCCTTCCTGTGGTTCGATGGTCAGGCGGAAGAAGCGGCTCGTTTCTATGTCTCGGTATTTCCCGACTCCCGCATCGAGCGGGTGGTGAAGTCGCCGACCGACACGCCGAACGTGCCGGCCGGCGGGGTGCTGCTGGTGGAGTTCGTCCTCGACGGCGCGCGCTACCTGGGCATGAACGGCGGGCCCGGCATGCCCTTCACCGAGGCGATTTCGCTGCACATCGACTGCGCCGACCAGGCCGAGGTGGATTACTACTGGCACGCCCTGATCGAGGGCGGTCGCCCCATCCAGTGCGGTTGGCTCGAGGATCGCTGGGGACTGCGCTGGCAGGTGGTGCCCGTGCGCATGCACGAACTGATGCGCGACCCCGATTCCGAGCGCGCCCGGCGCGCCATGGAGGCGATGATGCAGATGGAAAAGTTCATCATCGCCGACCTGGAGCGTGCCGCGGACGGCGGCTGAATGGTGTTCCACACTAGTGTCCTGTTTCGGAGGTTCGTTGAACTACAGTCAACCTCTGATACAGGGCACTAGAAGTTGATGCAGAATTTCGGCGGCCCTCAGGGCCGCCATGCGCCATTGCTGCTCTTCTTCTCTGCTCGCTATCGCATCATGGCGCCCACCAGCTGTTCCTCACAGAACGCATTCAGCAATTTTTCATAACCTCTGAGCAATGGTTCCCAAGAAATCAGGGGTTTCTATCCTATATGCTTGCGGCTTAGTCGGGTCGAGATCACTTTGAGTGGGAAGGAAAATAGGTGTCCGTACAGAGCTAAGGAGGCGTTTGTCGCAAGTTTCGTGCGTTGCTTCGAGAAACGGAAATGTCAATAGAGTGTCGCCGCTTGGCAGGGGGCACTACAGCTAGAGGTCAAGAGGAAGTGAGGGTGATGAGAGAGAATGTGATTGTCCAGGTTCTTCAGATTTCGTTGTTCGCAATTCCCTTGGTTATTTCTCCTGGTCCAAACAATTTACTTGTAACCGCGAATTGCGCCAGGTTTGGTTATAGGCGAACTTTGCCGACCTTGGCGGGAATATCCCTGGGCGTCATCATTCTGTTCATGGCAGTCGCACTTGGGCTAGGCGGTCTGTTGAGTCACTATCCCGCTCTCCATATGGCTCTCAAGATCCTGGGGTCAGCATACATCCTATATCTCGCATACAAACTGTATACCTCACAGGCAGTGGGTGCTGAGAATGGCAAGAATTATCACCCTATAACGCTGCGTCAGGCAGCCTTGTTACAGGTTCTCAACCCCAAGATCTGGATCCTTGCAGCTACCGCAACATCGACTTTTCTCCCACTCACAGGGGCTGTGTACACAGATGCCATCCTGCTGTCTGGAACGCTGGGAATGATTTTCTTTCCGTGCAATTCAGTTTGGGCAATGAGTGGAGCCTTGATGCGCAGGTTGCTACACGACCGAATTTTTTTTCGGCTTATGGGGGGGCTGACAGCATCTTCCGCGGTATTTCTACTCATATGATGTCAGTGACGACCCAAGCGCTTCCGGAGTGTCGCAGGAGGATATCCATAGTGGCGCTTGAAGGCCTGGGTGAATTGACTATGCTGAGTATACCCGCACTCAAGAGCAATCATCATTACCTTCTCATCTGTTTTCTCGAGCAGTGAGTGTGCCCGGCCAAGACGAATCTGGGTCAAGTAGGCATGGGGAGTCTGCCCAAAAGTGTTCTTGAATTTGCGTAGAAAATGGAAGCGGCTGAGGTTAGCAAGTTCTGAAAGGTCCTCTAGCTGGATGGGAGCTTCGAGGTTTTCATTCAAGTAATCTCGAATTAATGCGGCTTGGCAAGCTGTTAAGGATCCCCGTGGATCTTCTTCTGCGAGTCCTTTTTCGGAAAAGTGATGAAAGGTGTTCTGCAAGATCCAGGTCATGAGGCTTTCAATGCCCAGAGAAAGCGAGTGGTCGCTCCAGTCTGCCTTAGAAAGGCTTTGGGCTGCGGAGCTGATTACTGGCTCTGACTCTTGAAATACTTCTCGAAAGTGGCAGCGATCAGGGTCTCGACGTATTGACCGAAGCAAGTCCGTATCAAAACGTCGAGGGTCAAAGTAGATGTGGAGGAAGTTTAACCTATCATCAATCTTCCAGGACGACGCTCCTCTGCCTCTGGGGAATAGGCAGATGGCATCTTTAAAGCCTTTTCTGATCACTTTTTGGCCACGTACCTGGCTACAGTTTTTCCCCTCAGAAAGGTAGATGCTTAACACATTTTCAGACGTTCCTTGATATTTCGTTAGAGTATTGCGGCCAGACCACTCGGAAAGCACGATGCCGGATGGTAGCCGCTTGGAACGAACCGCTGTCGCGCCAGCCGTTTCAAGAGACTTCTGAACTGTAGTCGAACTTGAGTGTGGCATCTTGGCCTGGGCCTCATGTTGCCTGTCGTGTTGTCTTCAGGCTTTTGGAGCAATATCCAGTGGTTAGTGTAGTGAGAGGAGCTTCCATTATCGGTTGCCACTTAATGCTTCACGATATCTCCGGTATATAGAAAGGTGCAAGCCTGAGCCATCAGTTTTCCCGAGAGACGGTGTCCAATCATAATAAGTCGATATACAAGCTCGTCAGTTCAGTGTTGAGAAATGCCTTCAAGGAGAATCGGACGGGAGCTGGCCTGCGCCCGTCGAGAGATCCTTCGCCTGCTGCATCAGCCAGTTGGAGAAGCGTGCGATGCGGGGATCCGTGTCGGGTGAGTCCTTGGTGAGCAGCACGTAATCATACCCCGTCGCTACCATCCCCAAGGGCGCGATGAGTCTTCCTGCCCGCAGATCATCGTTGACCAGTGGTAGCGGGCCGATCGCGGTCCCCAGGCGGTCGACTGCCGCCTGCAAGGCGAAAAAGAAGTGATCGAAGAATTGCTCGCTGGCTGGCGAGCCGCGATAGCCGCTTTCCCGCTGCCATTCTCGCCACGCCTCTGGCCGAGTGCGGCTGTGCAACCATCTCGCCCGAGAAAGGTCGCGGCCAATGACCGTTTCCCAGCAGTCAGGGGCGCAAACCGGCCCGGCGTACTCGGACCATAGTCGTGTGACGACGTCGTCTTCAGGCAAGACCAGGTTGGTGTGGCGAATCGCGGCGTCACATCCATCCGCGAGCAAGTCGATCGGGCCTCCCGCCAGACGCAGGTCGATATTGAGGTCGGGGTTCAGTGTGCGAAATGTTCCCAATCGCGGCATCAGCCAACGCATTCCCAGGCTGGGTTCGCAGGAGATGGTCAGGATGGGGGAGCTGCCTTCATGACGGCGCAGTGCTTCGGCCGCCTCGTCCAGGCGATCGAGCATCTCACCCGCGACTCGTTGGAGCCGTTCTCCCGCCAGGGTGAGGTATACCCTGCGGTGGCGGCGGACGAAGAGCTGAACCCCCAGGCGTCGCTCGAGTTGAGCAACGGCTCGGCTAATCGCTCCATGGGTCAGGTGCAGCTCTTCGGCGGCGCGAGAGAAGCTCTGATGACGGGCGGCCGCTTCGAAGGCTGGTAGTGGAGCCAGGGGTGGCAGGTGTCTTTTTCTGTGAAGATCGCTCACAACGTATCCGAGTTATTTTCGATTTTCCGCACACCTGGTCGATTTCATACTCGTCCCGAAGACAACGCAAGGGAGGAGACATGTCCAACATTGCCCAGGCCGAGATTCTTGCCGTCGCCGTGATCACCTGTCTGGCCGTTCTCAGTCCAGGCCCCGATTTTGCCATGGTCACGCGCATCGCGGTGATACGTGGTCGGCGTGCCGGCGTATGGTGCGCGATCGGCATTGGTTGCGGCGTTTCGGTCCACCTGAGTTATACCCTATTCGGGCTGGGCGTGGTGTTCGCCGGGGAGGCCTGGCTTCTGACGACACTGCGCTATCTGGGGGCTGGTTACTTGATCTGGTTAGGCATTTCGGCGTTTTGGCCCGATATCAAGGCTCGTATATCGGGGGACGCCAAGGAGAGCGTGAGTGATGGCGGGGAATCTGCGTCGGCGGAGCAGGCCGATGGAGGTTCCGCGTTCTGGATGGGCTTTGCCTGTAATGCCCTCAATCCCAAGACCATGCTGTTTATCGTCTCCTTGTTCAGTCAGGTCGTCTCGCCACGAACGACGCTTGGTACCGAGCTTGGTTATGGTCTTTATGTGATTGCCTGTCACATGGCCTGGTTCTCCGTGGTGGCTGCCTTCCTCACCTTGCCGATCATCCAGGCACGTATCCGCAGGACCAGGAGGTGGATCGAGAGAGTTGTCGGCATCTGCCTGTCGGGCCTTGGGGTCAAGTTGCTGGCCAGCGGTTGAACGACGGCTCCCCTCTGGCGAGCGTTGGCGATAACAGGGATACTGGGGCGCTTCGCCGTGCCGGCCCTGTGCAAGGGGAACCTCGGCATCGCCACGCATCGCTGACAGGAATTCTTCGCCATGGACTCAGGCCTGCCTCTCGTCCGTATCGACGCCCATTCACCCCATGTCGCCACCCTGGCCGGCTGGACCCATGCCGAATGGGGCCACCTGAACCCCGGCCGCGACCTCGCGGCCACCATCGGTCACTTGCGCGCCGACTGCGGCTCGGCCGGTGTGCCCTCGGTATTCGCCGCCATGGACGGTGAGCGGCCGGTGGGCATGGCGAGCCTGGTCGTCGACGACATGAGCGACCGCCGCGAGCTGACGCCCTGGCTGGCCTCGGTCTACGTATTGCCCGAGTGGCGCGGCCGCGGCATCGCCTCGCGGCTGGTGCGTCGAGTCGAGGAGGAGGCCCGGGACCACGGCGTCGAGCGCTTCTACCTCTATACGCCGGACCAGCAGGCGCTCTACCGGCGGTTGGGCTGGCAGGACGTCGAGGAGCGTGAATATCGCGGCGAGGCGGTGACCATCATGCAGCGCGACCTTCCGTCTCCGGCCTGAACCATGCACTGGCGGGCCCTGCGCTACTTCGACACCGTGGCTCGTAGCCACTCGCTGCGCGAGGCGGCGGCTCGGCTGCATATCGCCCCGACGGCCATCAGCCGTCAGATCGACCTGCTGGAGCACCAGCTTGGGGCGCCCCTGATCGAGCGTGGGCCCGGCGGCATTCGGCTCACCGCCGCGGGAGAACTGCTGGCGGTGCAGGCACGCCGCACGCTGCGCGATCTCGAGCGGGTGCAGGAGCACATCAGCGACCTCAAGGGCCTGCGTACCGGCAAGGTCAGCCTGCGAGTGGCCGAAGGCGTGGTCTCCGGGCTGCTCGTGCCGGTGCTCGGGGAACTCAGCCAACGTCACCCGCAGTTGCAGTTCGATATCCAGATCGCCAGCGCCGGCCAGGTCGTCGAGGCGCTGCGCAGTGGCGATGCCGACATCGGCCTGACCTTCTTCATGCCTCGCCACGACGACATCCAGCCGTTCGCCAGCAGTCGTCTGGAACACCACGCGGTGATGGCGCCCGACCATCCGCTGGCGGACAGGGCCGCGCTGCGGTTGGCCGAACTGGCCGACCATCCCCTGGCGCTGCCCGACGAGCATTACGGCGTGCGGCAGGCGCTCGACGAGGCGGCGCGACGCCAGGGCGTGACGCTGAACCCCAGCTTTCATACGGCCTCTCTGGAAACCCAGAAGGCTCTGGCCATGGCGGGCACCGGGCTGTTGATCCTGCCGCCCATGGCGGTGGCCCGGGAATGCCGGGACGGCCAGCTGGTCAGCGTGCCCCTGGCCCGGGGCGAGCTCGAACATACCCGGCTGGACCTGTGCCTGCACCGGCATCGCCAGCGCAGCTTCGCCACCGAGGCCTGCCTGGGACTGTTGGCCTCGGTACTGCAGGCCATGGGAGAGGGCGACGCAGGGGGGCAGGGACCGAACACCTGAGAGGTGCACACAAAAAGTGGACACCCTGGCATCAGGATTGTAATGGCGGTAGACACCGCTCGGCACCAAGCTGAAGGCACCGACAACAACGCCAAGAGTGAACGATGTCAGACCTCCACCTGATGACTGCCACCCAACTGCTGGATGCCTATCGCCGCAAGGCGCTGTCGCCGCTGGATGTCGCCGAGGCCCTGATTCAGCACATCGGCCGCTGGGAAGGCCGCCTCAATGCCCTCTACGGCTATCGGGCAGAGACCTTCCTGGACGCGGCGCGGGCCTCGAGCGAACGCTGGACGCGCGGTGAGCCCAGCGGCCCGCTGGATGGCGTGCCGGTCACCCTCAAGGAACTGATCGCGACGCGTGGCATGCCGGTGCCGAATGGCACGGGCCTGGGCCCGCAGACACCGGCCACCGAAAATGCGCCGCCGGCGGCCCGACTGGCCGAAGACGCGGCACTGCTGCTGGCCAAGACGACCTGCCCGGATTTCGGCATGCTCTCTTCGGGGCGTTCCTCCTTCCATGGTACAACCCGCAATCCCTGGCGGCTCGACTGCAATCCCGGTGGCTCGAGCGCCGGGGCAGGGGCCGCGGCGGCGGCCGGCTATGGCCCCTTGCACGTGGGCACCGACATCGGCGGCTCGGTGCGCCTGCCCGCCGCCTGGTGCGGCGTGGTGGGGTTCAAGCCGACACAGGGGCGCATTCCCATCGATCCCTACTATGTGGGGCGTTGTGCCGGCCCCATGACCCGCAGCGTCGACGACGCCGCCCTGATGATGACCACCCTGGCACGCACCGACCGCCGCGACGCCACGCGCCTGCCGCCGGAGTCGATCGACTGGACGGACCTCGCGTGCGACGTCTCGGGGTGGCGCATCGGCGTGATGCTGGACGCCGGCTGCGGCCTGCCGCTGGACGACGAGATCGCCGCCGCCGTGGAGGCTTCCGCCGCGCGACTCGAGGCCGCCGGCGCCACCCTGGTGCCGCTGGCGCCGGTGCTGACTCGCGAGATGCTCGATGGCCTGGACCGCTTCTGGCGTACTCGCCAGTGGAGCGCCCTGGAGGCGCTGACGCCCGAACAGCGTGAGCGCGTGCTGCCGGCGATCCTCGCCTGGGCCGACGACGGCGGACGGATCGGCGGCGTCGAGGCGGTGCGCGGCTTCGAGCAGACCCTGGCCATGCGGCGCGCGACGGAAGCCGTGTTCGACGATGTCGACGCCGTGATATCGCCCACCACGCCCAATGTTGCCTTTTCCGCCGACTGGGTCTCGCCCACCGATGACCCGCAGCAACCCTTCGAACACATCGCCTACACGGTGCCGTGGAACATGGGCGAGCAGCCGGCGCTATCGCTCAACGGCGGGTTCTCCCGTGACGGCATGCCGCTCGGCGTGCAGTTGATCGGCCCGCGCTTTGCCGACCATCGCGTGCTCAAGCTGGCCAAGGTCCTGGAGACGCGCCTGGCGCTCGAACCGCGTTGGCCGACACCGCCCGTCGCGCAGTAAGCTTCTCGGTCAATTGTCTCGTCTTGTCATCGTGGGAGATACGCATCATGTCTCGTCTCGTCGTCCTGCCCACCAGTCGCGCCGGCTGGGCGCTGCTGATCGCCTTCGTCGCCGTGGTGGCGGCCGGCATCTGGCCGGTCATCGGCTGGGTGAACCGCGCCGTGCTGGTGCTGGGCCTGCCGCTGCTGGTGGTGTGGAGCTATGTGGTGATCTTCGCCTGCTTCGCCGTCATGCTGATCGCCAATCGTGTCCTCGAGCGCAAGGAGGACCACCATGACTAGCCCCTGGCCGCTGCTCATCACCCTGACCTATGTCGCCATCGCCATGTTCATCGGCCTGCGTGCCCGGGGCGGGCGGCGCATGAACAGCCTCGAAGAGTGGGGCGTGGCCGGGCGCAGCATGGGCCCGGTAACGCTCTATCTGCTGATCGCCGCCGGCAGCGTCAGCGCCTACACCTTCATGGGCGCGCCGGGCTGGGCCTACTCGAAAGGCGTGCCGGTATTCTACGTGGCCGTCTATCTCGCCTACCTGGCGCTGGTGGCCTGGTACGTCGGCCCCAAGGTGTGGCAATTCGGCGAGCGCTTCGGCCATGTGACCCAGGCCAGCGCCATTGCCGACCGCTACCAGAGCCCGCTGCTGGGCGCCCTGGCGTCGCTGGTGATGTCGATCGGCTCGATCGCCTACGCCGTGTTGCAGACCATCGGCTCCGCCTACATCCTCAACGTGATGAGCGGCGGGGCGATTCCGATATGGCTGGGCGTGCCGCTGGTGCTGGCCTGCATCGCCGTCTACCTGTTCGTCAGTGGCCAGCGCGCCATCGGCCGGACCAACGCTTTTCAGGGCGTGCTGATGCTGGTGGTGGCCTGGGCCGTGGGGCTCTGGGCATTGCACAGCGCCACCGGTGGGCTCGATGTCGGCGCGCTGTTCACGCGGCTCCAGGCCGAGCACGGCGAGTCCCTGACCCTGCCCGGCGCCGGCGGCGACATGAGCTTCAGCTTCTGGACGACTTCCGTCATCGTCTCGATGTTCTCCTTCATGCCGCCGGTATGGACCCAGTGGATGAGCGCCTCCTCGGCGCGGACCATTCGGCGCAGCGCCACCTGGCTGCCGACCTACTACGTGGTGATCCTGCCGATGGTGGTGGTGGGCTTCATCGGCATCTTCGCACTGCCCGACCTGGCCCGCGCCGACACCGTGGTGCTGGAGTACGCCATGCAGCACCTGCCGGTCGTGCTGGTCGGACTGCTCGGCGCCGGCACCCTGGCCGCCTCGATGTCCTCCAGCGAACCCTTCATCCACTCGGTGGCGCTCTCCTGGAGCCGGGACGTGCTGCAGCCGCTGTTTGGTCTCTCCGACGCCTTCACCGGGAAGCTGGCGCGCTGGATGATCCTGCCGCTGATGGCCCTGGTGATCGCCCCACTGGCCATCGCCGAACCGGGCAGCCTGGTGATGATCCTGCTGGTCGGGCTGGGCTTCGCCACCCAGGTGATGCCGGCCTTCATCGGCATGTTCCTGTGGCCGCGCGCCTCCAAACTGGGCGTGCTGGCGGGCATCGTCGCCGGCTTCATGGTGACCGTGGCCTTCACCACCCTGTGGAAGCACCCGCTGGGCATCCACGCCGGCTTCTGGGGCCTGATGCTCAACCTGCCGGTCTTCGTCATCGTCTCGCTGATGACCGCGCCCACCCAGGCCGAGGTCGTGGAACGCTTCTTCCGCATCGCCGCCCCCCACGGCCTTACCCGACTCGGTGGAGGACGCGTCGCCCAAGTCAGTGACTGCCTGCAGCAATAAAATGACAGTATCTTTAGTTTCAGGGGGTAAGGCAGCGATATGATTCGCGCGTATCGGGAAGCAGATATTGATCGAGTCCTGGATATCTGGCTTTCAGCATCAATTAAAGCCCATGGGTTTGTCGATCCAGCATTCTGGCAGTCGAAAGTCGGTGAAATGCGCGACAGGTATATCCCCGCTTCGGAGATATTCGTCTATGAACGCAATGATCGAGTCGTCGGGTTCTATAGCCTGTTCGAGGACACCCTGGCGGCCATCTTCGTGGATCCCGACCTGCAGGGACAAGGGATCGGAACAACGTTGCTGGATGATGCCAAGGGCAGAAGAGAGGGGCTGCGCCTGACGGTCTACAGAGAGAATGCGCCAAGCGTCAGGTTCTATGAGAATCACGGTTTTGTTTCGCTTGGTGAGCAGGTCGATGAAAACACCGGTCATGCCGAGATTGTCATGGGATATCGTGTTTGATCCTGCGTAAACTGTGGGCTTTAACGTATTTCGTCCTTGTGGTCCCGCGGAGAACTTATGGAACGCTTTTATAACGCGCCCGAGCGTGTCGTCGACGATATTCTTCATGTAGCGGCCGCTACCGCGGACCTGCGCATTGCCGAGCCGGAAAGCGGTCTGCGGATTCTGGTCAGGGGCGATTGGGACCGGCAGCGAGAGGGCCGCCGTCAGGTAGCCGTGCTATCCGGCGGCGGTGCCGGCCATGAACCCGCCCATGCCGGCTTTATCGGCGATGGCATGCTGACCGGGGTCATTTCCGGCAATCTGTTTGCCTCGCCCAGCGTCGAGCCGGTTCTGGCGGCCATTCGTGAAGTCTGTGGCGATGCCGGTTGCTTGCTGGTGGTCAAGAATTACACCGGTGATCGGCTGAATTTTGGCCTGGCGGCCGAACGTGCCCGCGGCGAAGGGCTCAATGTCGAAATGGTGATCGTCGCCGACGATGTCGCCATCGCCGAAGCACCGCAACCACGCGGTATTGCCGGTACATTGCTGGTACACAAGCTGGCCGGCTATCTGGCAAGCCAGGGCGCGTCGCTGGCCGAGATTCAACAGCGCACCCGGGCACTCTGCGAGCGGATGGGGTCACTGGGCATGGCGATCAAGCCTGCCGCACAGCCTGGTCAGCCGGCGTCAAGGCGTTCCCCCGAGCTGGGGCTCGGCATTCATAACGAACCCGGCACCCGTGCGGTCGACCCTCAAAGTGCGGATGACGCGATGCGCCTGGTGCTGGAGCCGTTGCGCCAGGCAGTGACGCCTGTGTCTGCCCCTGGTTCGTCATCCGACACCGCCTGGGTGGCCATGCTCAACAACCTGGGCAGTTGCTCGTCCCAGGAGATGGGCGTGCTGGCCGAGTGCCTGTTACGCCAGCTGGGAGAGGATCGGGTAAGTCATTTGATCGGCCCCGCGCCGCTGATGACCTCGCTCGATATGCACGGTTTTTCTGTCACCTTGGTGCCCGGCACGCCCGAACTGCTGGCTGCCCTCACGGCACCCACGAACGCTCCCGCCTGGCCGGGCGTTCATGGCGTGCGCCAGGCGCCCACCTTCACACCCGACACGGCCCAGGGCCACGACGCCCTGGCTGACGATGCTCCGCAGGATAGCGAGACATCAGCGGTGCTGTGGCGGGTGATCGAGACATTACGCGAGTCGCGCGAGGAGCTGGACGCCCTGGATGCCAAGACTGGTGACGGCGATGCCGGGGCCAGCATGCAGAGTGGCGCCGACAGCATCGCCAAGGCACTCGACGCCCAGCGCCTGGATACTAGCTCCCTGTCACCGCTGTTCACCGGTATCGGCCAGTTACTGGCTCGAGACATGGGCGGCTCCAGTGGCGTACTGCTGTCGATCCTGTTCACGGCGGCAGGCGGCGCACTGGGGCGCGGTGACAATCCAGGGGAAGCGCTGGCGGCGGGTGTCAGGAAGATGCAGGAATACGGCGGTGCTCGACCCGGGGATCGCACCATGCTCGATGCCCTGATACCGGCGATCGAGTCGCTGCAACAGGGCAATACACTGGCGGAAGCCGCCCAGGCGGCGCGCACCGGTGCACTAGCTACCGCTTCGCTGACCACGGCCAAGGCAGGGCGTTCGGCCTATGTGCCGGAAAGCGCGCTGGAAGGCATCGTCGACCCCGGTGCCGAAGCCGTGGCACGCGTGCTCGAGGCGTTGGCGAAACCATAATGTGATACGACCACCGGGCATCTTTCCCGCCGAAGGCGGCGTTATACCGAACAGGAGACATCGTGATAGTCATCTATGGCATCAAGGAACATCTGAACCCCATCAAGGCCCAACTCTCCGACGTCATTCATGGCTGCATGCAGTCGGTACTGGGAATGCCGGAAGACAAGAGGGCGCATCGCTTCATTCCGATGGACGCCGAGGACTTCTACTACCCGGGTGGCCGAACGCCGGCCTATACAGCCATCGAGATCAATATGATGCAGGGACGCTCGGCGGAGACCCAGAAAGCCCTGATCAAGACGATCTTTCAGCGTCTGGAGGCTGAGGTAGGTCTCGCTCCTGTGGATGTAGAAGTGACGATCAAGGAGCAACCCCCGCACTGCTGGGGCTTTCGCGGCATGACGGGCGACGAGGCGCGAGACCTCAAATACTCGGTCAAGGTATAGCCATAGCACATTACTGGAATGCCCTGATGGGCGGGAGCAGCCTGCATCCCGCCAATCCCCGCTTTGCACTTATATGCCCGGTTGATTAGGCTCACAAATGCAAGGCGACCGAGATCGCCGTGATAACGACACAATCAAGATACGCGATGCATAGTCAGAAAAGTCGACGAGCGAAGGTTAGACTAGGCGAAAATTTGCGAAAGATGCGGAGTTTACAGAGGTAAATGAGCATTTTGAGCGGATTTTCAACGCCGTATAACCGAGCACAGGCACTTTTCTGACCATGCATAGGGACTACCGCGGGAAGATGGCCAAATTGTCATTGCATCGTGCAGGGTAGGTGGCGGTAGCGTGCCTGAAACTTTGTCCTCCTCACCCCAAAGGACCAAGTACGCCAGCAAACTCGCTGCCTCGTGTTCACTCTGCCGCACAGCCTCAACGGCTGGGTCCAGCTTCACCCCGAGGTGATCTACCGACGGCTGTTCCAGAGCGCCTGGCAGACGCTGCGCACCTTTGGTCGTGACCCCAAGCGTCTCGGCGGTGAGATGGGCATGAGCGCTGTGCTTCATACCTGGGGCCAGAACTTGAGCCAGCATGTGCACCTGCACTGTCTGGTTCCCGGCGGTGCGCTGGGCGACGACGGCATCTGGCGCGAGGCGCGCAGCCACTACCTGTTTCCGGTCCGGGCCCTGTCGCGCCACTTTCGCGGGAACCTGGTGAGCGCTCTGCGCGAGGCCGCCACTTCAGGCGAACTCCACCGGGTTACCCGGCCGGGTGACGTCGATGACCAGCTCAACACGCTGATGGCCACCGAGTGGGTGGTCTACAGCAAGGACTGTCTCGAACACACCGACACGGTGGTGCGCTACCTGGCGCGTTACACGCGCCAGATCGCCATCAGCAATGCCCGTATCCTCGCCGTGGACGACCATCAGGTGACCCTATGCTACAAGGACTACCGCGACCGTGACCGGCGTAAACAGCTCGTCCTCGCAGGCGAGGAATTCGTGCGCGGCTTCCTGCTCCACGTTCTGCCCAAGGGACTGATGCGAGTTCGTCACTATGGCTTTTTGGCCAATCGCTGTCGACGACGACGTCTGACAGAGATCCGCCGGGCGCTGGCGGTCGAGACGACACCGGAGGCCGATACTGCCGCTAACGACGCGGAGCCAACCTACACTTGCCGACACTGCGGGCAACCGACACTGAGAGTGATCGGGACCCTCATACCCCTGCGACCCAAACGTAGCCGCCCCCCCAGCCACAGGGAGCAACGCTATCGAGCATGAACTAACGTCCTACCCACACAACGGACTCGTCGATCCGGCCCGCTTGCGGGTCGCGGCGGTGCTCGTCCCGATGATGGATTTTGACCGGCAAGCGCGCTACGTTGGGGCAAACTGGGCCCGAAAGGTACCGGAATCATGGCCAATATCACTGCCCGAATGCGTCACAACAGATCCGTCTGCGCGCGATCTGCCGTCACAGGCCGAACACTGGCCAATACAATACCCTATAGAAGCTGTGTAGCAGCCTGATGGGCGGCTTAGTCCAACAGGCATTTATACGCCATGCTCCGCACAGCGAAGAAATGCTGAACTGTTAGGCTCCCGAGTTATCCATGAACAGTAGACACTCGTTAAATGCTTTCAGCTAGGTAATTTAAAATATGAGACAAGATTCGTCCGGTAGATATACGCACGGGCACGAACGTAGCACGCTTGATTCGCATGGAAAACGTACTGCGCAGAACTCTGCGGCGTATCTTTTGCCGCAATTGAAACCAGGAATGGATATTCTGGACATTGGCTGTGGCCCGGGCACGATTACGTTGGACTTCGCTCCGCTTGTTGCGCCTGGAAAGGTTGTCGGCATAGAAAATGTCGAACCTCCCCTTCGCGTTGCTCGCACTGAGGCCAGCGCTCGTGAAGATAAAACAACTGTATTTCAAAGCGGAGATGCTCTGAACCTCCCTTTTGAAGACGAATCTTTTGATGTGGTACATGCCCATCAAGTTCTACAACACCTGACTGATCCTGTAACGGCGTTACGTGAGATGGTTCGAGTGTGTAAGCCGGGCGGCTGGATTGCGGCACGTGATGCCGACTATGCTGCCATGAGTTGGTATCCAGAGATTGCAGGTCTTGAATTGTGGAGACAGGCTTACCGCGCTGCAGCTCGTGCCAACGGAGCTGAACCAGATGCAGGTAGAAGGCTTCGTGCGTGGGCGAATGCAGCAGGTATAGTCAATCCACAAGTTACGGCATCCGTCTGGAGCTACTCAGATCCTGCAACTTGCCTCTGGTGGGGTAATGGGCAGGCTAGCCGCTGCGCAGGTGAAATTTTCTCCCAACAAGCACAGGAGCAGGGACTTGGTGATGAAAGCATCGAAAGCATTGTCCGTGCCTGGAGAGAATGGGGCCGCGAACCCGACGCTTGGTTTTGTTTAGTACATGGTGAATTGCTTGCGCAAATTTCATCAGAAGCCTAACAATCACAGGCACAGGCACAGGCACAGGCACAGGCACAGGCACAGGCACAGGCACAGGCACAGGGACAAATTTTCCGCTGCGCTACAAATTTGCCCGTGCTGTGGGCGTTGAGGCTGTAGAAAAAGCCCTTAGCCCACGCCGTTTTGGTAGGGTTGGGGAAAACACCTAGGAGTGGTCAACATGCCCCGCTTCAAGCCTTACAACCATGACCAGAGCGCCATGGTAGTGATCAACTATCAGGACTAGCTTCAGCCCGGTACGTTCGAGCACGCCGTCCACTACCTGATCGAACACAAGCTGGACCTGTCGGTTTTCCATCCCCAGTACCGCAACCACGATACGGGCCGGCTGGCCTACGACCCCGCCATACTGCTGAAGATCATCCTGTTCGCTTATTCCAAGGGGATCACCTCCAGCCGCGAGATGCAGTGGTGCTGCGAAACCAACATCATCTTCAAGGCGTTGTCCTGCGATACTGTCCCTCACTTCACCACCTTGGCGAAGTTCGTCAGCAGCCACACTGATGAGATTGAAGACCTCTTTGAGCAGGTGCTGCTGGTGTGCCATGAGAAGGCCTGCTGGGCAACGAACTCTTCGCCATTGACGGCTGCAAGGTGTCCTCCGATGCCTCAAAGGAGTGGTCTGGCACCTTCAAGGAGCTGGGCGAGAAGCGAGAGAAGCTGCGACGTTTAGTTCGCCATCACCTGCTGGAGCACTACGCGCGGGATAAAGCCGAGACGGAGGCCGACCTTGATCGGGATATCCGTCGAGCCAAGACGATCCTCTCGCTAGATGCTGCCATGAACAAAGTCGATCGCTTCCTAAAGACGCACAGTCCAAGGATGGGCCAGGGGAGGCGGAGCAAGGAAGTGAAGAGCAATATCACGGACCACGAAAGCGCTAAGATGACCACCAGCAAGGGAACGATCCAGGGCTATAACGGCGTGGCCACGGTGGACAAGAAACACCAAGTCATCATCGATGCCCAGGCGTTTGGAGAGGAACAGGAACACCACACGCTGCAACCGGTACTCGAGCGGGTGAAAGCCCGCTTCAAGAAGCTGGGGATTGCTGACAACATCTACCAGCAAGGCACCGTCGTCACCGCTGACACTGGCTTCGCCAATGAAGCTAACATGAAGTACCTGCACGAACGGCAGATCAACGGCTATGTGCCGGACAATCAGTTTCGTAGCCGGGATCCCAAGTTTTCTCAGCAGAAAGAGAAGTACGGAAAGCGGCACCAGAACCTGACAGACAAGGGATGGAAAGCCACCTTTCCGGCCAGTGAATTCCAGTTCGACCCGGTCACCCTTAGCTGTATCTGCCCCAATGGGGAATCCCTGACCTATCGGGGACAGCAGGAAGCCGAGAATGGTAAGGTTCGGGCGCACTTTGAAGGTCGACTTCTGCAATGTCGGCACTGCCCCAAGAAGCACCGGTGCATGCAGAACCCCTCCTCGGCGGATCACCGAAACGGAGCTGGCCGACAAGTCTCCTTTACGATAAAGAGCGACGGACAACCGAGCTATACAGACTGGATGAAGCACCGAGTGGATAGCCAGCAAGGTAAGGAGATATATAGTCACCGAATGTCAGTGGTGGAGCCGGTATTCGGCAACATCGGCACTACGAAACGTTTGAACCGATTCGGGCTTCGTGGCAAGAAGAAGGTACAGTGTCAGTGGCAGTTATACTGTTTGATACACAACATTGAGAAGCTCGCCAATTATGGTCGGTTAGGCACGTGATAAAGGGGCTAAAAGGCTGAAAGTGGCCGCCAAATGCAGGTGATGAGATACTTTTACATCACCAAGGAATCGACATGGTTAATTAGGTCCCTTGGCCAAGGATGTTTTTCGTTTGGTGGGCGGTACAAAAAATCAGAAAACAGGTGGTGAGAGAGACTCAGAATCGAGTTTTTCTACAGTCTCGTTAGCTGCCAGAGGAGAGCATTTGCGTGATTACACCTTTCCCAGAGCGGTTCCCGACGAAAATCTTAGAGCACTTCAATATCGGTGAAGTGGAACCCTCGCTAGATGAACTACTTCTTCCGTGCTTTTGCGACACACCTGCAATTGAAAGATTTTTACGGGCCAATAAGGGCATCCTTCTGGGCGGGAAAGGCACCGGAAAAACGGCGTTATTCACACTTCTGAAACATGGGGATCGTGAATTCGCCAACCCACGTCGAGCCCGACAGCGGTTGATTGCCATAGATTCTGATGTTGAATACTCTCGCCTGAAGTATGCGGCTTTGTCGACAATCAAGTCCGATATTCCCGATGAAGACATCCAGTTTAGATACCTTTGGGAAATTTACATCATCTATTGCTTGCTCGTGGAGCTGAAAGATGACGGGATTCTGAGCGATCATCGGGCGAAGAGTGAAGCAAGCCGGTTTCTAGAAATTTTTGATGCAAAGGGTAAGACGCCGAGCCTCATGGAGTTTCTTGGCGCGGTAAAGAAAACAGCTGGATTTCGAGTAGATACATCAAACCCTGCCTTCCCAACACCGGACTTCTATGTGAGCGTTGAGCCCGGAGATGCGTCCGCAAGCAACGCTGAGAAGTTCGACGTATCACTAAGTGAACTAAAGGCATCCATAAGTCGCTATTTGGCGCGGCGCAAGCAGTATGTCTACATCGTTGTTGATAATATCGACGATTTCGTGTCAAGAGAGGAGTACGAAATACAAAAACTTCTTCTGCAAGGTCTTCTCCGTTGCTCGCGGAGCTTTATCTCAACTCGAAATATAAAGATCCGTCTGCTTTTGCGAACCGAGCTATTCGAGCACATTAACTTTTCACAGGTTGGTGGCTATGACAAAGTCGCGCCAACCACAATCAAGTTAAGCTGGACGCCCTCAGATATTTGGGAGTTTCTCGGCGAGAGAATACTTTGGAATTTTAAGCATCATCTAGAAATCGAGCATTTTGAATATTCGGGTGACGGTCAAAGCTTGGATCTAGAGCCATGGGATAGGAAAGTGCCATGGTATCACCGACTGCTGATGTGGCTGCATCTTTATAAACCCAATGGCCGGGATTCCCGAGATTCGAAGGATGTGAGTTTATGGGATGAGGCCTACAAGTCAGCAATTACGACGATTTTTCCGAGAACAATCAAGCACTACGATGGGTCAGGGAATGTCGAAGACATTGATCTGTTCAGCTTCATTGAAACCCACTTCAAACTTGGAAATGATGAACTAACGCCCAGGATATTGATGATTTATGTTCAGAAGGTATTCGAACTTTGCGCCGACTACTATGCAAAGAACGACGAACCGTTCGTTGAAAAAGACGAGAATGGCGAGTTTCCGCTTCTCAAGCGGAGAGAAATTCTCGCTGCATACGGGTGGCTACAAGAAGAGGTGCTTCGAATATTTTTGGGCTCAGTCACGATCAACGAATGGCGTACGTGGTTGGAGATCATATTTAAGCAAAAGGGTAAGAAGACGACCTTCTCTTACCGTGCTGTACGGAAGCTGATTGGCGTTGGAGACGATGTCGAGATTAGAGACTTCTTGGCATATTTAACCCACCTTGGAGTGTTCCAATGCAGGGATACTTCTGTAGCGCTTGAGCGGCGGCACTATGAGTTACCTATCTTGTTGCACAAGAATTTCGCGTCAGGCTTGCATGCTGGCAGCTAACAAGGCCAGTCACGGCGACGGCTTCTACATTGCGGCTTCGCCTCCATTTCGTAGCCGCGCGTGCTGAGCGGCGTTAGCATAAAAAAGAAATCATTATGGCAGGCATCTCAACCCTTTTTATATCTGTCCTAAGCGGCTTATGCGGTGCTTTGATATCTGCGTATTTGAGCTATCGCATCAGAATGCTGGTTCAAAAAAAGGATAAGCGAGAGTCGGAGACTCGATTGGCTTATGTGTACGTTGTCCAGCTAAGTTTTATATTGGCAGTTGATGCGTGGCTAAGAAGCTTTATAGGAAAGCTGGAAAGTCAGATTGACGAGCCTATTCCTGAAGGTGAGTTTGAGTTTTCGCATGCTGTTTCAGTGTTGATAGAAGATATGATACGTAATTCCGAAACTGAAACATTCGAGAAATTGCAAGATATCGAGAAGTTTTCCGACCAATTCATTGAAAATCTCACTCGAACTTACCTTAGTAACGACCAGCAGGCAGAATTACCCAAGCAAACTGTTATTTTCTATCAGAGGTATGAGCAAAACCTGAAAGGTGTTGTGTCAACCATAAAGCTTTTTAGCTCATATCTATCAAGCAATGAATTGAAAAAATTATTAGACTCTGCCCAAATTCAGAGTGCGATTGATTCTGTCCAATCATTATTTCGTTCCGCCGGAATACTACGAGCAGCTATGATTGAATATGGCGGTATCGGGAAAGATGAAGCTACATTTATTCTCGAAAGCCAATACAAAGCTTTCGAAAATGATGTAGTAAAAGGATTTGAGAACAAATTAAAGATAGAAAAGGCAAAGGATTTTTTGGAGAAGGTCGGGGCCTTAAATGCTAACAAGTGAATCAAGCCGACCGTGGACTTCCCCCACTCTAGTAGACACGCATCGATAACTCCCCAGCAGGAGAGAACCGATGCCCGAGATGATCACGGGGAAGAAAACACAGCGCTATAGCACCGAGTTCAAAGTCAAAGCAGTGGAGTGGAGCTATCAGGCCCACCGGAGCGTCCAGGGGGTGGCTGAAACACTGGATATCCACCCCTTCATACTGTCACGCTGGCGAAAGGAATATCGCGAAGGAAAATTCGCCATGAAACGAGTCAGGAAGGCACCAGCTGAGGCCAAGCAGAAGGTCCAGGAGCAGGATGAGGTTGCTCGCCTGAAACGCCGCGTATCGGAGCTTCAGGAGGAGAACGACATCCTAAAAAAGTTTCAACGCTTTCAGGCCGAGGGACGACGGAAGCGTTCCGGTTC
Source organism: Halomonas sp. I1 (assembly GCF_032334135.1). NCBI lineage: Bacteria > Pseudomonadati > Pseudomonadota > Gammaproteobacteria > Oceanospirillales > Halomonadaceae > Halomonas > Halomonas sp. I1. The sequence goes on from NZ_JAVXUS010000009.1 coordinate 98,371, forward strand.
GTCTGGAAGCACAGACGAGAATACAACGTAAAGCTCCTGTGCAAGTACTTGAGCGTTTCCCGGTCAGGCTATTACGCCTGGGTCAATCGTAAGCCAAGCCCTAGGGCTGTCGAGCGGGCAGATCTGGTCTTCAGGATCCGGAAGGTCTATGACGAGAGCAGAGGGCGGTATGGGAGTCCTAGGGTGTATCAGGCGCTACGCCGTGAGGGCGTTCAGGTGGGCGAAAACCGCGTGGCGAGGATCATGCAGGAATGGGGCATGAAGGCACGTGTCACTCGAGTCTACCGGCGTTTGGCACGCAGACGTCATGAATTGTAGGCATTGCCCAATTACCGGCTGGCTGCACCAGCGCCAACAGGTGTCAACCAGCAGTGGAGCAGTGATGTTACCTACATCAAATTAGGCACAAAATACGTGTTCTTGGCCGTTGTGCTGGACCTCTATTCTCGCCGAGTCATCCATTGGCGACTCGGTAGAGCCTAACTGCTGACTTCTCTAAAGCGGCGCTCAGAGAGGCCTTCAAGCGGCGTCATCCTTCACCCGGCTTACTGCTCCACACGGATCGTGGGGTCGAGTATAGGGAAAACAAAATGCAGCGGCTTCTGAATCAACATCAAGAGCAACACAGCATGAATCGGCCTGGGCAATGTACTGACAATGCGGAAGTGGAATCCTTTTTTAAGACCCTGAAGGGAGAGTTGCTACACGCAACTAGCTTCACTGCGATGTGCCAGCTACGAAGCCAAATCAGGCACTATATTGATGGCTTCTATAATAGCCATCGTCTTCACAGTGGCCTTGGTTACCGGAGCCCGATAGAATTCGAAGGGATTAGCTGATGGTGAAGTGACCCCCTCCAGAGCTGCACAGGGTATAGTGCAGCCATCAGGAGGACAGGATGAGCGACGACAACCCCATCAAACGATGGACCGCGAAGCGCAAAGCCGCTGTGGTCATGGACATCTTCAAGGGCAAGACCACGGCTGCTGAGGTGGCTCGCCAGCACGATCTCACCGTCTCTGAGGTCGAGAGCTGGATCGATGAGGCCCAGCGCAGCATGGAGAACGGATTCAAGGCTCGTCCCAAGGACATCCGTGAACAGTACGAATCCGAGCTGCGGGAAACCAAAGAAGCACTGGGCGAGGCTCACTTGCAGATTTACGCGCTAAAAAAGTTTCGCCGCCTGCTCGACGAGGACGAGAACTCGTAAGGTCGCTGCAGGCGGAAATGGCCCAGGAGGGCCATGTGGTATCGCTCGTCAAGCTTTGTCGGTGGCTGGGACTTCCCCGACGGACTTTGTATTACCGTCCCAAGCTGCGGCAGCGTGCGATGAATACTGAGCTGGCCAGCAGGGTGAAGCTGGCCCTGGAACGGTTCCCCACCTACGGCTATCGGCGACTGGCGTGCGTCCTGGGTGAAAATCGCAAGCCGATCCAGCGCATCCTGCAGCTCAAAGGCTGGCAGGTGCGAAAGCGGCCCCAGGGCTTTCGCCCTCGCGCCAGGAGTCTGCCATCCATCGCCTCACGGCCTGATGAACGATGGGCGACCGATCTCACCCACGTGTGGTGCGGAAAGGATCGGCGAGCCAGTCTCGCGGTGATCATCGACTGCTGCACACGAGAGATCCTCGGCTGACGATTGTCGGACAATGGCAGCAGCAAGACCGCGGAGGCCGCGTTGGAGGAAGCGCTGATCTATCGGCTGGGAGCGCTGGGACGTGTTCAGCAACCGTTGGCCCTTCGGTCAGATAACGGGCTCGTTTTCAGCAGTCGCCACTACACGGGCACAGTGAAGGCCTATGGCCTCACGCAGGAGTTCACGACACCGTATACCCCGGAGCAGAACGGGCTCGTTGAGCGCTTCTTCCGGTCCTTGAAGGAGGAGTGCATCTGGCAGCATCGCTTCGAGTCACTAGGCCAAGCCAGGGCGGTGATCGATCGCTGGATTCGTTACTACAACGAAGAACGGCCACATCAGTCTCTGGATTATGTGGCACCCCGAGCACACCCCGCATTAGCTGCGTAGGGTGTGCAGAAACCAGGGGGTCATTACAATGGCGCGTGTCCATTTTTTTGGGGGAACACCAAAATATTTTCTCCTCTTCGCTCAAAGCACAAAATATGCCCTGCTTGGGGTATTAGATTTTAATATCAGAGAAAATGCGCATGAATAGCTCCGTGAATCGGTTCGCTTTCAGTTTCTATGGTCTAGTTGTATTGTTCCTCGCGGCCTGCTCAACCTCATCCAAGACCGTGCCAGTCGAGCCAATCATAGACATCTCGAGGTTAGGTACGCAGTGCAACACCCTCGACCCTCTCCGGCGTGTTCTGCCGAAATATCCGTCGTCGGCCGTGAACGCGAACCAGGAGGGATGGAGTGTCGCGAGAGTATTTATCGGCTCGGAGGGCGGCAGGCCAGAACGAGTAGAAATTATCCGATCCAGCCCATCGGAAATTTTCGGCCCCCCTACGGCCGCAGCAATGTCTCAGTGGGAGTTCAGGCCGATTCCCGGTGGGGGTGAATGCTATCTCGAGATGAGGTATCGGCTCTGGAAGTGATGAAACCTAAAACACCATGTAGCCAACACTTGTTCCGCTACCCTGGCGTCTGGGCTATCTGCCGCCGACCTGGCGATTGTCCCAAGTGACGAGATATTGCGGATGTCTGGTGTCCGGTAGCATTTTTTCAGGAGAGACCAGCATTTCCATGTGCGCGACAAGCACTTGATGGATGGCCTTAGACGTTTAATGAACAATCGATTCGTAGTCACCGGCGGGCCCGGCGGAGGCAAAACCACAGTTCTGGCCGCTCTGGCGGAGCGTGGGTACGGTTTCGCACGAGAGTCTGCCCGGAGGATAATCCAGGAGCGGTTAATGGCGGGGTTTTCGCCAAGGCCGGAGCCCGCCTTGTTTGCCCATGAGGTCCTGAGTGCGGATATCGAAAAGTATCGAGAAGCCGGTATTAGTGATGGTCCCAGGTTCTTTGATCGAGGTGTGCTGGACGCGTTGTGGATGCTGGATGCGGAGGATGCACTGACATATGATCAAGCGGCTCGATACGTTCACGATTTTCCCTACAACAGGCGCGTTTTTCTTCTGCCTCCATGGAAAGAGATCTATGGGACCGATGCCGAGCGTGACCAGACACTTGAACAGTCCGTCGAGGTGTTCGAGGGTCTGAAAAGGTGGTATCGGCAATGGGGCTATGAAACCTTGGAAGTGCCGCGTACTCATGTCGGTGAGCGCGTTTCATTTATTCTGGAAGCCGTAGACAATATCTGAGATATTTCTGCCGTTGACCGCCCTGCGCCACTGGCGTGGGCTATCGGTTTCTTCACTATTCCGATGCCGGCGTGAATGGCCCGGACACGACCGGGGCGGATTTCCACATGATTGAGTTCCGCTACCGGTATTGAGCATCGTCGTCGTAATGCCCGGCGGCGTTCGGGCCCGAGCGGAGCATGCCCTCGGCGCGCCCGCTCTGGCGATTTTTTGACCAGCCGCCCAAGACGAAGCGCCTCAAAAGCTGGATAATGGCGGGCTACGCGCTACGGCCGACCGAAACCACGAATCCGGTGCTTTGTCAATGGAAATCAAGGTCAACTATCTCGACAACCTCCGGCTGGAGGCCAAGTTCGATGACTTCACGGTCATCTCCGACCAGCCGATTCGCTACAAGGGCGATGGCTCGGCGCCTGGCCCCTTCGATTACTTCTTGGCGTCGTCGGCGATGTGTGCGGCGTATTTCGTCAAGGTCTACTGCAACGCGCGCGATATTCCCACCGAGAACATCCGGCTGTCGCAGAACAACATCGTCGACCCGGAGAACCGCTACAAGCAGATCTTCAAGATTCAGGTCGAGCTGCCGGAGGATCTGTCCGACAAGGATCGCCAGGGCATCATGCGCTCGATCGAGCGTTGCTCGGTCAAGCGGGTGGTGCAGAACGTGCCCGATTTCCAGATCGAGACGGTCGAGAACCTGGACGAGGATGCCCAGGCGCTGCTGATGGCCGAGCCGGAGGAGGGCGAGAGCACCTGGATCGAGGGCAAGGACCTGCCGCTGGAGCAGACCATCGCCAACATGACGGGCATCCTCGAGTCGCTCGGCATGCAGATCGAGATCGCCTCCTGGCGCAACATCGTGCCGCATGTGTGGTCGCTGCACATTCGCGATGCCCACTCCAATATGTGCTTCACCAACGGCAAGGGCTCGACCAAGGAGAGCGCGCTGTGCTCGGCGCTGGGCGAGTTCATCGAGCGTCTGAGCTGCAACTTCTTCTACAACGATCAGTTCTTCGGCGAGGAGATCGCCAACAGCCGCTTCGTGCATTACCCGAACGAGGAGTGGTTCCAGCCGGGGCCGAACGACGAACTGCCGGAGGGCATCCTGGATGCCTACTGCCGGGAGTTCTACGACCCGGATGGCGAGCTGCGCGGCTCCAACCTGATCGACACCAACTCCGGCAAGGTGGAGCGCGGCATCGTCTCGTTGCCGTTCGTGCGCCAGTCGGATGGCGAGGTGATCTACTTCCCCTCGAACCTGATCGAGAACCTCTACCTCAGCAACGGCATGAGTGCCGGCAACACCCTGCACGAGGCCCAGGTGCAGTGCCTGTCGGAGATCTTCGAGCGGGCGGTGAAGAAGCAGATCATCGAGGAAGAGATCGCGCTGCCGGACGTGCCGCATGAGGTGCTGGCGAAGTACCCCGAGATTCTCGAGGGCGTTGAGGCGCTGGAGAAGCAGGGCTTCCCGGTGCTGGTCAAGGATGCCTCCCTGGGCGGGCAGTATCCGGTGATGTGTGTCACCCTGATGAACCCGCGTACGGGCGGGGTCTTCGCGTCCTTCGGCGCGCATCCGAGCTTCGAGGTGGCGCTGGAGCGCAGCCTGACCGAGCTGCTGCAGGGCCGCAGCTTCGAGGGCCTGAACGACTTCATGCCGCCGACCTTCAATTCGCTGGCCGTCACCGAGCCGAACAACTTCGTCGAGCACTTCATCGATTCCTCGGGGCTAGTGTCCTGGCGTTTCTTCAGTGCCCGGGCAGATGTCGAGTTCGTCGAGTGGGATTTCTCGGGCACGAACGAAGAGGAGGCCGAGCGCCTGTTCGGTATCCTCGCGGAGCTGGGGCTGGAAGCCTACATGGCCGTCCACGAGGATCTGGGCGCACCGGTGTGCCGCATCCTGGTGCCGGGGTATTCCGAGGTTTACCCGGTGGAGGATCTGATCTGGGACAACACCAACAAGGCGTTGCTGTTCCGCGAGGACATCCTGCACCTCCACGAGCTGAGCGACGAGCAACTGGGCGATCTGCTGGAGCGCCTGGAAGAGACCCAGATCGATGACCATGAGGACATCATCACCCTGATCGGCATCGAGTTCGACGAGAACACCATCTGGGGGCAGCTCACCATCCTCGAGCTGAAGCTGCTGATCAACCTGGCGCTCGGCCAGCACGAGGAGGCCCTGGAGCGGGTCGAGATGTTCCTGCAGTTCAACGACAACACCGTCGAGCGCGGGCTCTTCTACCAGGCGGTGAACGCGGTGCTGGAAATCGTGCAGGACGACGAGCTTGAGCTGGAGGACTACCTCTACAACTTCGAGCGCATGTTCGGCGAAGCGACCATGGCCGCCGTGGTCGGCTCGGTGAACGGCGAGGTGCGCTTCCACGGCCTCGAGCCGGTCGGCATGCAACTGGAAGGCCTGGAGCGTCACCAGCGGCTGATCGAGAGCTACAAGAAGCTGCATGCCCATCGGGCCAGGCGGGCAGACGCGGCGGCGTAGCCGCACGCTTCCTTTCGTATCACTCGAAGCGCCCCGGTCCAGCATTGGTCCGGGGCGCTTCGGGTTATGCATGGTGTGATACGTCTCAGCACGTCATTCCGCCACGCGAATACCGGAACCGCCTATCTCCTCGGGCACATCCCTGAATTTGTCGAGCCCGTCGGAAATCGGCAACACGCTTTCCTGGTAGTGCACGTGAAGGCCGGGGCTGTACGGGAGTGCGGGCAGAATCGCGGCATAGACATCCGTCAGGCCGAGCTCCGGGTGCTCGGTGAGAATGTGCCCGCCGCAGGTCTTGCACCATTTGCGGTAGCTCTGTGGGGTCTTGTGGTAGGTGCCGATGTGCTCCTCGCCCTGGGTGATGTGGACGGCCTCCGGCTTCCATAGTGTAAAGGCGTTGACTGGCGCTGCGGACCACTGTCTGCACGAATCGCAATGGCAGTAGCCCATGGCCTCCGGCTCGCCGCTGACGGTCACTTGTACGGCGCCACAAAAGCAGCTTCCCTTGTAGGTAGTGTTGTTGCTCATGCTGTGTCTCCTCTGCGTGCCTGGGTCTCGTATGCCGAGGCGTCTCGGACGCGTTTCGCCAGTATTCTCCAGGTGCTTCCCGCCGCGTAGTGGCGGAAATGACATACTGCAGGGGCGATCCGGCCAACGGAGTGATCAGATGATCGATGTCACCGTGGTGCTGGTGGAGGGGGGAATGCCCTCGACGGCGGTGGCGCCGGTGGAGGTGTTCAGCACGGCCGGCGTGCTGTGGAATACCATGCGCGGGGAGGCGGTGGAGCCGCACTTCCGGGTACGTACGGCGTCCCAGGGCGGCCGGCGGGTGTCCACGGCCGTGGATTTGAACCTGGAGCCGAGCTGTGCCATCGAGGCGGTAGCGGAGACCGATCTCATTATCGTATCCGCCGTGGGTGCAGACCTGGAGGCCGCCTGCTCGGCCAACACGGCACTCTATCCGTGGCTGCGCAAGTGGCACGCGCGTGGCGTCACCCTGGCTGGTATCTGCGCGGGCGTGGGACTGCTTGCCGAGGCTGGTATCCTGGATGGCCGGCCCGCGACGACCCACTGGGGGGTGGTAGAGGCGTGTCGGCGACGCTACCCGCAGGTGCACTGGCAGCCGGAGCGGTTCCTGACGGAGAGCGACAACGTGCTATGCAGTGGCGGCGTGTATGCCTCCGTCGATCTCAGCCTTTATCTGGTCGAGAAATTCTGCGGTCATCGAGTTGCCATGGAGACGGCCAGGGCACTACTGCTCGAGACGCCGCGTGTGTGGCAGGCCGGGTACGCGGCGGAACCTCCGGAGATGTCGCATGAGGACGGGCAGATCCGACGGGCCCAGGAGTGGTTGTTCCACCATTTCACCGAACCGGTGAGACTGGATGACCTGGCCGGACAGGTGGGCATGAGCCCGCGGAACTTCGCTCGCCGCTTCAAGCTGGCCACCGGGGAAACGCCCACCGGTTACCTCCACCGCCTGCGCATCAATGCCGCCCGCCACCTGCTGGAGAACGAGCAGCAGACCGTTCAGCAGGTGAGCCGCGCCGTCGGCTACGACGACCTGGCCTTCTTTCGGCGCTTGTTCAAGCGCTACGCGGGGCTGCCGCCCCAGCGCTACCGGGAGTGCTTCGGCATCCGCCCGCCCGAGAGCGTCGCGATCGCCGGCCGAACCCCGCATCGCTGACGCGGCATAATGAATAAGCCCCCGAGTCAGCGATCTGGCTCGGGGGCTTTGCGTTTTGGCGCTGGCGATCAGTCCTCGTGCAGGCGACCTTCCACATATTTGTGGAGGATGCTGGCAACCAGTGTCTGGTAGGGAATACCCTCTGCCAGCGCCTTTTTCTGGAGGCCTCGAAGGTCCCTGGAGGAAAGGCGAATGTTGATGCGTGCATCTTTCTTGAACATGGCCTCTGCATACTGCTGATGCCGTTGCTGCGTATGTTCGGCGTCCGGCACTCGTTTCAGCTCGCCTTCTTCGAAAGCTTCCAGTAGCTCTCGCTCTTCCTTGTCCAATTTGCTCATTTGCCACCTCCCAGATAGGCCTTTGTCGCTTTTCGGCTCGGGATAATGGTCTTCAGGAAGATTTCATCATCCGACTCGACAAAAGGTACGAGGTACGCGTACCCCTCTATGTCGATCACATGGATCTGCTGGCCTGGGTAACGCTTCTGGTTTGGATGTTCCAGTGTATCCAGAAGATCACCCGCCGACATGTGGAAGACCACCGCCTCGAAGGAAATACCTCTTTCCTCCTGTAGGCGTTGGTTCTTCTCGGTGTTCCATGTGATCGGCTTCATAAGGTGAGGATAGCACAATGTGTGCCTTTGGTAGTCAGCCGGATGTGTCAGATAGTTTCGTGGCAGTGGCAACGCCAGCCTTGGATCGATTGGGCCGGCCGATGGCCTGGGTGATCCAGTCGCCGGTGGCGGCGAGCTTGTCGAGGTCGACGCCGCTGTCGATGCCCAGGCCGTCGAGGAGGTAGACGACGTCTTCGCTGGCGACGTTGCCGGCGGCGCCCTTGGCATAGGGGCAGCCACCCAGGCCGGCGACGGAGCTGTCGATCACCGCCACGCCTTCCTCGAGCACGGCGTAGAGGTTGGCGAGTGCCTGGCCGTAGGTGTCGTGGAAGTGGGCGGCGAGCTTGTCCATGGGGATGTCGCGGGCGACGGCCTCGAGCATGCGCTTGGCCTTGAGCGGGGTGCCGGTGCCGATGGTGTCGCCGAGCGAGACTTCAAAGCAGCCCATGTCGAACAGGGCCTTCGATACTTCGGCGACCTTGGCCGGCGCGATCTCGCCTTCGTAGGGGCAGCCGAGCACGCAGGAGACGTAGCCGCGTACGCGAACGTTGGCTTCCTGGGCGCGCTCGAGCACTGGGGCGAAGCGTTCCAGGGATTCGGCGATGGTGCAATTGATGTTCTTTTTGGAGAAGGCCTCACTGGCGGCGCCGAATACCGCGACTTCCTCGACGCCGCATTCCAGTGCGGTCTCGAGTCCCTTTAGGTTGGGGGTGAGGGCGGAGTAGGTGATGCCGGGGCGACGTTCGAGCCGGGTCATCACCTCGCGGTGATCGGCCATCTGCGGTACCCACTTGGGCGAGACGAAGCTTGCCGCTTCGATATGGCGCAGGCCGGCGTCGGCGAGGCGGTCGATCAGTTCGAGTTTGGTGTCGGTGTCGATGGCTTCGGGTTCGTTCTGTAGCCCATCGCGGGGGGCGACGTCGACCAGGCGGACTTGCTTGGGGAATGCCATTGCAGAGCTCCAATCATTCGAGAGAATCCAGAGCAGCGGCTGATCCGGCGGCAGGCCTTGGCGAAGGCGCTGTGAATCCCTCCCTGGACGCTACATTCGCCATCCATGGCGAATGACCTTCGCTACGGCCTGCCCCCGGCGCCGCTTACCTTGGACGCTACTTGCCAGGGGCACGGTGGTTACTCGTCTGCAGCGAATTCCAGCAGCACGTCGCCTTGTCCCACGGTGTCGCCGGCCTGGAAGTGGAAGCTTTCGACCTGGCCGTCGGCGGGGGCGGTCAGGGTGTGTTCCATCTTCATGGCTTCCATGACCATCAGCGCCATGCCTTTCTCGACGCGTTCGCCGGGTTGCACCAGCAGGGTCACCACGGTGCCGTGCATGGGGGCGGTGAGGGTGGATTCGGCTTCCTGGCGGCCGTGGTCGATGGCGTCGATGCGTCGCCAGAACAGCCGAGTTTCGCGCCGTGGGTCGACCATCACCACCAGGTTGCGTTCTCGTCCTTCGCCGACCAGTCGAGTCTGCAGGCGGCGGCGGTGGCCGTCCAGGGTCACCGCCACGGCGTCGCCGTCGAGCGGTTGCAGGGTGGCGTCGAAGGTCTGTTCGCCGATGCGCAGGCGCCAGGGGGCGCCGGGGGCCGCCCGCTTGCCCTCGACGGTGACCACGGCGTCCTCGTCGTCGATTCGGGTGGGGTCGCAGAGGGCGATGCGGATGGTGTGCTCGGCGTTGAGCCGGAAGCCGTCGTGGCGATCCCAGGGGGAGTCGCTCTCGCGTTCCTGGCCGAGCTGGTGGAGGCCGACCAGGGCGGCGCTGGCGTATTCCTCGGCCGTATAATGCCGTGGCGCGAACAGTTCCGCTTCGTGGTGCTCGATGAAGCGGGTGTCCAGCTCGGCGGCGCGAAAGGCGGGGTGCGTCGCCAGGCGTTGCAGGAAGTCGCGGTTGGTGGTCACGCCCTGGACATCGAGGGCGGCCAGGGCGCGGTTGAGGGTGGCCAGCGCCTGTTCCCGGTCGTCGCCGTGAACGATCAGCTTGGCGAGCATCGGGTCGTAGTGCATGGAGACGCTGTCGCCGCTGGCCACGCCGCTGTCCAGGCGTACCCGGGTCGGCTCGAGGCCGGCGCCGGCGAGGTCCAGTTCGAAGCGGCTGAGGGTACCGGTGGCGGGCAGGAAGTCCTGTGCCGGGTCCTCGGCGTAGAGGCGCGCCTCGAAGCTGTGGCCGGTGATGGCCAGTTCGTTCTGGCTCAGCGGCAGAGGCTCGCCCATGGCGACGCGCAGCTGCCACTCGACCAGGTCCTGGCCGGTGATCATCTCGGTGACGGGATGCTCCACCTGGAGGCGGGTGTTCATCTCCATGAAGTAGAACGATTGATCCTGACCTTGTGAAGAGTCCAACAGGAATTCGACCGTGCCGGCGCCCACATAGCCGATCTCGCGGGCGGCGCGTACCGCGGCGTCGCCCATCTGGCGACGCAGGGCCTCGGTCATGCCCGGGGCGGGGGCCTCCTCCAGCACCTTCTGGTGGCGACGCTGTACGCTGCAGTCGCGCTCGAAGAGGTAGACGCCGTGGCCCTGGGTGTCGCAGAACACCTGCACTTCGACGTGGCGTGGTTGGGTCAGGTACTTCTCGATCAGCATGCGCTCGTCGCCGAAGGCGGCCCGGGATTCGCGGCGGCAGCCGTCCAGCGCGGCCTGGAACTGATCGCCGCTTTCCACCACGCGCATGCCCTTGCCGCCACCGCCGGCGCTGGCCTTGAGCAGCACCGGATAGCCGATGCGGTCGGCTTCGGCCTTGAGCAGGGCGTCGTCCTGGGCGTCGCCATGGTAGCCGGGCACCAGGGGCACGCCGGCATCAAACATGCGGGCCTTGGCGGCGGACTTGTCGCCCATGGCGGCGATGGCCGAGGCGGGCGGGCCGACGAAGGTGATGCCGGCGTCCGCCAGGGCGGCGACGAAATCGCCGTTCTCGGAGAGGAAACCGTAACCGGGATGCACGGCGCCGGCCCCGGTGCGCCGGGCGGCGTCGATCACCGCCTGGATATCGAGATAGCTGGCCTGGGCGGCGGCCGGGCCGAGGCGCACGGCTTCGTCGGCCTCGCGCACGTGGCGGGCGCTGGCGTCGGCATCGGAGTAGACGGCCACGGTGCGCAGGCCCATGCGGCGGGCGGTGCGCATCACGCGGCAGGCGATCTCGCCGCGATTGGCCACCAGCAGGGTATCGAAGGCATGGCTCATGAGGAGCGCTCCGTCGTGGAAGGAGGTTCGGGGGCCCAGGCAGGGCGGCGCTTGTCGAAGAAGCTGGCCAGGCCTTCCTGGCCCTCGTCGCTGACACGCAGCTCGGCGATCACCTGGCAGGTGCGCTCGCGGGTTGCGGCGCTGTCGGGATCACGGGCGACCTCGGCGAGCAGCGCCTTGGTGGCGCGGCTGGACTGCGGCGAGGTGGCGAGCAATGTCTCGACCATGGCGGCGACCGCCTCGTCCAGGGCGTCCGGCTCGACCACGCGATGCACCAGCCCCAGGGCCTCGGCGGTGGTGGCGTCCATGACCTCGGCGGTCAGCGCGTAGCGGCGCATCTGCCGGCTGCCGATGGCGCCTTGCACATAGGGGCTGATCACCGCTGGCGAGAGGCCGATCTTGACCTCGGAGAGGCAGAAGCGAGCCTTCTCCGAGGCGATGACGATATCGCAGCAGGCGGCCAGGCCCACGGCGCCGCCGAAGGCCGCGCCCTGGACGCGGCAGAGCGTGGGGCAGGGCAGGGTGTCCAGGCCGTGCATCAGCGCCGAGAGCTGGCGGGAGTCCGCCAGATTGTCCTCGAGATCGTAGTCGACCATGCGTTTCATCCAGCCCAGATCCGCCCCGGCGGAGAAATGCTTGCCCTGCGAACCCAGTACCAGCGCGCGGACCTCGCCACGCTCGGCGGCCTCCCGCACGTGCTGAAGATGCCCGTTGAGCTCGCCGATCAAGGCATCGTCAAAAGCGTTGAGGACCTCCGGGCGATCCAGGGTCAGCCACGCAACGGCGTGGGGGTCGATGTCCAGGGTGGAGTAGGTCTCTGTGGTCATATCGGTATCCTGCTGACTTCGAGCTTCGAGCTTCGAGCTTCGAGCTGCTCGTATCTCGTCGCTCGGTACTCGTTTCTGGCGCGAAGCGCGTCTACATCCTGAACACGCCGAATTTGGTGTCTTCGACCTCGGCGTTCATGGCGGCGGCGAGCGAGAGGCCGAGTACGTCGCGGGTCTGGGCGGGGTCGATGACGCCGTCGTCCCAGAGTCGCGCGCTGGCGTAGTAGGGATGGCCCTGGTGCTCGTACTGGTCGCGGGTCGGTTGCTTGAAGTCGGCTTCCTCCGCGTCGGACCATTCGCGTCCCTCGCGCTCGATCTGCTCGCGCTTGACCTGGGCCAGCACGCCGGCGGCCTGTTCGCCGCCCATCACCGAGATGCGGGCGTTGGGCCACATGAACAGCAGGTTGGGATCATAGGCGCGGCCGCACATGCCGTAGTTGCCGGCGCCGAAGCTGCCGCCGATCAGCACGGTGAACTTGGGCACCTTGGCGCAAGCCACGGCGGTGACCAGCTTGGCGCCGTGCTTGGCGATGCCTTCGTGCTCGTACTTCGAGCCGACCATAAAACCGGTAATATTTTGTAGGAAAATCAATGGGATTTTCCTTTGGGCGCAGAGCTCGATGAAATGCGCGCCCTTCACGGCGCTCTCCGAGAACAGCACGCCGTTGTTGGCGACGATGCCCACCGGGTGGCCGTGGATATGCGCGAAACCGGTGACCAGGGTGTCGCCATAGGTGCGCTTGAACTCGTCGAAGGCGGAGTCGTCGACGATGCGGCCGATCACCTCGCGCACTTCGAAGGGCTTCTTGAGGTCGGTGCCGACGATGCCGTAGAGCTCCTCGGGGTCGAGGCGTGGCGGCCTGGGTTCGGCCATGGCCAGTTGACCGCGCTTCTGCCAGTTGAGTCGGGCCACGCAGCGCCGCGCCAGTTGCAGGGCATGGGCATCGTTCTCGGCGTAGTGATCGGCCACACCGCTGACCTTGGCGTGAACGTCGGCGCCGCCCAGGTCCTCGGCGCTGATCGATTCGCCCGTGGCCGCCTTCACCAGCGGCGGGCCGCCGAGGAAGATGGTGCCCTGTTCGCGCACGATGATGGATTCGTCGGCCATGGCCGGGACATAGGCGCCGCCGGCGGTGCAGGAGCCCATGACCACGGCGATCTGCGGAATGCCCTCGGCGGAGAGGGTGGCCTGGTTGTAGAAGATGCGCCCGAAGTGGTCGCGGTCGGGGAAGACCTCGTCCTGGCACGGCAGGTAGGCGCCGCCGGAGTCCACCAGGTAGAGGCAGGGCAGGCGGTGCTTGCGGGCGATCTCCTGGGCGCGCAGGTGCTTCTTCACGGTCAGCGGGAAGTAGGTGCCGCCCTTGACCGTGGCGTCGTTGGCGACGATCACGCACTCCACGCCGGAGACGCGGCCGATGCCGGTGACCACGCCGGCGGCGGGCACCGGGCTGTCGTAGACCTCGTGAGCGGCCAGCGCCGAGAACTCGAGGAAGGGCGAGCCCTCGTCGAGCAGATGGTCGATACGGTCGCGCACGAACAGCTTGCCGCGCGACTCATGCCGGGCGCGCGCCTTCTCGCCACCGCCCTGGTGAATCGCCGCGGTCAACGACCGCAACCCGCCCACCTCGGCGCGCATCGCCGCCTCGTTGGTCTGGAAACCCTCGCTGCGCGGGTTGATCTGGGTCTGCAAGATGGACATACATCTCTCCGAGATGAGCCGTAAGCTGTAAGCCTTAAGCTTTAAGAGGTTGCCTGCCGCGCCGACTTACTTGCCGTAGACTCCTGAGGGGCGTCCTGCGACGGGGCTGTCTTGCTTACAGCTTATAGCTTACGGCTTATAGCTGGTTTTAAGCCGATTCATTAAAGATTTCGCGGCCGATCAGCATGCGGCGGATCTCGCTGGTGCCGGCGCCGATCTCGTAGAGCTTGGCGTCGCGGAGCAGGCGGCCGGTGGGGTATTCGTTGATGTAGCCGTTGCCGCCGAGCAGCTGAATGGCGTCGAGTGCCATCTGGGTGGCCTTTTCGGCGCAGTAGAGGATCACGCCGGCGGCGTCCTTGCGTGAGGTGCGGCCGCGGTCGCAGGCGCCGGCGACGGCATAGAGGTAGGCCCGGCAGGCGTTCAGGGTGGTGACCATGTCGGCCACCTTGCCCTGCACCAGCTGGAATTCGCCGATGGACTGGCCAAACTGCTTGCGTTCGTGGAGGTAGGGTACCACCACGTCCATGGCGGCCTGCATGATGCCGATGGGGCCGGCGGCCAGCACGGTGCGCTCGAAATCGAGGCCGCTCATCAGCACCCGCGCCCCCTTGTTCACCTCGCCGAGGATGTTTTCCTCGGGCACCTCGCAGTCCTCGAAGACCAGCTCGCAGGTGTTGGAGCCGCGCATGCCCAGCTTGTCGAGCTTCTGGGCCGTGGAGAATCCCTTCATGCCTTTCTCGACGATAAAGGCAGTGATCCCTTTCGAGCCCGCTTCCGGATCGGTCTTGGCGTAGACCACCAGGATGTCGGCGTCGGGGCCGTTGGTGATCCACATCTTGTTGCCGTTGAGCACATAGTGCGCGCCGCGCTTCTCGGCCTTGAGCTTCATGGAGACCACGTCGGAGCCGGCGCCGGGCTCGGACATGGCCAGTGCCCCGACGTGCTCGCCGCTGATCAGGCCGGGCAAGTACCTGGCCTTCTGCTCGGCGTTGGCATTGAGCTTGATCTGGTTCACGCAGAGGTTGGAATGGGCGCCGTAGGAGAGTGCCACCGAGGCGCTGGCCCGCGAGATCTCTTCCATGGCGATGCAATGGGCGAGATAGCCCATGCCGCTGCCGCCGTCCTCGTCCGGCACGGTGATGCCGAGCAGGCCCATGTCGCCGAACTTTTTCCAGAGGTCGTCGGGGAATTCGTTCTTCGCGTCGATCTCGGCGGCGCGCGGCGCGATCTCGTCGCGGGCGAAGGCGTTGACCTGGTCGCGCAGCATGTTCAGTTCGTCGTCGAGACCGAAGTCGAGGGGTTGGTAGGGCGCGTGCATGGCGAACTCCGCTGGTCTGGTGACGCGCCATGGGGCACGTCCGATCATTCTTCGAGGTGATGATGCCAAGACTAAGACAGGTTTACGTTAACGTAAAGGTCATGGATGAGAGGTTCGACCAAGGTGGTGTGCGATGGCGCCGGTCGGGGGTGACGACGTAAGCTTGGGCCTTCACGACTTGAGCGAGCGAGATGATGACGAACGACAGCATCCTTCGGCATCCCACGGTGGAAGAGGGGCTCGCCGCCGAGGAAGCGTTGCTGGAAGGGGTGTGCCGGGGCGAGAGCCAGCTGGAGTGCCTGGCCTGGTCGCCGCATGACCGAGCCCTGGTGATGCCGCGTCGTCACGCGCGCCTCGAGGGCTTCGCCGAGGCGCGGTCGCGCCTGGAGGCGCGAGGCTGGCCGGTGCTGTTCCGTGCCACCGGCGGCACGCCGGTGCCCCAGGGGCCGATGGTGGTCAACCTGGCCCTGGCGGTGCGCTGCGAGGTGCGCAGTTCGGCGGCGCATCTCGATTGGGGCTATCACCGCCTGGGCGACCCCTGGTGTGAGTGGCTGGCATCCCTGGGCGTGGCCTCGGCGGATCTCGGTGCGGTGCCGGGGGCCTACTGCGATGGCCGCTTCAACGTGCGCATTGCCGGCCGCAAGCTGGTCGGCACGGCCCAGCGCTGGCGTCGCGTGAAGGGCAGCCGTGACATGGCGTTGCTGGTGCATGGTGCCATGCAGGTCGAGGGGACGCCGTCGGCGCTGGTCGAGGTCGTCAACGACTTCCAGTCGGCTGTCGGCGATGCCCAGCATTTCCGGGCCGAGAGCCATATCGCCCTGCGCGACGCATTGCCCGACCTGGCGCTCGAGACGGCCTTGACCGATCTGGTGGCGCGTCTGCGTTCGGTAACCTAAGCCGGGCCAGAGGGGCGGCCACCTCGCTCATTCATGCTGCAGGATATTGATCAGCTTCCCGAAGGGATCGCGGACATAGAATCGGCGCACGCCCCATTCCTCGCTGACGGGGCCGTATTCGACGGGAATGTCGGCCTTCTCGAACCTCGCCAGGGCGGCATCCAGGTCGTCGACTTCGATCGATAGCGCCGGTACTGGTGTACCGGATCCGCCCTGCGAGCCGAAGTTGACCTGGACCATCATCTGTTCGTCCGAGCCGTATGTCCGGAACCACCCATGATCCATGAGCAGGTCGAGGCCGAGGATATCCTGGTAGAAAGCGGCCGCCTGGTCGAGCGCCGGCGTGTCGGTATTGGCGACGATGCGTTTGACCTTCATTGTCCCTCCCTGAGGCTGTTGTTCACGGTGAGCGTCGCTTGGTCTGGCAGGCTGAGTTCACGTACTCGGTCGATACCCGATACACAGTAACGCGCAGGGGGCCAGGTTCGAAGAAAACCGCAACGCGCTCCTGGTCAGCCCATCCTCGAATCCGGCGACCAGGACACAGCCAAGCTCCAGGGCTGTCGCGTAAAGCTGAACATTCTGGGCCAGGGCGCCGGTTTCCATGTAGACGTATCGTGGACCACGCTCGCCTGCCGGTGGCTGGTCCTCGAAGTGTTCAATGGTGCCTGCCAGGTCTGCGGCTACGCCGATCATGACAGCGGCGTCACGCAACCATGGCTGATCGCCGATTCCCATTTCCTCTACCACGGCATCCGATGGCAGGTCATCCATGCGCTGCAGCGAATGGTCATCGACCCCGTACGCATAGAGGCCCGGTGGCAGACCGTCGACGCTTCGTACGAGAACATGGAGGTGAAGCGGGTAGCGCCCACCGGCCGACGGAGACGCTCGTTTGCCCTCATCGCCGGTGATTCCCTGGGCCGACCAGAGCAGCTCCGACAGACAGGAGAGCGGGATCGGCGATTCGGCGTATTCTCTTGTGCTGCGCCGGCGTCTGATGCACTCGGCCAGCGACGTCGTTTCCGGTGCCCCTGGCGTGGGCAAATTCAATGTCATCCTTTGACTCCCTGTGTATCACGACACGACTCGGACACCGCGACAGTGATGCCTCCAGCATGTCTCTGGAATCTCGTCAGGTCAGTATGGCAGGCGTTTCCTGACGTTACAGTGTCGGGAGTGACCGATCTGCTGTGTGTACGCTACGGCCTGTCACGGTGACGGGGCTGCTGGAAGGGAAGGTGGCGGGAAGGCAAGACAAGGCAAGGCAAGGGGGATGGGGGCGCCTGCCGAGGGGGCCTCGGCAGGCGCGAGCCGTCAGTCGGCGCTTTCGTTCTTCAGCGACGCCATGTCGATGACGAAGCGGTAGCGCACGTCGCCTTTCTCCATGCGCTCATAGGCGGTGTTGATGTCCTGGATGTCGATGGTCTCGATGTCGCAGGTGATGTCGTGCTCGGCGCAGAAGTCGAGCAGTTCCTGGGTCTCGGGGATGCCGCCGATCAGCGAGCCGGCCAGCACACGACGCTTGAAGACCAGGTTGAAGCCTTCGATGGCCGGTTCGATGGGATCGAGCAGGCCCACCAGGATATGGGTGCCGTCGTACTTCAGGGTCGCCAGATAGGGATTGAGGTCGTGCTGTACCGGAACGGTGTCGAGCATGAAGTCGTAGGTCTCGGCCACGGCCTCCATCTGGGCGGCATCACCGGAGACGACCACATGGTCGGCGCCGTGACGACGGGCTTCCTCGACCTTGGCCTCGGAGCGAGTGAAGACGGTGACCTCGGCACCCAGCGCCTTGGCCAGCTTGACGCCCATGTGGCCGAGGCCGCCCATGCCGATCACCCCGACCTTGTGGCCGGCCTTGACGCCATAGTGCCTGAGCGGCGAATAGGTCGTGATGCCGGCGCAGAGGATGGGGGCGGCGGCGGCCGGGTCGAGGCCTTCGGGCATGCGCAGCACGAAGTGCTCGCTGACGACGACGCTGTCCGAGTAGCCGCCCTGGGTCATGGTGCCGTCCTGGCGGTCATCGCTGCCGTAGGTCATGGTGAAGCCTTCGAGGCAGAACTGCTCGACGCCGTCCTGGCAGGGCTGACAGTGGCGGCAGGAATCGACCATGCAACCGACACCGACCATGTCGCCGACCTGGAAGCGGCTGACGTCGTCACCCACGGCGGTGACGCGGCCGACGATCTCGTGGCCGGGCACGATGGGGAAGCGTGTCATGCCCCAGTCGTTGCGGGCGAAGTGCAGGTCACTGTGGCAGACGCCGCAGTAGAGGATCTCGATGGCGACGTCGTCCGGGCGCGGCTGACGGCGCTCGAAGGCGAAGGGGGCCAGGGGCTGGTCGGCCGCATGGGCCGCATAGGCACGAGTCTGACTCATGAATGGCTCTCCTGTCGGTCTGTGATGCCTCGGGGTGAGGCTGGGCTCATTATGGAAGCGGCGAGGGGCGCTGAGGACCGACGTTCCTCCGGATTTTTTGCCCGTTTCTCCGAGAGGTGGCGTCCTTCTGTACCGTGGAAGCGCTGATGCCGCCATCATGTAGCCCCGAGGCGACAAGAAATTATCATGGCGCTGGTCGAGCCCGCCGTGAATCCACGTTTCTCTCGCATTTTTGCTACTTTCTACGAACTCGCTTTTGCCCGTCATGAAGGGGCGGCCCGATGAATCTTCGATGGCCCCGGGCATGGAGGAAGGATTTCAGGATGCATATCACAGAATCTCACGCCGGTTCGCTGGTCGATCTGCTGGCGCCCCTGGTCGAGGGTGACGGCTATACGCCGACCCAGCTGCCCGGGGTGTCCTTGATGGCCATGCATCGGCCGAGCGGCCGCACGCCGATGATCTACGAGCCGAGCCTGATCATCGTGGCCCAGGGGTACAAGATCGGCTACCTGGGGGACCGGGAGATCCACTATGGCCCCGGGCAATATCTGGTGCAGACGCTGCCGCTGCCTTTCGAGTGCGAGACCCATGCCTCCGCTGAAGCACCCTTGCTGGGGGTGGCGGTGCACCTCGATCCGGCGTTGCTCGGCGAGCTGGTGACGATGATCGGTGAAGGGGGCGGCCAGCCTTCGAGCGAGGTTGAAGCGTCGCCGGTGCCGATGGCGTCGGTATCGATGACCGATGGCATGCAGGGAGCGGTGGAGCGGCTGTTGAGGACCCTGCACGATCCCGCCGAGACGGCTGCCATGGGGGCGTCGCGAGTGCGGGACGTGGTGTTCGAAGCCTTGAGGGGCCGACAGGGGCCGGCGCTTCGTGCTCTGGTGCTGCACCAGGGGCACTACTCGCGCATCGTCCAGGTGTTGTCGCGGCTGCATACCCGCTATGCGGACGAGGTGTCGGTGGAGGCGCTGGCTCGTCAGGCGAACATGAGCCCGTCGACCTTCCATCAGCATTTCAAGGAAATCGTGCAGGCATCGCCACTGCAGTACTTGAAGCGGCTGCGATTGCTCAAGGCGCAACAGCTGCTGGCTCAGAAGACCTGCAACGTGAATCAGGCGGCCTCGGCGGTGGGGTATCGCAGCGTTTCGCAGTTCAGCCGCGACTACAAGCGCTACTTCGGAATCTCGCCCTTGCAGCATCGCCAGGAAGAGCGAGCATTGCGGGTTTCGTGAGGGTGGGCGCGCGGCCTGGCCGGACAGCCGCCGGGCGGCGACTGTCCGGTGTGGCGCGCGTGGCCTGTCGTCAGGCGGCTTCGAGAGCGCGGGAAGGACCGAAATGCTCGAAGTGGCGGCGCTCTTCAGGCACGCCCAGTGCTTGCAGGTATCCATCGACGGCAACCATGAAGCCCTGTGGCCCGACGAAGTAGCAGTGCGGCGTGCCGGCGGGCAGGTGGCGGGCGATCAGGTCGTGATGCACGCGTCCGACATGATCGACAGCGGCGCCATCGTCGGTCTGCTCGTAGACCGTGATGACCCGCAGATGATCGGGATAGTCGCGTGCCAGGGCGTTGACGTCATCGCCGAAGGCGTGATGATCGCCATCCAGTGCCGCATGCAGGTAGACGACCTGTCGTCCCTGTTCCAGCGCCTGGCGAAGCAGCGACAGCATGGGCGTCTGGCCGACGCCGCCGCTGAGCAGCATGACCGGATCGTGTCCCTCCTCGGGCAGAGTCAGGTCACCGGCGGGCGGCAGCAGCTCGATACGGTCGCCGACACTCAGGGCCTCGTGAAAGTGGCGGCTGACGACCCCGTCGGCTTCGCGCTTGATGGAAATGCGATAGCTGCGGCCATTGGGATAGGCCGACAGGCTGTAGTGCCGATAGACCGGCTTGCCGTCGATCATGAGGCGGACGCCGATGAACTGGCCGGGCTGGAAGGCGGCTACGGGACGCCCATCCTCCGGCTCCAGAATGAAGGAGCGGATGACAGCGCTTTCCTGGCGAGTGTCGGCGATCCGGAAGGACCTGGTACCGCGCCAGCCGCCGGTGGATTCGGCGAATTCGCGGTAACGCTGGCTCTCGAGATCGATCAGCAGATCGGCCAGTTCCTGATACAGCGCCCCCCAGGCATCGGCGATCTCTTCCGTGACGGCCTCGCTCAGGACGTCGCCGATGGCGGCCATCAGACACTCGCCGACGATCGGATACTGGTCGGGCTGGATGTTCAGCGAGACGTGCTTGTTGACCACGGTTTCCAGGGTGCGCCGTGCCCTGGCGGGTTCCTTGCGCAGCTGGACATAGGCCAGGACCGCGCCGGCCAGGGCCCGCGGCTGCCCGCCGTTGGCCTGGTGAGCCTGGTTGAAGAGCGGCTCGACCTCGGGGTAGCGCTCGAACATCAATGGATAGAAGCGTTGGGTGATGGTCGTGAGGTGCTCGGCAACGACGGGGGCGGTGGCGTCGATGATGTCTTCCTGTGCACGTGTCAGCATGGTTCGCGTCAGCCTCGATTCAGGATGTGGGTGGAGACACCCTGTAGGAGCAAGGGGTGTTCCACCTCGCTGTCATTGCGACACTTCGTCACATGGTTGGCTATAACTGTCTGTCGTATATCGAATTCCAGGATGCTTCCAAGCATCTGTCAGTGAGCTCATACTCGGTTTTCGGCCTGGAAGTGTTTAAATGACACTGGTCGATATGACATTGGTAGTGTCATTATGACAATTGACTGTCATAGTCTCGTTATCATGTCGGCCTATCGGAGGGGGAGCGAATGACGGAGTTTCTCAAGGCGCTGCGTACGCTGTTGGCCCAGCTCGCGGAGCATGAGGCGTCCGAGGTGCACTGGGGCCACCTGCTCCGGGCCCTGGTAGGAGACTTTCCCGCCGATGCCAGCACCCTGATGGTGATGGATGGCGATGCCTTGCGACCGGTGGCGCTGCTGGGACTCAATGATGAGGTGCGCGGGCGACGCTTCGCGTTGCAGGACCACCCTCGGCTTGCCGCGATCGCCAGCCATCCCGGGGTATGTCGATTTCCCCATGACAGTCCGCTGCCGGACCCTTTCGATGGTTTGATCGATGAGGACCTCAGCGACGTGCATGACTGCCTCGGCGTCGCGCTGCGCGATGAGGAGCGACTGACGGGCCTGTTGACGCTGGATGCGCTCGAGCCGGGGTGTCTGGACGGCCTCGATGACGATCAACTGCTGAGTATCGCGCGGCTACTGGGCACCTGCCTGCGCCTGGCCGAGCGGTTGCGCACGACCCGTACCCGTCTCAGCGAGGCCTTGACTCAAGCGTCGTCTTCCGAGGTCGGCTGGCGCTGGAACAGTCGCGCCATGCGCCAGCTCGATAATGCCATCGAGCTGGTGGCGCCCACCGACATGAGCGTGCTGCTGCATGGGGAAACGGGGGTGGGCAAGGAGTTGGCGGTACGTGCCCTGCATCGGCGCTCGGGCCGCCACCAGGGGCCGCTGGTCAAGGTCAACTGCGCCGCTCTGACGGAGAGCCTGATCGAGAGCGAGCTGTTCGGCCATCGGCGCGGCGCCTTCTCCGGGGCGACCGAGGACCGGCGGGGTCACTTCGCGATGGCGGATGGCGGCACCCTGATGCTCGACGAGATCGGCGAGCTGCCGTTGTCACTTCAACCCAAGCTGTTGCGCGTGCTGCAGGAAGGCGAGATTCAGCCGCTGGGGAGCGAAACGCCATGCCAGGTCGATGTGCGGGTCGTCGCCGTCACCAACCGCGATCTCGAGGCCGAAGTCGAGGCCGGCCGATTCCGCGCGGACCTCTATCATCGGCTGAGTGCCTTTCCCCTGCATGTGCCGCCCCTTCGGGATCGCCCCGAGGATATTCCGCTGCTGGTCGGCCATTTTCTCGAGATCAACAGGGTTCGTCTGGGGCTCAACAACCTGCGGCTGCAGGCGGAGGCCGAGACGGCGCTGCTGGCCTGGCACTGGCCGGGCAATGTGCGGGAACTCGAACATACGCTGGCCAGGGCGGCCTTACGGGCGCTGGGAGATCATGAAACGCCGGCGACCGCTGATCGGCGCCAGGCCGTGGCACTGATCACGCCTGACCACCTCGACCTGCCTGATGACGGCGGCGCGGCGGTCTCCATGCGTGCCCATGCAGTATCGGCCGGGCCGTCGCTGTCGCTGAAGGAAGCGACCGAGGCGTTTCAGCGGCATCACATCCAGGCAAGCCTGCGCGATCATGACGGCAACTGGGCGGCGTCGGCCCGGGCACTGGGCATGGACCCGGGCAATCTTCATCGGCTGGCCAGGCGATTGGGCCTGAAGGCGTCGTGACATCCCGCCCGGCGCTGTTCGAGCTGGGTGCGCAGCGCCTCGAGCTCCGCCAGCAGCTGCCCGGCTTCCACGCTGTCGCCGACATCCACGTGCAGCTCGGTGAGCTGACCGGAGACCTGGGCGGTCTGCCATTGCACCGCCGGGGCCGAGGTCAGCCCCAGCGCCAGCCGGCGACCAGCAACAGGGCGACGAGGATCAGCAACGACAGGGTCATTTTCGGGCGACGGCGCACCCAGAAACTAATGAGAACGATTCATGACCTTGGCGCGACAAGTTGCAAACAATATGGCTGAATTCGCATGAAAATGATCAGCGAGAGGCGAGAGGCGAGAGGCGAGAGGCGAGAGGCGAGAGGCGAGAGGCAGGGGGAAGCGTGGAAGGCTTCCCAAGCGTGAGATTGGACGCGAACGGAGGCTTGGAGGACAACGCCATCAGGTTTGTTGCACCGGTGGCGGTTGGTGTCGTCACCGGTGCTCTGGTCAAGATGCTCAAGAAATATTGCTGTACTGGCTGCTCTCGGAAAATTGATGCACTAGGTAACAACGCGCTGACGCGACTGGCTATTTTTGATTGTTATAAAATTCTTCGGGAGATTCCTCGGATTGTTTTGATAGAGAGTCATCGGTGCCTATTAAAAGTGAGTTATCTATTAGTTTTGAAACCAGAGAGAGTAGCTCAGTATTGGCAATTCCCCCGTTAGCTTCGAGTTGACATAATCCAAACATTCCAATGCTCAAATATGTGGTTCTTTCTGAAGTTGTTTTTAAATTTACTATTTCATTTGCCAGGCTTATAGCCAATGCTTTCTCCTGAGAGGAGCTTTTAGAAGATAGTTGAATCCCTTTTAGAACACCAAGCAATTCATTGCTGATATCAACGCTACCATTTTTTTCGTGGAAAACATCGGGTCATCATCTAATGTAGTGGGTGCTGGTTCCAAATGGCCTTCAGTTCTTCCACCATAGTTCCTGTAATGATCACA